>MZGQ01000031.1 GCA_002085115.1 Desulfococcus sp. 4484_241
ATCCAGAACGAACTGCGTGAATCCGGCTGCTCCCCGGATGAATATTTTTTTAAAGATCAACCCGGCTCCCGGCTACATGCAAAAACCTAACCGGACAATGCTGGGTTCCCATATATAAAGGGCTCTTTTTTTTATCCTCCCTCAAGACGGATGGACGGTTGTCAGGTGTTTGTGTTGCAGGGGCACCTTATTCATAAAGAACTGCCAGTATCACAGCCCTGTCCTTAGCAGCAGAGATAAGGTGCGGCACGGCGGACTTGTAGTATGCACTGTCCCCCGGTTCAAGTATGTGTGTTTCATGGTTTATCGTAACTTTTACCGGGCCTTCAATAACATATATAAACTCTTCGCCGTCATGCACCGACAACTTTCCGTCCCTGCTTTCTTCAAGGTGAACGATAAGCGGCTCCATGTGCCGGTCCTTGATTTTGCTGCCCAGGCTGAAATAGCTGTATATTTTTTTTTGTCCGTTTGTAGCCGTTCGTTCTGTCGGTATACCGGTTTCCTTTCGTATTATTTCAAAATCCCTGTCTCCTTCGCCTGAGATAAGCCTGCCGAACATGGTGTCAAGCGCCCTTGAGAGTTTCATCAGGGCGCCAAGCTGTGGCTGTGATGTACCGTTTTCGTAGGCTGCAAGCTCCTTGGCGGAAAATCCTGTAGCATCGGCCAGCGCTTCCAGCGTGATCCCCTTTTCAGTGCGCAGTCTTTTTATCCTGTCACCCACCCTCTCATCTGTTTCATCGGCAATCGGCATCCCGGCAGGTTGGCTCCTGTACAGGGGTTGCCGATCTGCGTTCCCGGTATATGTATGAGTTTTGTTTTGGCAATATTTCTTTCAGCAGCCGATATGCCTTGAGATTACCAGCCTCTGTATCTCTGAGGTGCCCTCTCCGATATCCAGAAGTTTCTGATCCCGGTAAAACCGTTCCACCTGGTAATCTTTCATCAGGCCGTAGCCCCCGTGAATCTGTACGGCCCGGTCCACCACCCGGCCCATGGTTTCGGAACAGTACAGCTTGGCCATGGCGGCTTCCTTTGCAAACGGCCGGTTGTTGTCCCTCAGCCAGCAGGCCTTGTACAAGAGGTTTCTCGCACATTCTATTTCCATCGCACTGTCGGCAAGCTTGAATGCAACAGCCTGGAACTTGCTGATAGGCTGGCCGAACTGCTCTCTTTTTTTTGCATACTTTAATGCCAGTTCATATGCCCCCTGGGCGCCGCCCAAGCCCATGGCAGCTATGGAAAGACGGCCTCCGTCAAGCGTGGCAAGCATCTGGTGAAATCCGTCCCCTTTCTTTCCCAGAAGGTTTTCGGCCGGTACCCGAACATCGTTGAAATAGAGCTCTGCGGTATTGGATGCGCGCCACATCATCTTGCCATGCATCGGAACCGCATCAAATCCCGGTGTGCCGTGTTCTATGATGAAACAGCTATATTCCGGCTTGCCGTTGTCCCTCGTGCCGGTAACCGCCTGTACGGTAACGCCCAGCGAGAGCTCGCATGCGGCGTTGGTTATGAATATCTTGGAACCGTTGATTACCCATTGGTTGCCGTCCCGCACCGCAGTGGTCCTGCTGCCTCCCGCATCTGAACCCGCCGACGGCTCTGTCAGGCCGAAGCCCCACAGCCCCTGGCCGCTGCAAAGTTTTGGAAGATATTTTTTCTTTTGTTCTTCGGTGCCGAAATAGTAAAGGGGGCCAATGCCAAGAGAGTTTCCTGCGGCTATGGTTGCGGCCTGTGATCCGTCAATCCTTGCGATCTCTTCGACAGCTATGATGTAGGAGAGATAATCAAGTCCCTGGCCGTTGTACCGCTCTGAAACGAACATGCCAAACAGGCCGATGTCGCCCATTTTGCGGGTGAGATCCACGCAAAAGGTTTCCTTTTCATCAAGTTCGGCTGCAACAGGTGCTATTTCGGACATGGCAAAGGCGCGAACCTCTTTGCGCACCATCGACTGTTCCCTGGAAAGATCAAAATCCATTCTTCCGATGTCCCAAAGCCATGGCTGCCAATGCGGCTGCTTATGAAGGATAAGACGGGAAAGAACCGCTTTTGCAATCTGATAAAATAATTAGCAGGGCCGGCATCTTATGTCAATCTCTTTTCCCATCCAACAAGTTGGCAAGCCATCTGCCGAATCTGTCGGACCGGCCCATACACCGTCATGTTCACAATTCATTTGCGCCGGTTTTCAGGTGGTATTGATGGAGCAGCTATAGCAGTAACCTTCAGCCGTGAGGGGCAGCCTTTGTGCCGGGAAATTAAAAGCCCCCGGGACACAGCGTGTTGCCGTATCATACCGGGGGCCTGCAATGGTTTATCCGGTGTGGAATATATATCATGACCGGTTTGCGGCCATAAGATCTCCAACAAGCCTTGAAAACCTCGAGGGGTCTTCCACCCGACCGCCTTCGCCTATAAGTGCTATATCATATAAGGATGCTCCAGGTTTACCTCAAGGATCCGTTTGTTCTCAGGGAGCTTATGGCCTGAAGCCTTCAATATTTTCTCCATGTAAGCGCTCATGTCATACTGGTCGCCGGAAAGGCACGCCACAGAATCCTTAAGCCTGGTCGAAGGCCGTACCTCCTTTATGTGATCGTCAAGCACGGATTTTATGTGAAGAAAAAGCTTTTCGTACTCCCCTTTCTTTTTTTCATCCACCTTGTCGAGCTCAAGGTCTCCCTTTTCGGCGCTTTTGAGCTTCTTGCCGTCGTACTCCGTCAGGGCCTGCACCACCCACTCGTCCACCGGATCGGCCATCAGCAGCACATCGTAGCCCTTCTCCTTGAGGCGTTCAAGATGGGGATGGTTGGCAAGCGAGGTTATATCGTCGCCCGTTATGTAGTAGATGGTTTCCTGGTCCGGTTTCATGCCTGCCACATAATCCTTCAGGCTGATGAGCCTGCCTTCCGAGCCTGTGCTCCTGTATCGAAGCAGGTCTGCCAGTTTTTCCCTGTTTTCTATGTCGGTATAAACTCCTTCCTTCAATATGGCGCCAAATTCGTTCCAGAATGTCTCGTATTTTTCGGCGTCAAGCCCTGCAAGATGGCTTAATACGCGTTTTACCAGGTTTTTGCGTATGTTTCGTACAACAGCGTCCTGCTGGAGTATTTCCCTGCTGACATTCAGGTTCAGATCGGGTGCGTCCACAACGCCCCTTACAAACCTGAGGTATTCGGGAAAGAGCTCTTGACAGTCATCCATTATAAACACTCGCTTGCAGTAAAGCGATATGCCATGCCTGCGTTCCGGCCGGAACAGATCGAAGGGCGCCTTTGATGGGATATAGAGCAGCGCCACATACTCGATCACTCCCTCAAGCTTCATATGCAGATGAGACAAAGGGGGATTCCAGTCATGGCTGAGATGGCGGTAGAACTCATTGTGCTCCTCTTCTGTCACCTCATCTTTGTTCTTGAGCCAGATGGCCTTCATCGAGTTAAGGGTCTCCTCCTTTACAACCTTCCTGGTCTGTCCCTCCACCGGCTTTCCGTCCTTGTCCAGTATGGCTTCCGACTCCGGCACAGGCTCATCGCGCTCTACATCCATGACTATTGGATAGGCAACAAAATCGGAGTGTTTTTTTACTATCCGGCGTATGGTGAACTCGTCTGTAAAATCCTCTTCATCCTCGCCTTCCCTGTTTTCCCTCAAGTGCAGAATGACCCTTGTTCCGCGTCCCTCTTTGTGAACATCCTCTATGGTATAGGACCCGTCTCCGGAAGACTCCCACTTGACGGCCTGATCAGATCCGGCGGCTTTTGTGATTACAGTCACACGGTCAGCAGCTATAAAGGCGCTGTAAAACCCAACACCGAACTGCCCGATAAGCTCAGGCAACTCCCCTTTCTCCTTGTCCGCCTGCTCCATGGCCTCGATAAAAGCAGCGGTTCCGCTTTGCGCTATGGTGCCCAGGTTCTCAATCACCTCGTCTTTTGTCATGCCGATCCCGTTATCGGCCACTTCAATGGTCCGGTTTTTCTTGTCCGGTATGATTTTTATCTTGAACTCGGTATCGTCCCCAAGGATTTCAGGGTTTGTCTGGGCCTTGAAACGAAGCTTGTCTATGGCGTCAGAAGCGTTGGAGATAAGCTCCCGGAGAAATATCTCCCTGTTGGAATAAAGCGAGTTTACGATCAGGTCCAAAAGCTGCTTGACTTCGGTCTTAAACTGAAATGTTTCCCTGTTTGTCATACCGCTTGGTCTCCCTTTCTTTATATGAAAATTTAAAAATCTTTTGTCACAACGAACCCTTAAATCGATGCACAAAGCATTCGCCAGGCACTACATTGAATAAGTAACAATTAGAATTAATTTGAAAATGTCAAGGGATCGGGGAGCGTTTAAGCCATGACATTTTATGATTTGGGCTGGCTGACACGGCAGATGGAGGCTCCCAGCTGCCGGAACTTCTCCTCCATCTTCTCGTATCCCCTGTCCAGGTGGTAAACGCGATTGACCTCGGTTGTGCCTTCAGCCACCAGGCCGGCCAGGACCAGGGAAGCGCTTGCACGAAGGTCTGATGCCATGACCGGAGCGCCTGAAAGGGAAGGGACGCCTGCGACCATGGCGGAGTTGCCGGATATGGTGATATCGGCCCCCATGCGTTTCAACTCGCTCACATGGATAAACCGGTTTTCAAAAATGGTTTCGGTTATCATGGAAAGGCCGCTTGCAACAGACATAAGCACCATGAACTGCGCCTGCATGTCGGTGGGAAACCCGGGATAAGGCAATGTTTTTACATCAACGCTCTTAATAATCCCGGGCCCTTTTACCCGAACGGTGTTGCCCGTTGCTTCTATGATGGCGCCGGTCTGGGCGAGTTTGTCTATCTGCCCCTTGAGGTGCCCCGGTTCGACGTTCTCGATTGTAATATCTCCCCCGGTCAGGGCAGCCGCCACCATGAACGTGCCGGCTTCTATCCGGTCCGGTATAATGGAAACCGATACCGGCTCAAGGGATTTTACCCCATGCACGAC
This sequence comes from Desulfococcus sp. 4484_241, assembly GCA_002085115.1. Classification (GTDB taxonomy): domain Bacteria; phylum Desulfobacterota; class Desulfobacteria; order Desulfobacterales; family Desulfosudaceae; genus MZGQ01. Next base: position 4,989 of record MZGQ01000031.1, read on the forward strand.
AATTTCGGGCGTGCCGGCTCCGGTTATCTTTGCACCCATGAGGTTCAGAACATCGGCAAGCGCCACAACCTCGGGCTCACAAGCGGCATTGCCTATACGGGTCACACCGTCGGCAAGCGCCGCTGCCATGAGCAGGTTCTCCGTTCCGGTAACCGAAGGCACATCGAAATAGATATCACCCCCCTTGAGCTTCCGGGCCGATGCGTTAACATATCCATGTTCCATGCTTATGGTGGCGCCAAGCGCCTGGAGGCCCTTTAAATGAAAGTCGATAGGCCGTTCGCCGATGGCGCATCCTCCGGGCAGCGACACCCTCGCCCTTCCCAGCCTTGCCACGAGAGGGCAAAGGACCAGGATCGATGCCCTCATTTTTCGGACAATCTCGTAAGGTGCCTCGTGAACACTCACACTACTTGCATCCACCCGGACAGTACTGCCCTGGCAATCCACCTTTGCCCCAAGATGTCTGAGGAGCTCCACTATACTTTTTATATCCCTAAGGTCAGGAACATTTGTATAGGTGCATACTCCGTCAGTGAGGATCGATGAAGCCAGTATGGGCAAAGCAGCGTTTTTTGAGCCGCTGATCGTGACGGTTCCCGAAAGGCGCCTGCCTCCCTCGATTATGATCCGGTCCATTAACTCTCCGCGTTTTTGGTCGCATGCCCCGGAATACCCTGTTGCAGGATAATCCAGGGTGGTTGGATATACTGAAAATACCTGATACCAGGAGTTATTGCAATTATGATATAAAAACGCGGTACCCGGCAACATGACCGGATACCGCGTAAAGTTTACATGCCGGGCAACTTCTACAGGCCGCCGAACCCGTCGTCGGGGATCTCTATGGCCGCGGCACAGGCTGCCTTGATGGAGTCAAACGCTCCGAAAGTCTGGTACAGGCTTGTATTGATAAAGAATTCAGCGGTCTTGACCTGGCCCTCGTAAAAGGCTGCATCGCTTTTCTTGGCGCCTTCAATCTTCGGAGCAGCCACAGACGCCCTCCACAAAAGCATCCATGCTATTATTACGTCTCCCATGGCGTGCAGAAACGGCAGTGAATGGGCAAAAGCTTCCTTTATCTTTCCTTCCATCGCCATTCCACCAAGATGCATGGCAACCTCGCCCAGGCGGTCTGCCGCCTTTTCCACCCTTTCCGCCATTGCGGCCAGGTTTTCTATCTTCTTTGCATCTGCAACTGTTTTCTTTATATCCGAGAGAAAAGCACCAAAAACCTTTCCTCCATCCGAGGGGAGCTTTCTTGCCAGCAAATCCATGGCCTGAACACCGCTGCAGCCCTCGTATATAGTGGTTATTTTGCAATCCCTGGTATACTGCTCCACAAGGTATTCCTTTATGTAACCGGAGCCTCCAAGCACCTGTATGGCCTGAACGCACACCTCGTAGCCCTTGGCTGCCAGGTATTCCTTTATAAGTGGAGTGAGCAGGCTGAACATTCCAAGGTTGACTCTTCTTTCTTCCTCGTCCTCGGCCAGCTCAGACCGGGTTCCTATTATACCGGTGTAATAGAAGAAGCTGCGCATGCCATCCACAAGTGCCTTCATCCACAGCAGGTTTCTGCGAACATCGGGGTGTTTTATTATAGGTACCGACGGAGCGGCATGGTTTTTGAATTCGAGTATATCCCTGCTCTGGATCCTTTCCCTGGCATAATTGACAGCTATCAGGTATGCAGCAGAAGCATAGGACATCGCCTGCAATCCCGTTGCCATACGCGCCTCGTTCATCATCTCGAACATTATTTTCATGCCCTGTTTTTCCTGGCCAAGAAGGTACCCGATACACTTGCCCTTGGAACCAAGGCTCATACTGCATGTGGCGCTGGCATGAATACCCTGTTTCTCCTCAACCCCGGTGCAGACTATGTCGTTTCTCTCTCCTATCGTTCCGTCATCGTTGACCAGATACTTGGGTACAATAAATATCGAAATACCCCTTGTGCCCGGTTCATGGCCCTCGATCCTCGCCAGCACCGGATGGATGATGTTTTCTGTGAGGTTATGCTCGCCGTTTGTGATAAAAATCTTGTTGCCTGTGATAGAGTAGGTGCCATCCTCGTTTTTTACCGCCGAGGTTTCAATTGCCCCGACATCCGTTCCTGCCTGGGGCTCGGTGAGCAGCATCGTACCGCCCCATTCACCGGATACGAGCTTGGGAACATATTTTTTCTTCATTTCCTCGGTACCGTGGCGATAGATCATGCCGGCAGTGCTGCATCCAAGCGTGGCATAAGTAAACAACGCCCAGTTCGCCGCCATAAAATATTCGGTGGCCGCTGCCGAAATAAAGGGCGGGGCGCCCTGGCCGCCCATCTCGGGACTCACCATAAGGTTGTTCCATTCACCTTCCAGGATCAGCTTGTAAAGCGGAGGGAAGGTTTCAGGCACGGTTACCGTGCCGTTTTCAAATTTCACCCCGACCGTGTCACTTTCGGAAAGGGTCGGGAAAATTTCCTTTATAGCCAAAGACCTCGCCTCGTTGATGATCATGTCGCAGGTTTTCCTGTTGAACTCGGCGTAATCCCCGGCTTTAAGGTACGCCTCGCCGTTAAACTGTTCCCATATGACAAAATCGATATCCCTTCTGTCTGCCAACTGTTGTGCCATGGTTTTTATCCTTTCTCCGGTTTTTCGGTGTTATGGATTTTCCGCTCAACCAGTTATATTTGCTGAGTTTAGAAGTGATTAAAAAAATTTATGAACAATCGTTCATAAAAATAATTTTATTGCAAAACGGTTGATAAAGTCAAGGATTTAATCCGCCGTGTTGTTAGTACGCAAAATGTCCGGTTGCGATACCCCCGTTCGACAGTTGTGGAAGGTAGTGTGGCTAATTCGTGAGGGGTCTTATGCTTGCGGATGGCACAAAAAAGACCCGCCAGTGTTGGCTTTAGGCCGGATGACAGGGATTATCTCTGAAACTCCTGTAAATGGTCGTAATAATAATGAACCCAAAACGGCCGTGAGAAATTGAGCCATCCGGAAGAGGGAATGGTGTTCTGCAAAAGCCGGTGTTTTTGGTGGTCAGGGCAGCGGAATCAGGGGGTCATCCGCTTTATGCCTTCCCGGATCTCGTCAAACTTTTTTTGGATGTTGCTTTCCACAAGCAGGGTGATCCAGGTCTCGATGAGAGATTCAAGCCTGTTGCCAGGCTGGCCGTCTGCATCCTGCCCAGGCTTTTGCATAGCGTTTTCAACCCCGGCAAGCGCCTTGGCAAGGTCATCCCTGCCGGGATCGCGTTCCAACAGGTAGCGGTAAATCTGCGCACTCTTTTCAAAATACCCCTGCCTTGCACAAAGTGCAGCCATGGACTCTGTATAAAAAACAGGATCGTCTTTCATCTTCCTTTTCCCTGTCTGCCAAAGGTGTAAACCACCTCGCCCTTTTTTACCATTCCAAGCTCCTCGCGCGCCACATGCTCTATATAACTCATATCGTTCTTCAGGCGGTCCACAAGCCGCGAGGTTTCCAGATTTTTCTGCCTGAGGGCCTCGTTTTCCACTGTTATAGCACTGTTTTGCCTCTGAAGCGCCCTGTAATCGAAAAACTGGTTCCCGCCAACAAACATAAAAACCAGCATCAGGCACAACCCGACACCGGCCAGTGCCATAAAAAACCACTGCAGTTTATTTGCCGTCAATATTTTCACGGGCAGGCCTCCATATACCGACGAACAGATCGCCAAGCTCCCTGCTTTTCAAGATATACGAAAAAAGCAGGAAACTGGCAACCCCAAGCGCCACACAGGCCGATATGCCAAGCAGATGTGCAACAAAACCGGAGCCGGGCGGCATCAGGCCGTGTGATGCGAACCAGACGGCAAGCCCCATGAGAGCCGACGACACAACGGTTTTCAATGCGGAACGCAGCACATCTGCAAGACCGAGGCGTCCCAGCTTTGCATGCAGCGCCCTTGTCAGCAGCAGCAGGTTAACCATAGATGCAATCGACGTGGCAAGGGCCAGGCCGCAGTGAAGAAGCGGGCCCATTAAAACAAGACTTAGTTCACAGTTTATGCATATTGCTATGACAGCCATTACAACCGGCGTTTTCGTATCGGAAAAAGCGTAAAAAGTGGAAACAACAATCCTGACAGCGGAAAAGGCCCACAGCCCAATGCCGTAATAGAGAAGCGCGTCTGCCGTCATGCCTGCGGCCCTGGCGTCAAACCCTCCACGCTGGAACAGCAGTTCAACCAGCGGTTCCCTTAAAACGATCAGGCCAACCATCGCAGGAATGGAGATAAACAGGATAAAACGCATGGAGTACCCAAAGGTGTCTATAGCTGCATCAAGGTCACCGGCAGCAGCCTGCCGGGAGATACTGGGCAGGGCAGCGGTAGCAGCAGATATGGCGAAAACTCCAAGCGGGAACTGTACCAGGCGGTCGGCGTAGTAAAGATAAGACACGCTTCCCTCTGGAAGCATCGTGGCCAGCAATGTCCCGATAATGATGTTCAACTGGTAGACCGCGGAGCCGAACACCGCGGGCACCATAAGGGCCCCTACCTTTTTAATGGCCGGATGAAACAACCGGGCCTTTCCCGCAAGACGCAGCCCGGCCCTTGCCAGAAACGGCAGCTGCAGCACAAGCTGAAGCACGCCCCCCGCTATCACACCCCATGCAAGGCCGATGGCATGAGCAGCCGGGTTATTTGAAAACAGCGACGCAATCCAGATGGCCGCTATCATGGCGATATTGAGGAACACCGGGGCAATCGCAGGTGCGGCAAAATGGCCCATGGAGTTAAGGATTCCCATTGACAGGGCCACCAGGCAGATAAAAAAGAGGTAGGGGAACATTATCCGGGTAAGCTTAACCGTAAGACCGAACTTCTCCGGCAGATCGACAAACCCGAAACCTATTATATGGATTATCGCTGGAGAAAAAATGATCCCGGCAATCGTCACAAAAGCCAAAATGGCCGAAAGGACCAGGATCGCCGACCGGGCCATTTCAAAAGCATCCTGTTTGCCCTTTTTTTTAAGCTGCTCAAGAAAGACGGGAACAAACGCTATTGTAAGCGACCCCTCGGCGAAAAGCCTGCGGAGCAAGTTTGGAATCCTGAAAGCAACAAAAAAAGCGTCCGAAGCCATGCCGGCGCCAAGCACGGCGGCAATAACCATGTCCCGGACGTACCCGAGGATCCGGCTAAGCAGGGTTGCGGCTCCAACAACACCTGTAGCCCTGGTTAATCTGCGGTTCTCATCCAACCCGCCCCCTGTTCTTTTCACCCGGATATTTCATGAAACCTTTGTCACAAATGTAAAAACCGGCCGGTCACTCCCATTCATACAGAGAAGAGATATCGGTATCCCCCTTTGTGCCATTGCCGGCAGTTTTCGGACTCTTGTCCGGTTTAGCCGGTTTGACAGGCCTGTCGGGCGCAACATCCTTTTTTGCTGCGGCTTTTATTTCATCCTTGCGCCGCGCCCCCTCCATCAGAATGTTCATCAGCGGCTGTTTTATCTCTTTTTGCTTCTGCTGATCAGGTTCCAGGATCTCTATCGACGCCGCGTCCCAGCTCAGCATCTCGATTGCGGCCTCTTCCGCTGACAGGCCGTCGGTCTCGGCGGCTATCAATTCACCCTGCAGGCAGTACAAATGACCAACCCGTCCCCTGCGCCTGATCCGCAACGTACAGCTTTTCTGCTCCATGTTTACCAGCTGCAGAAAGGAGGACATGCTTATACCGTTCACCTCGCCCCTGACAGCAGATTCAAGGGTTTCCCGAACGGCGGCCAGCAGAGCATCGAATTTCAAAGGCTTTTCAAAATAACGAAAAGAACCCATTGCGTCTATCTTCTCCTCGATTTCCGGGGAACCCTTGGCCGTCATTACGAACACCGGAATCTGCGGATGCCGGTTGTTCATATGCGCAATCAACTCAAAGCCGTCCATCACCGGCATCTCTATATCCGTAACAACCAGATCAACCGGGACGTTATTTATGCATTCAAGCGCCTCCTTGCCGTTTGCCGCTGTAACAATTTCAAACTCATCGGAAAACGGCTGAAATTTTTTTGCCAAAAGGTGGCGGGCCAGCTTTGTATCATCAACAATCAATATGATTTTCATTCAACCAATCCCGATTTGCCTTTTACTTGCAAAACACAGTCAAAATTTATGCCATCTAAAATGTATGGGCCAAGTTGCCCTCCGCACACTTTGCGTTATTTGTGGATAATCTCTTTTTGGCCAGTTTACACCCGGCACACCGTTTGTCAAGAAACGCAGGTGCTTATGGTGGGACAAAACCGGCATTATTCCCTGTATCTTCTACATAAGGGGGGCAAAGAGCCGGGCAAGAGAGTTTCTCAGTCTGCGGGCCCTTCCCATGCTGTTGTAATCTTCAAGTGTGTACTCCCGTGCTGAATCGATATCCTTCATAAACATAGCCTCGAAAGCCCCGGCTACGTCTCTGTCGTAGATCAGCGCATTGATCTCGTAGTTGAGTTCAAAGCTGCGTATGTCCATGTTGGCTGTTCCGACAGAGCAGCAGTTTGAATCAACAACAATGGTTTTGGCGTGCATGAACCCCTTTTCATAAAAATAGAACCTGACCCCGGCATTGAGAAGAGGCTCTATATAGGTCTGGGCAGCCCAGAAGGGAAGATGCTTGTCAACGACTCCGGTCATCATTATACGGACATCGATCCCGCTCAGCGCGGCGGTCTGAAGAGCCATAGATATGCTTGCGTCAGGAATAAAATAGGGCGTATGGATATATACCGACCTTTCGGCCGAGGATATCATGAGAAAATATACCTGTTTTATGGAATGCCATTGAGAGTCCGGCCCTGACGTTGTTACCTGTATATGGGTTATGTTCGAGGGCTGGTAGTTTGGTATTGGCTTGGTGCTTATAGCCTCGCCCGTAGTGTTCAGCCAGCTGACGGCAAAAATCTCGCGGAGAACGGCAACCGCCTCGCCCTGGATGCGGACATGGGTATCTCTCCAGCCCGGAAACCGCTTTCCTCCGTCTATGTATTCCTTTCCCATGTTCATGCCGCCAAGGTATCCCGTCACTCCGTCTATGACGATCACCTTTCGGTGATTCCGGTAGTTCAAAGTGTGAATCTTCAGGGGAGAAAGAAAGTTGTAGTACGGATATATCTGTATACCGGCCCGCCTGAGGGATTTGAGGTAACGCTTGGGAAGATAGTTGCCAACCATATCGTAAAGAACCCGCACATCCACGCCGCTTGAGGCTTTCTTCTTTAACAGCGACACAACGGATTCGGTGAGTTCATCCGATTCCCAGATAAAATATTCCATGTAGATGTAATGTCTTGCCTCTTTTATATCTCTCAAAAGCGTGCCAAACTTCTCCCTGCCGCCAAAAAAAACTTTTATCTCGTTGTGCCGCGTCAGGATGGAATCGGAGTTATGGTAAAGCAGTTGAATCAGTTTTCTGCTGCCAGGTGAAGGATACCGGACATGCAGGGCCTCGGTATCCCTCACCTGCCTGTTGACCAGTGTTTCATGCTCGCCCTTTAACCGGTTCTCAAGGTTTTGCCTTGCAAGGGTGCTGGCTGTTTTCTTGCGCATCCCGCGACCGAACATGAAATAAAGCACCAGCCCGACAAACGGAACAAATATGAAAACCAGCAGCCAGGAAAGAGTGGTGGCTGTCTCACGGTTATCCAAAAGCAGGTAAAATATGGTTACGGCAATGTAGAGATATAAAACAGCAAGAAATATGGTATTCCAGGCGATCATGCTGTGTATTGCCAATCAATTGTTTATTGTGAAGTCACACACCAGTGGCAGATGGTCGGACAGCCGGACCCGGGGCATATGGACGTTATTGACGGCTATCTGCCTGCTGTGAAATATATAATCAAGCTCCCATCTGGGCTTTCTGCTGGGAAAAGTTCTGATGTTCCCGGTGTTTGCGCTCACCAGGCGGGCGGCAGACAGAAAATCCCTCAGCTCAGCCGGCCCCTTGAAAGCGTTAAAATCACCGCCCACGATGACCGGCTTGTCAAGAGAACGAATAAGGGGAACCATCTCGGCAAGCTGTTCCTGCCTATGCTTGCGGTGCAGCGAAAGATGTACCAGCAGGAACACCAGGTTTTCCAGCTCCACCTCTATAACCAGCCGTTTTACACCCTTTGTAAAATAATGGTACCTCTTTGCAACAATATCGTGACGGCTCAAAACCGCGTTGCCCATCTTGCTCATGAGCGGCATGGCACTTGTAAACCCGAACGGATCGTATTTATTGCGAAACACGTAATGGTGCCCCAGCTCTTTGGCAACAAGCCAGGCCTGGTTCTCCCTGCCGGTCCTGATGGAACCGCCATCCACCTCCACCAGGCCCACCAGGTCGGGGCTATAAGACTTGATAAGCTCTGCTATAGGTGTAAACGTACTGCCGCTTTTCCGTAGATACCCGCCAAACGGAACCGGTACATGAAACCGCCACCCGGTTCCACTGCCGTAACGTATGTTGTAGAGCATAAGCCTGTAACGTTCACACCCTTCCTCCAAGACCTTGTACAAATTCATCTCCTGTCAGAAAATCTGTTAAACCCGTCTCGGCCCGAGCCTTGTCGAAATATCCGGGTTGACCTGACGACTGGTGATATTCTTTTAAGATATATGTAACAATGCTACAAAGTCAACCTTCCCAAAACCATAGATTGGTTTTGGCAAAGTTGTCTTACAGCCGGTTGCAAACAGCATCCGGCGGCGGAACCCGACTCATATCCAACAATCAGCGTAAATCACGGTCGTCCTCTGTCTGTCTTCACTATTGTCAAAAAACGGATTTTTGACAGCATAATTGATGAGGCAACCTGTTTTTTGATTTTAGGGCTGGTGGTAATAAATTCAAGTGGTTATCAACAAAAAGGTTCTTTGTTTGTTTTGGACAACAATGGCTGTGGCTAAAAATCGAGAGGATTAATTTAACAAGTATGGGCTTTCAAGATACACTATGCACAAATGGATTTAAACAAAGGTGATAAAATGGCACAACCATCGGAGATGTACAGATGTCAGACAGTAAACTGCGGTTATATCTACAACCCTGACAAAGGAGACAGGAAGGGGAAAATACCGCCAGACACGGGGTTTGCAGCTCTTCCTGACAACTGGAAGTGTCCGGTATGCGGAAGCAGCAAAAAAATGTTCAAATCGATGGCATGATATAATTGGCCGTAAACGAATACCGCCGTGGAGGGCAGGTGCTGCTTTAACTGCGGTGTTCGGTATTAAGATGCTGTTTTTTTGTTTAGAAAAACAAAGGTGTATCATAATTGATTTTGGTACATTTTTACGCGACCTTTACGTGGCTGCTGGCTGGGTAAAAAAGCAGGACCGGCTCAAAAACCCCGGTTCTCATGACCGTGCGAAAAATTTTTCGTTTATGGGCAACAACCGTTTTCTTGTGGCCTCACAGACAGACTCAGGGATAAAGCGTTTATATAAACAGTTCTGTCTCACACACTTGTGATTAGGGTCTGCAGGCCGTTGGCTGCGGGGAATCATCCGTTTTTCCCGCAGCATGGGGTTTCTTTCTAATATACTGTAAAAAATCGATTTTTTTTGTTTTGACACACTCTAACAACAGAACAGAAAATTTTTATGCCTATGCTGGCACACAAATTGATTATATGATTCAATAAAACTTTTTTTATGGAGAGTCAATAGGTGCTAAAGCCGTGCGACAGTAATCTTAAAGAGGTGTTAAGGCTGGTTGAGGAGATGATAAGCCTTGCCAACAGGGGGTATAGCGAGCAGGAGGATGACGGCTGCGCCATACTTTACGGTGTGCTTCTGGACTCGGCCTACAAGATTCAAAAGATTGCCCAGGCCGAGAAGGAAAACCATATCAGGAAGGGCTGGTGGAAGGAATGAATCTTGTGCCGCCTGACCGGTTTTTAATTTAATTTAAACAAAAATCAAGGAGGAGAAAAATGGCAAGTATCAAGGGAACAAGAACCGAGAAGAATCTGATGGCAGCTTTTGCCGGTGAATCACAGGCCCGGAATCGTTACACCTATTTTGCAGGCCAGGCAAAAAAAGACGGTTATGTCCAGATTGCCGACATATTCGAGGAGACGGCAAACCAGGAAAAAGAACATGCAAAAAGGCTTTTCAAGTTCCTGGAAGGCGGAGAGGTTGAAATCACGGCCGCCTTTCCTGCCGGAGTAATCGGGACAACGCTTGAAAACCTGAAGGCAGCCGCGGAGGGAGAACATTACGAACAGGCTACCATGTATCCCGAGTTTGCAAAGATAGCCCGGGAGGAAGGGTTCGATGCGATTGCCACGGTTTTTGAAAAGATCGCTGTTGCGGAAAAGCAGCATGAAAAGCGTTACAGTGACCTTGCTGCGAACATAGAAGCTGGAAGGGTTTTTAAACGTGATGAGCCGGTAGTGTGGAGATGCAGGAACTGCGGCTATCTGCATGAAGGGACCGAGGCTCCTGAGATGTGCCCCGCTTGCGCCCATCCACAGGCATATTTCGAGCTGCTGGGGGAAAACTGGTAGGGCATTTTGCCGTCGGGCAAGTGCAGGTAAAGGATAATGGCAAATAAAACCAGGGAGAAGCTGTGATGACAGGGAAAATAGAGATATACAAGTGTGAAAAGTGCGGAAACATTGTGGAGGTTTTTGCCACCGGTGCAGGGACTCTCGTGTGCTGTGGCGAGAATATGGTGCTCCAGGAGGAAAATACGATGTGTATACAAGGTTTCTTTCGCCGGGTGACGCGCCCGAGGCGGTTTTCACAACAAACGCAGAAGCTGTGTACGCAAGGGCGTACTGCAATCTTCACGGTCACTGGAAGTCGTAATTTTCGTAATCGGGCTGATTGACTCAGTGTGTATAAATGCCGCATTCAATGCCGGTTTTACGGCCTGCCGTCTGCCGCTGCGCATGCCGCACCCGCCAGACGGAGCATCTTAGAAGCACAAAACAGGAAAAGGATATAAACATGCCAAAAGCACTGGTCGCATACTCTACAAGGACAGACAATACGGCGAAAATAGCCGAGTACATAGCGGAGGGGTTGAGGTTTTCCGCCGCTGATGTGACCCTTGTGAACATAAAAAACATAAAGGAAGAGTCCCAGCTGGAAGGTTACGATATCTATGTTTTTGGCTCTCCGACCTATCACGGCGAGATGACAAACAGTATGAAGACCTTTCTTTTCCTATCTGAAAAGGCCGATCTGGCCGGAAAGGCCGGCGGGTCTTTCGGTGCCTTCGGATGGAGCGGGGAGGCGCCGGAAAGGATCTATGAGACCATGAAAAACGTGTTTTCCATGAACATGACACCCGACGGGCCGCTGATGCTGAAATCAGGCGATCTTGAAGGCGGCATGAAGATGGCACAGGCTTACGGCCGCAAGCTGGGCGGGATGGTTGCCTGACACAATTGGGGATAATATGAGAAAGTTACGATTTTCCCGGGCAGTTTAGGTATGGAATAAAGCCCCCCGGCCCATAAAAGAGCCGGGCGTTGTGACAGTGGCCACATTGGTCGTGATTGCCTGTCAGGCATGGGTTTACAAACTGTTTGCAAAAAAGATTACTGCAGAAGACCTGGAATATTGAACCGTATAACCTTATAAGCAGGAGGTGAAACTCAAGATGGATGAACAGGAAAAGTTGAAGGATGGTGAGAAAGGAGCAGTTCTTCAGAGAGACAGGCAGACCTACGCTGTTGCTCCGCACATTCCCTGCGGGGTCGTTACCCCGGAGGTGTTGCGAAAGGTGGCTGACGTTGCCGAAAAATACAACGCTGCCGCGATAAAGCTCACAAGTGCGGCCAGGATAGCCCTGGTCGGGCTTCAGAAGGATGACATAGACCGCGCGTGGGCCGATCTTGGCATCAAGCCCGGGCACGCGGTGGGCCTGTGTGTTAGAAGTGTCAAGGCATGCCCCGGCACAGCCTTCTGCCGGCTGGGCCAGCAGGACAGCCTTGGACTGGGCATGAAGCTTGACGAGACATATCACGGCATGGAACTTCCAAGCAAAACCAAGATGGCCGTGAGCGGCTGCATCAACCAGTGTGCGGAGAACTGTATAAAAGATATAGCCCTGTACGGCAGGAAAAACGGATGGGTCCTTACAGTTGGCGGCAAGGGCACGGGCAAGCCGAGACTTGCCGACACCCTGGTTGAGGATATCCCTACCGATGAGCAGGCGCTTGAACTTATAGCAAAAGTGGTGGATTTTTACAGGGAAAACGCCAAGAAGCATGAGAGGATCGGCTCCATGATAGACCGTATAGGGCTTGACAAACTCAGGGCCGCGGTTGTTTAAGCTGTTTGGACGATCGGTTTTATCAGATTTTGTGCTGCTCGGGGCACGGCACTGTTTGCCGGCAATAAAAAAACAGGAGGTAAAACATGGAAAAGTATGTATGTGAGGTATGCGGTTACGTTTATGACCCGGCCGAAGGCGACCCGGGCAACGACATTGCGCCAGGGACATCTTTCGAGGATCTCCCCGGTGACTGGGAGTGCCCGGTCTGCGGGGCAGGCAAGGATGATTTCGTCAAGCAGGAGTAGGAACAACTTATATGGCCGGGTCCTGTTTGTTCCCGGCCTCTATTTTGTTTTTACAAAAGGAGGCAAAAAATGGCTGCGGTAAAGATCGCGGACGGGATTTACAGTGTTGGCGCCGTTGACTGGAACATGCGGGATTTTCATGGTTATTCCACGCTAAAAGGCTCGACGTATAACGCTTTTCTGATAGTTGATGAAAAAACAGCGCTTATCGACACAGTAAAAAAAGGCCTTGAAGATCAACTGCTTGACAATATTTCCCAGGTTGTCGATCCGAAAAAAATCGACCTTGTAATAAGCAATCACACCGAAATGGATCACAGCGGCGGTCTTCCCAAAATCATGCATCTTATAGGGGAGGACAAGCCGCTTTACGTTTCCAAGATGGGGTTTAAAAACCACTCCATGCACTTTACCCGGAAATGGAACTACCAGGTGGTTGAAAACGGCCAGGAGTTAAGCCTTGGTAAAAGAAGCGTAACATTTCTTGAAACAAGGATGCTTCACTGGCCGGACAGTATGTTCACATACCTAAAGACCGACAGGATTCTGTTCTCAAGTGACGCTTTCGGTCAGCATTACGCCGGTCCTGAGATGTTCGACGACCAGATCGGTAATGCGATAATGCCCCATGCAAAAAAATACTTTGCCAACATTCTCATGCTTTATTCGGAAAAGGTGAAAAAGCTGCTTGAATCGGTAAAGGAAATGGGGCTTGAAATAGAGATGATCTGTCCCGATCACGGCATAATCTGGCGCAAGAATCCATCTGCAATAATCGAGGCTTATGCCCTCTGGAGCAGCCATGAATGCCGGAAAAAGGCTGTTGTTGCATACGACACCATGTGGCACAGCACGCAGACCATGGCGGAAAAGATAGCAGATGGACTTGCAGGAGAAGGTGTTGAGGCTGTACCTATGCATCTGAGGAGTTTTGACCGCAGCGAAGTGATGAGCGAGGTGCTTGACGCAAAGGCTGTTATAGTGGGTTCGCCGACGCTGAACAACAACATCTTTCCCACGGTGGCGGATTTCCTTGTTTACATGAAAGGACTTAGGCCGAAAAACAGGATCGGCGCCGCTTTCGGATCATACGGGTGGAGCGGAGAGTCGGTTAAGCACGTGGAGCAAGAGCTTGAGGCGATGAAGTTTCAGCTCCCCGAAACGGGGCTGAAAATCCAGTATGTTCCGGACAGTGCGGCAAAAAAGACTTGCGTGGAGTTCGGCAGGCGTATCGGAAAGGCGGTGTGTGAGGCAATGAACCAATGATGCGGCCTGTTGTGGAGCTTTCCGAATGCGTGTTATGCGGGGTGTGCTGCAGCGTGTGCCCCACGGTTTTCATACTGAACGATACCGGGTATATAGAGGTGGCAGAGCTTGATGGTTATCCGGAGGATGATGTCAACGAGGCTATAAAGAACTGCCCGGCATCCTGCATATCCCGGGACAAGGGTGCGTAAAACCGGGGGTTGCGGTCATGGCAGGGGACGGGCCGCTATTTTTTTGAGTCCTTAAACTCTTTTAATTCTTTGACCGGGAACCAGCCGGTAACGGCAATGGTCTCATTTTTTTTGGTTTTAAGTTCCTGCACCCCCAGCCCCCATGTTTTTCCGGTATATGTATCTATAAGCAGAGATATCCCGGCAGAAAAGCCGGATACAAACAGCTGAAACCGGGGCTTTGACGGGTTTTCTGTCTTGGGAAGTTTCCATACCGGCATCTTTTCCCATACTATCTGGCCGGACTCTATCTGGCCGAGTTTGTAAACCTGGCCGGTAAACCTGTCCAGCCTGAATGTCCATCTTGCGGCTATTTCCGACTGTATGACCTCATATCGAGCGTCAGCCGGCAGGGCTGTCGTGTAATGAATATAGTTATGCTTGTCCGTTTTTGTTCCGTTTCCATCACTGTCCTGGGCCGCAGATGGAGGTTGTGCAAAAGCTGCAAACAGGGCGACAAGAAGAAACAACCCAAGCTCAAAGGTTCTTTTTTTCATAACAGCAGCCTTGAGAGAAAAGATGTTTCTGTTATAAACAAAGCAGGATAACTTTATATTTTGCGTGGTGCGGATGTCAAGCCGCGTCGTACGATTGTAAATGGGGGCAGCTGTCATGGAGGAAGGTTCCCTGTTTTACATGGCGCCTGTAAGGGGTGTTACAGACTTTGTTTTTAGAAACAGCTTTGCCATCCATTTTGGCGGGTTTGACCTTGCCGTGGCCCCGTTTATATCGACCAGAGCAGATCGTAAGCTTCGGCCTTCCCAGGTAAAGGATGTTCTGCCCGGCAATAACAGCTCCCTGCCGGTAATCCCCCAGATACTCGGCAATGCGGCAAATGATTTCGTATACCTTGCCAACTGCTTTTACGATATGGGCCATGGTGTTGTTAACTGGAACCTTGGCTGCCCCTTTCCAAGGGTGGCCGGGAAAAAACGGGGATCCGGCCTTCTCCCTCACACCGACATGATTCGGGAGTTTCTCGACGTCGTGATTCCAAATCTCAAAGGCGGCATATCCATAAAGACCCGGCTGGGGTGGGAAAGCAGTGACGACCTGTTTCGCCTGCTTGAAGTGATCGATTCCTACCCGGTCGAAGAGGTTATTATTCATCCAAGGACAGGTGTCCAGCGGTACGATGGCGGCGTCGATCTTGACGCATTCGGCCGCGCAGCAGCCCTTACACGTCACACCGTTGTTTACAACGGAGACATACAAACCCTCGCCGGTTTCATGAAAATTTCCGCCATGTTTCCGGATGTCAGACGCTGGATGATAGGCCGCGGGGCCCTGGCAAACCCGTTTTTACCGTCAATTCTCAAAACCGGACAGGACCTGGTTTCAGACAAGGTAGCGCTCGTGCGAAAGTTTCATGACGACCTGTTTGACCGCTACCAGGAGATGCTCAGCGGGCCTGCCCACCTGCTTGACAGGATGAAGGGGCTGTGGCGCTTTTTTTCTCCACTGTTTGATGAGTGCGGCAAAACCATGAAGGCGATCTACAGAACACGGTCAGTGGACCGTTACCGGCAGATCGTTGCGCAATTTTTCAAAACCGAGGCAAAAATAGCCCCGCATCATCTTGTCTCCGGCATTTCATGAACTGCCCTGGCAGGCCATTTGGCCATACCAGGACTGGTTGTTGCCAGGATTGTTTGCAAAAAAAAGCTTACGGCCTATTTTTCATCTGTTTTTTTGATCTTTTCGTGTGCAGGCACGCCGTAAACTTTCATGTAGGAACGGCACGCCGGGCATAAATGCTCTTCAATCTTTACAAACTCATATAAAAACCCCTCGCCCTTCTCTCTTGCCCTTGTGCAGATTGGGCAGCTGTCCTTGCAAAAGCGTGCAAGTTTTTTCGTTGTTTTGCCGTGTTTCATGATCATCCTTTCTTTGATGGCCTTGTAAAAAGCCCGGTAACCATGTTGCGATGCATCTTTTGCGCAAGTTCACGCACGGCCGGGCACTCTGCATTTTTAAAGGTTTGCAATGCCTTGATTTTGAACTTTTTGCTTTGCATCCCGATTCGACTTTTTACGCTCACATCCTTTTTACAGCAGATATTATGCCTGATTCTGCGGGGCCTGTGTACGGCAGGCGTGTGATCTCTGAAAAGCCTGCATCCTCAAGCATGGGAAAAAGCTCCCTTTGCGTGTAGGAGCGGCCGCCGTTTGTCCCAAGCAGCATGTTCAAGGAAAAAAGGGCCGGGAAAAGCGGGCCTGTTCCATCATCGTCAAGTA
>MZGQ01000032.1 GCA_002085115.1 Desulfococcus sp. 4484_241
CTGATTTCGTAGGCACTACGCCATTTTTTAGATTATGGATAACTATCTGTTATTCTATCGTATTAGGTATTTTGCATTTCCACAACTGTCGAACGCGGGTTAAACGATCCTGGAAAGGAGAGGGAGACACGGTGCTGAAAGTAAGCTGGTAGGTGGGCAATTCCTGGATGCATATCAGAATTTTCACTCGCGGTTTTAAGGTTACAGTTATTGCCTGTCTATATAACCAACAAAAAAAGCGCCGTTGTTAAAGGCGGCGCTTTTTTAATGTTCCAAAACTTATTTGTCTTTTGCCGGTTTTGTACTTAGCTTGTGTTTAGTTCCGTTTGGGCGCACCTGCAGTGCATCTTCGCCAGTGAGCTGCCAGGGCTATGGCGTCATTCTTACCATACCAAACAGTGTGCCGCTGTATAGAGAACCGTTTGTTAAAATTTTCGTGCCGGCATAGGCACTGTTGTAAACAGGAGTGGTCCCAAAACGATAGCAGAAAACCGATTTTCCCGTGTTCCAGTCGAGTGCATCAAACGTCCATCCTCCAAGGGGTTCCTGTCCTATGTCATACACCAGGTTGGTTGCCGCACTCATGCAGGGGATGCCGTTCGGGTAGCTTTTACCCATACGCTTTTTGTTTTTGATAGCACGTCCAAGCGCATTTATCAATCCACAGATGGTCATAACGAAACCGTGCCATCTATATTTATCGGATGATCACGCATATTCCCGGTCATTGGATTAATTTACTCCTGTTGCACCTGAAACGGCTGGTTTTAGAACCTGCTTGCGGGTTTGGGAGACCATTTTGCCCTGTTTTTTATTGACTGCAACATCATGGAGCATATACACTTAAAACAATACGGTCGGTTCCGGCGTTTTTAATATCCCGATTTATCATTTCCTGTTCAGGATTTCTGCTGGAGGTGTTTATGAAAAGGCTTTCAGATTTTTTCAAAAAAAAACAGCAGGGTGAAAAAATCACTATGCTTACGGCGTATGATTATCCTACCGCTGTTTTCGAAGATAAAAGTGGCATAGACATAATATTGGTTGGTGACAGTGTCGGCCGTAACATTCTCGGGTATGAAAGTGAACTCGAAGTAACCATGGATGATATGCTTCACCATGTAAAGGCCGTGGCCAAGGGAGTGAAAGACGGTTACGTTATGGCTGATATGCCTTACCGGTCGTTTGATACCCCGCAATTGGCACTTGAAAATGCAAAAAGGTTTTTGGATGTTGGTGCCGATGGGGTAAAGATAGAGGGCGAGCAGGCTGTTATACCGCAGGTGGAGCATGTGGTGAGCGCTGGGATAGATGTGTGTGCGCATGTTGGTTATACCCCGCAGACTTCCGGGAAGGCAACTGTACAGGGCAGGAATTTTGAAAGGGCAAAAACACTGATTGACGCTGCACTGAAGCTGGAGGATGCCGGCGCCGGGATGGTTGTATTTGAGCTGATACCCGAACCTCTTGCAAAGGAGATAACCGCGCTTCTTTCAATCCCAACTATAGGAATAGGTGCCGGACGGTTCTGCGATGGCCAGGTACAGGTCTGTTGCGACATCCTGGGATTTTCGGAGCGTGTTTTCAGGCATGCCAAGGTTTACGATTTTCTTGGAAAGCGGTATAAGGAAGTTTTCATGGCATATGCGAATGAGGTAAAGTCGGGAGTGTTCCCTACGAGCGAGAATTCCGTCGGCCTTCCCGAAGATGTGGCATCAGAAGTCAGGGCATGGATAGCCAAAACAGGCGGCAGAACGTAATTAAACAGGTCAGGCCCATTAGCAAACACAAACTTGGATCTATTCCTGTAGCCCCACCTTTCTTTGCCCCCGGGCTACCTTGGGCAGATGTGGTTATTAAACCCGCTTTTCTGACACCAGCCGCGCAAAATATTCGAATGACCTGTCATAGGTGGCTTCAGCGTCGTTTGGGAAACAACATGCAGGCAGTTGCCGCATACCAAGGTGGTAACTGATGCAGTCACAGCATTTACCTTTTCTTGAGCAGGGTTCGTAGGTGCAGTTACATTTCTCAAGGTTTTTTTCTATTTTGCACTCCATATGTTTCCTCCTGTTTTCTATTTTTTCCAATATTATAAGTCCGTGATTTTTTATACCGTGAGAATATAGTGAAACATTGGGCATTTTTCAACGCCTGTTTGTCTCTTTAAAAGGTGCCGCGGCTTGCCAGAGAGGGAGGATTCATGGGGCGGAAGGTCGGCTTAGGCCGTTCAGTCAGGCATGGTTTCCGGGCCGGGCGGAGCTATGTACTCAATCCTGTTTTTCCCTTTTTGCTTGGCCTTGTACATGGCATCATCGGCTCTTGACAGGAGCACGTCAACAGGTTCACCGTGTTGGTAAACCGTAATCCCGATCGAAACCGTAATTTTTAGCTCGTCAGAGATCTCCGGAAATGAAAGATTTTCTATGGAGGTCCTTATTCTTTCCGCAGTTTCGATGCTGTCGGACAGGTGACGGGTACCTGTGAATATCACGATAAACTCCTCGCCTCCGTATCTGAATATGTAGTCTTCCCTGCGTATGCCGTTTTTAACGGTGAGTGCGAACTTCTTCAATATAGCGTCACCTGCCAGATGGCCGTAACTGTCATTTATCTGTTTAAAATTATCAAGATCCATAAGGCAGATGACAAACGTACTGCCCATGCGGTCTGCAAGAGCCTTTTCACGGGGCAGTATGTTAAACAACTGGCGGCGGTTGTAGATGTTTGTGAGCTCGTCACACACGGCAAGCTGTTCGATTTTTGCAAGCGCTCCCTTTAGCTCGGTGTTGGCTTTTACGACTTTTTCCCTGAGACTGTAGATATAGTGGCCAAGGGGGGAAAACCATGACAGGGCTGCGAGAAGAAGGAAGCATCTGGTTATCTCGAGTCCCATGTCAACCTCATCCGGCAGGTTCAGGTAAAGGAGTGTGACAGATAGCAAATAAGAGCCTACGGCCACGACAGTCAGCGTCAGGAACTCTTTTAGCGTCAGTCGGAAAACACCGAATACAAAAACTGTAAGATAAAGAACTATGTAACTTCCCCGTATTGATGAGTGCGAATAATAGGCAAGAATACTTGCCCACATAATCCCGGTTAACATCTGGACTGTTGTAAGGCTTGGATCTTTCAGACGTTTGTTTACGCCGGTTATGAAAACAACGTAAAATATCAGATTGATGCACATTTCCGCGATTATAAAGGCAAAAAGTTCGGTATTGGAAAAACGCATCATTCCCAAAGAGTGCGCGAGGATTATGATAATGGTCCATGGCATGTAGGAAGCGAAAGCCATGAAAAAGCGTCGCAATCTCAAGGCCTGTTGGGGGTCATCTTTTGGGAATGGCTGGAACATATTATATGAAAAGGTTCTTTTTCTTGTCAGCCCGGGTTGCTTTGCCATGCGTGTCACGTTTGTCAATGTCTGCAAAAGAAGGGGCAGATTCGGGAATATGTAGCAAGCGGCACTTTTGCGTGATGCCTCCGTTACTGAAATATTATTTTATATGTGTATATCAGTGACTATTCGGGAAATACTCAAGCACACTTCAAATCCTGCCGATTCCCGGGCCAACGGTTTTAAGACAGACAATCGGTCCACCATAAGGCAGTGCCTATATTACGCCTTTAACTTTTAAATATAAAATAATATAATAATTTTTTCGTAATTTCAATAGTTCATACCACCCCAAAATCCGCGATTGGTTTTTGATGAAGTTGCCCTGGAGGCCACGGCAGGTAAAAATTTCCACACTGTGTTCCCGGGACGATAAAAATTTTGTTTAACCATACTGTATCGGAATGAAAAATAACTTTGCCCGCCGTCTTGTATAGCATTCAGCGCAACGTCGCAACGTCTGGACCTGACGCTTATGCCAGGCCGGCATGGATACTGGTAACCAGCGTAGACACGTATAACCGGATTTCACCGTGGAACACGGTATAAAAGTTCTGTGTCTGTCCAGACTGTGCGTGGGTTGCAATTTGGGATATCTCACCGCACGGGTTTTGTATACTCGTCGAGCAGGATTCCAGTGTAATGGAATTTTTAACCACGGGGGCTGTTTTCAATATGAAATTTTTTCCCCACAACATGCGGGATGAAACCCGGATTGTAAGGACCAGGGTTTGCCATGTTACCGTCGGTGAATCGGCCAGGTTCAGGGGGTATTACATGGTAGTCCTTGAAATCCTTGAATAGGCCCCGCTGATAACACATATACCGGCAGTAAATCCGGGAAGGTTATATCAGGTTATGCAGACCTTTCTAACCATCTTGAGATCACAGTGACCTTGGAAAATCTTTTCGATACCATCCTGCATAAGGGTACGCATCCCTTCCTTTATAGCCTGTTCGCGGATCTCTTCGACCCTGGCCCTTGTCTGTATGAGCCGTTTTATTTCCGGCGAGGCCATAAGCAGTTCGTGAAGTCCCATCCTGCCGCGGTAGCCGGTATTGTTGCATGCGTTACAGCCGTTGGGTTTGTACAGCGTTAAATCGTCTGAATATGGAATTCCTATCGATTCCTCAAAAAGCTCGGGGCCTCCATAAATCCGCACAAGGTCGTCGTACTCCTCCTTTGATGGATGGTATTTTTTCTTGCAGTCCTTGCACAGGGTTAAAACGAGACGCTGGGCCAGGATACACAGTACAGCGTCAGCAAAATTGAACGGATCCATGCCCATGTCCAGAAGCCTTGTGATACTTTCAGGAGCACTGTTTGTATGCAGGGTCGAAAACACGAGATGGCCCGTAAGAGACGCCTCGATGCCTATATGGGTGGTTTCCTTGTCGCGCATCTCACCTACCATGATGACGTCAGGGTCGGCCCTCAGGAAGGCCCGCATTGCTGCGGCAAAGTCAAATCCTATCTTTGGCTGTACCTGGACCTGGCGCAGGCCGCGCTGCGTGATTTCGACCGGGTCCTCGGCGGTCCAGATTTTGGTTTCCACCTTGTTTATGTGTTTCAACGCGGAGTGTAATGTTGTCGTTTTACCTGAGCCTGTTGGGCCGCACACGAAAATGATGCCATAAGGCCGTGTTATGCATGACAGGAAATTTTCATAATTTCTTTTTGAAAATCCCATCTTTGAAAGCGGAATGGGTTCACCTGCCGCCAGGATACGCATAACTATATCTTCCAGGCCGCCTTGCGTGGGAACGGTTGCGACACGAAGCTCTATGTCAAGGCCCCCATATTTCTTGAACTTGATTTTTCCATCCTGGGGTTTTCTTTTTTCAGCGATATCCAGGTCGGACATAATTTTTATACGCGAGGCTACTGCGTTTTTGTAGTGATAGGGGATAGTCTGGTACAGGGTGCACCGACCGTCCACCCGAATACGTACCTGGGTGCTCTCCTTGCCCGGGTAAGGCTCGATATGGATATCGGAAGCTCCTCTGTTGTATGCGTCTATGATGATCTTGTTCACCAGCTGGACGATGGCGCTGCTCTCTTCGCTGACCGAGGCTGTCTCCTCTTCTATCTCCTCCTCCTCGTCCTGCATCTTGGAAAGAATTTCATCGATAGAGGATGTTTCCACCTCGTCCATGGTGAAAAGTTCGATAAAGTCGTATATGTCTTCCTTGAAGGAAACGCAGAATTTAAGGGTTTTCCCGGTAAAAAGAGCCTTTATCTCGTTTATGCGCTGAATATCGTGCGGATTGTCGATGGCGATCAGGACCTCTCCTTCCGGGCTGGTGCCAAGTGGAACCCACGTGTTGTTTTTCATAAAGGGCACCTTAAGGCCTGCGAGCAGGTCCCCCGGTATGGGCAGTTCCTTGTCAAACGGCCTGTAAGGAGCGTTGTAGTATTTTGAAAGAGACATCCCGATTTCGTCTTTTGGGACGTTGAACTCCTTTATCAGTATTTCCTCGACTGTTTTCCCGGCCTCCCGCGCCATTGTGATGGCGTTGTTCAGTTCCTTTTGCGTGAGTATATGGTTTTCAAGAAGATGGTCGTACTTGTTGCGGCGACCCCGTCTCGCGGCTGCCATTTTTTTCTGGTTGTACAGGCCGATTCCCATGGTGTCGGCCAGCTGGGCCAGGTTTTTTTCATCCTCTTCGCTGAAGGGCTTGCCATCCTTGCGGTTTACGAGCTGTATTGCGCCTATGAGCATTTTTTTAAACAGTATCGGCGCTACAAGCATCTGTCTGGATACGAATCCTGTCCTTTTATCCCACCTGTCATCAAAGCTGAGCGCGGGGTCTATTTTCACAAGTTCCCTTTTGTTGTAAACATCTTTTATGTTTACTATTCGCTGTTTTTGGGCTGCAAAGCCCGCTATGCTGTCCGGCGAAAGCGGAACGCGTATCTCCTGAACTTCCCCGCCGGATTTGTATCGGGATACAAGCTCCCTTTTTATTCCGTCCACATAATATATGGTAATCCGTTCGGCCCCAAAGAGCTCTGCGATGTCATCCTTCAAGTCGATCAGGATTTCATCCAGGTTCGATGCTGAAAATATACGTTTATTGATCTCCTGGGCCTTCTTTTTGTAGTCAGCAGGAGATAAAGTCGGACCGTTTGAACTGGAATGCTTTTGGGCGGTGGAAGTTACAGCCATGAATATTTCCTCGCCGTTTACTGTGGGTTTTTATGGATATTCGGCCCTTGGGTATTCCCACCGGACCTCACCTGTCTCGAGGTTTATCACGTGTCCTATCATACTGGGTGCGAATTTTTTTTATTCCTCCGCCAACCAGAAGTATCGCCATGATATATATACAGATGCGTATAAAAAAAGCTTTGGGTTGAGAGCCGGCTATTTGGTCGATTTGGGGGGCCAGTTGATGTACCCGAAAGACAACCCCACATCCCATCAGCACCAGAAGCCAACCCCAAACACGCCCTGCCATCTTTTCTCCATTATCAGCTACGAGCCTGTGCCATGACACAAAACACAAACCGGTTGCTAATACCATATATATTGGCAGAATATATGTCAACCCCGGACATAAGGAGTAATGGTTTAATAAGGTATGCAAGCTCTCCCGGCAAAGACCTGTTGCCATTCTTTGTTTACTATACCATAAGCAGGGTGCAAAAACAATAAAAGTTTCCTTTCTTCTTTCCTTCCGTATTCCGTTTTTATATTGTTTTTTTATGATCGTTTCATGCCCTTGTGTCGTAGTCTTTTATCAGGCCACCGGACTGTCCGTGGGCTGAGCCGGGCTCGCTTGACAAGTCACCACTTTGGCGATTATGCTAACTACTCTGTGTTCGTCAATCCGGCCCCATACTGGCTATAAGATTGGAGGCCGGATTTTACGGTTGCTTTTTAACATTGAATCCAGGATTTGAGCGATGAAAGACAGGAACCATGCAGGACAGGATGGAAACGGGGCAGGGCAGGTTGCACTGTCCGAGAAGGATTCTAAAATATTGCTGGCCAGGTACGGGATACCGACAGTCGAGGAGCGGGCCGCTGCCAGCGTGGATGAAGCGGTGGCAATATCCGATGAGATTGGCTACCCGGTTGTGGTAAAGGGGCTGGGCTCCAGGCTTCTTCACAAGACCGAGGCCGGGCTTGTGCACCTGAAGCTGAGCGAAGCAGAGTCTGTCAGGGAAGCCTGCAGGATGATCAAGCAGTCTGCCGGCTCTTTGCTGGAGGGGTTCCTTATCCAGCCGTATGTTGAAGGAAAGCGGGAGTTTGTGGCGGGACTTTTTCACGATTCGGTTTTCGGGCCGGTTGTCATGTTCGGTCTTGGGGGCGTTTTTACAGAGGCGTTGTCTGACGTAAGTTTCAGGGTTGCGCCTGTCACAAGGCAGGACGCGCTCGATATGATCGGCGAAATCCGTTCAAAAGCGCTGCTTGGAGAGTTCAGGGGGGAGAAGGCCGCTGACCTGGAACAGTTGGTTTCGGTTATAACCGGCCTGTCGGAGCTGTGCGAAAAAGAGCCGGATGTGGCTGAAGTGGATATAAATCCTCTTATTATAACTCCTTCCGGGAATGTGTGCGCCGTGGATGCCCTGGTGGTCAGGGGCGGCGTTGCGGCTTTGCGCAAGGGGCGTCCGCCTGTTGACCCCCGGAGGATTGGGGAGCTTTTTTATCCCAGGTCCATAGCGTTTGTTGGCGCATCCGCTACTCTTGGCAAGTGGGGGCACCTGCTTTTGACCAACGTGCTTGCGAACGGCTACAAGGGTGATGTGTATCTTGTCAACCCCAAGCGCGACGTGATTGCGGGCCGTAAAACGTTTCCCACGGTTTCGGCCATTCCGGGTGAGGTTGACCTGGCCGTGGTCACCATTCCGGCCGCCAAGGTGCCGGATCTTATCCCCGACCTTGCAGCCAAGGGCGTAAAGAACGTGGTTTTGATCACATCAGGTTTCGGTGAGATCGGCCCGGAGGGGAAGGAACTGGAAGAGAAGGTGGTCAGAATGGCCAGGGAGGCCGGCATTCTTATCATTGGCCCGAATACAATGGGCATCTCCAATCCACACATAAGTCTTTACTGCACCGGAACACACGTGTGGCCGGAGCCAGGTGGCATAGCCATGGTTTCCCAGTCGGGTAACATGGGCGGGCAGCTTTTGCAGTTTGCGGAACAGCAGGGCATAGAGATACGTGCGTTTGCAGGTTCCGGCAACGAGGGTATGGTCACGATAGAGGATTACATTGACGCATTCGAGGTCGACGATCTTACCGAGATAGTTATGCTTTATATAGAAAGCGTCAAAAACGGGCCGAGATTTCTTGAGGGCGCAAGACGGGTGTCCATGAAAAAGCCGATTGTTCTGCTAAAGGGCGGTCAGACCAGGGCAGGCGAGAAAGCTGCATCCAGCCATACCGGCGCCATGGCCTCGGATGCCAGGGTTTTTGACGCTGCATGCAGACAGGCCGGCATAGTAAAGGTCGACAGGCCTATGGACATGCTTGACCTTTCCGCTGCATTTTCTTCTGTCCCACTCCCAAAGGGCAACCGGATTGGCATCATGACTCTTGGCGGTGGCTGGGGCGTTGTTGCTGCGGACCTCTGTGCGGCGTTCAACCTTGAAGTTCCGGAACTTGATGACGGTATCCTTGCCGAAATTAACAAGCTGCTTCCTCCGTACTGGAGCCATTCCAATCCGATAGACCTGGTTGGCGAATCAAGCAACGATCTTCCCATGCAGGTGATGGAAATCCTTATGCAGTGGGATGGCTGTGACGCGGTGATAAATCTCGGCATAATGGGTAAACGCCATATGACCAGGCGGTTGATCAAGTCGGCTGCGGTTGACCCTACGTATAAACAGGATTTTTTCGACAAGGTTATGGAAGTTCTGAATAACTTTGAACGGCAGTACATCGAGCATGTTGTCGCAATGATGGAAAAATACGGCAAACCGGTTATAGGCGTAAGCATAATGACCGATGAAAGAGAGGATAAGACCATATACAAGGTGGACGGCAGCGATTACAAGGGGCTTTTTTTCCAGACTCCGGAACGTGCCGTAAAATGCCTGGCCAAGATGTATGATTATTATCGGTTTGTATCATGCCGTTAGACGGAATATCCCCTTTATTTTTCAGCACATATAACGCAGGCCATGTAAGGCCATAGGCAGGAGGCGTCAGATGGGCGGCCTTAAGGTTCATTACCGGTCATGCCCTGTTTGCGAGGCGACATGCGGCCTTGAGATTTGTGCGTGGGACCGGGTCATGCGCGGGGTCGTCAGCATCCCTCATGGTTGGAGCCATTTGTATAAAGATGTACGCCTGGGTGTAGCCACGAAAAATCCGGGTGTTTCTGTTAATGATATCACCGACAACAAAAAGCTGGATTCCCTCTGCGGCAATGCAGTTTTTTCAGCCGTGCCGGTGTCTGTGGCAAGGGAGGCTGGTGTTGGAAACTGACGCTGTTTTAAAACCGCTGCTTGAGATTATCTACGGCCCGGCCAGGGCCCCGGAAGCGTTACGCCGTATAAAACCTGTGATAGAGGCATTTCCACGGCAGGAGAGGAACAAGAGGGAATTTTTTTCTGCCGCCGATACGATTTTGATAACCTACGGCAATACATTGAAACACGATGGCCGGCCTCCCCTTGCCGTGCTGGGCGAATTCGGGCGCGAGTTTTTACGCGGTTCCTTTTCTGCCGTTCATCTTCTGCCGTTTTTCCCATACTCGTCTGATGACGGGTTTTCGGTCACCGATTATTACACGGTGAACCCGGAACTTGGAACATGGGATGACGTGGCCGGGTTGAGACGCGATTTCGAGCTTATGGTGGATTGCGTGTTAAACCACATATCATCCCGGAGCGACTGGTTCATGCGTTATCTTGCCGGTGAAGAGGGATTTTCAGACCTTGCAATTGAAACCACGCCGGGCGAACATCTGAAGAACGTTACGCGGCCGCGTACCACACCGCTTCTTACAGAGTTTACGAAGAAGGACGGCACACGGGTTTACGTGTGGACTACGTTTTCAGCAGACCAGGTTGACCTTAACTACAGGAGCCTGGACGTGCTTGAAAAGATGATTGACGTGCTTCTCTTTTACGTAAAGCACGGCGCTTCGCTGATAAGGCTTGACGCCATAGCTTACCTTTGGAAGGAACCTGGCACGAGTTGCATCCACCTTCCGCAGACACACGCAATGGTAAAGCTGTTCAGGGCTATTCTTGATATTGTGGCTCCTGACACGAGGATCGTTACGGAGACCAACGTGCCGCACGCCGAGAACATAAGTTACTTCGGCAACGGTTCGGACGAGGCCCAGATGGTCTATAATTTTACTCTGCCTCCGCTTCTGCTTTATTCGTTTTTGCGCGAGGACACCACTGCTTTCAGCGAATGGGCGGCCACTCTCAGGTTGCCGTCTGATAAGACAGCTTTTCTGAACTTTACAGCGTCACACGACGGGATAGGTGTGCGGCCGCTGGAGGGAATACTTCCTGAAAGCGAGGCGGAACTGCTTATAAGGCATACCATTGATAACGGCGGCCAGGTGTCGTACAAGAGTAATCCCGACGGTTCAAAGACAGCCTATGAACTTAACATAACATACATGGATGCCTTGAGCCCTGCGTCTGATGATGCTCGAACAAGGGCATCCCGTTTTCTGGCGTCCTGCGCCATACAGTTTGCTTTACCCGGCGTGCCGGCCGTGTATATCCACAGCCTGCTCGGATCGCGCAACTGGACAGAGGGCGTTCGGATGACCGGCATGGCCAGGACAATTAACCGCCAGACTCTTCAATACGATGATGTTATGGCAGAGATAAAAACGCCAGGCACCCTGCGCAATATGGTCTTTCATGGCTGCATCGGGATGCTCGAAACAAGAAGAAGACAACCCGCCTTTCACCCGAATGCGCCGTTTGAAGTTTTGATGTTGGACCCAGGGGTTTTTGCCATAAGGAGATGGTGCGATTCGCAGAATATCCTTGCTGTTACCAATGTTTCGGGCAAGCCGGTCTCTCTTGACCTGCCGCTGCCGGGGACTGGCCCTTTTACAGACCTTGTTTCCGGCCGGGTCGTATCACCAGGTGTGGTAACCCTTGCGCCGTTCCGGTTTTTATGGCTGACGGACAATCCCTGCTGATTCCCTGATGCGGTAATACCGGGTTGCCTGCTTGACAACCGGGGTTTTGTGGGAATATAAGTGACTTTCCATCATCTTTGTCATGTGCCTGGGTGGCGGAACAGGTAGACGCAAGGGACTTAAAATCCCTTGATCCCAGTGGTCGTGCGGGTTCGATTCCCGCCCCAGGCACCAACTCTCATCAGGACTTTTGAGCCTATTTTTTAAAAAACATGTAAATGGCCAGCCCGGCAAGAATCACGGCAAAGATTTTCCGGAAAGTATCGGTAGGGACATTTTCCACCAGCCTTGCCCCGATTTGGGCGCCGATGATACCACCGGCTGCAAGAAGAACTCCGGCCCGGTAGTCCACGTTGGCCAGCTTGCTGTGCGCAAAAAGCGCGGATGCCGAGATCAGCAAAATAGCCAGAAACGAGGTTCCTACCGCCTTTTGGGCCGTGTATCCTGTCAACAGTAAAAACGGCACCATCAAAAAACCCCCGCCCAGACCGGAAAAGGCAGCCCCTATGCCTACCAGCACACCAAACACGGCAATATTTGCAAGGCTGAAAAAATAACTCATAAAAAGTGTCCTTTCAAAACTGTTTTTTTTGTCAGGTGTGTCTGTTGGTTGGACAAATTGTCACTTTCATCTTAAGATCCATTGGTGGACTATCGCTGCAAGGAGCCAGATCCCGAAACTCGAAGCCAGAACACCAGGCAGAGATACTTGCTTCTTGAAACAGAGCAATGCAACGAGGAAAAAGAGGATACTGGGCAGAATACCCCAGAGCGCTCCTTTCGCAAAGGCTTGCATGACCTCAGCATTACCTTTGTTCTCCAAATAGACCCACACCAAAACCAGGGCTCCAGTCAGCGGCATGACGGCGATCAAGCCAGCAGCAGATGGGAACTTTTTCGCGATCGCCGTAGCAACGAGGATGATTACTATACTGAGTGCGACTTTGAGCAGGATCTGCATTATCTATCTCCAGTTGTCCAACGACCAAGCTCACCTGCCGCCAAGGAGCGCAGCGGAATGATGGTCAACAGTACCCGATTGTTCAAGTAAGCCGCTCTGCGGAAGGGGGCGGCGTCCCGTTGTTTAAGGAAGACCTCCAATTATCGGGTTATGCCAAACGAAGCATTGAGCCATATGTCAGCTTTGTTTTGCGGCTGCAGCGTTTTTACAATTAACTTCTGGAAAATATCACCTGAAGAACAGCTTCGTCAATACCGCCTGTGCTGTTAAAGTGAGTTTGGCTGGAGTGCGGCCACGTTCCGGTTCAGCTACGCCGGCATTCAGCAATTTCTTTTGCAAGGCCCTGGTCCGGGGCACTGAAACTGGAAAATGGCCGGATTAAATGCAGCCGCTGCGGGGAATCAATAACCACCGAATCACCACGTGAGGCGCCTGGCAAGACCAGAGCCCGGTGCTATCACTACCGGTTTGCCCAAAATCCGGTTTTTAGCACCATACCCGGCTTCTTTATAGGGCCGGGAATGGCAGCCTCATACTGTCCGGAAAGGTTGTAACTTTTTCAACTAATCCTTAATTTGTTAGTACAATATTTTGTTTATTTCACATCATATTATCAATGAATTCTCTTGGAGATAATATTTTAATATCTATATATTTCTTGAGAGACCTTAAGTGTTTATCACCAGAGATAATTATTTTACAATCC
>MZGQ01000111.1 GCA_002085115.1 Desulfococcus sp. 4484_241
GCAGACGACGGCAGGGACATCGATCGTGATGACCTTGTGTACTCGGTCAACGAATGGGACAACTATGCGGTTGAAGAAGCGATCCAGATCGTCGACAAGGTGGGTGGATCCGTTACCGTTGTCACCGTTGGAGACGAAGAATCCGAAGAGGTTTTAAGAAGAGAGATGGCCATGGGCGCTGAAAAGGGAATATTGGCCTGTGACGATGCGTTCGAAGGTTCCGACGGCAGGGGGATAGCCACGGTTTTAAAGGCCGTTGCCAACTACGACCTGATCCTTACCGGAGCGCAGGCGGATGACGGCGCGGGCCAGGTCGGCGGCATGCTGGCTGCCATGCTGGATCTTCCCTATGCGTCGCTGGTGAACCTGATCGAGGTCATGGATGACAAGAAGCTGAAGATAGGCCGTGAAATAGAGGGCGGCAACCAGGAAATCAACGAGATTGAACTTCCGTGTGTCCTTTCTATCCAGACCGGAATCAATGAACCGCGTTACGTTGGCATCAGGGGTATCCGCAAGGTTGCTTCCGTGGAGATTCCAACCATGGGCGCGGCTGATCTCGGCGTTTCAGCGGACGCGGTAGGCGCGGACGGCGCAAAGCTCAAAAAGATTGATTACTTTGTTCCCGAGATGGGAGAAGGTGCTGAAATGCTTGAAGGCAGTCTGGAGGAAATGGCCGAAAAACTCATTGAAATGCTCAAAGCCAAGGGAGGGATTAAATAATGGCTCAGATTTTCGCATATATCACGCACAAGGAAGGTGTTGCGGATGATACCGCAACAGAACTTTTAACAGCAGCCAGGAAGATCGATCCGGCCGCGGATGTAACCGCGGTTGTTGTGGGATCCGGCGTCGATGCCCTCTGCAACGAGATGGCGGCTTCTTATAAAAGCGTCTGGAAGATAGACAAGGACGCCGTGGCATATCCCAATGCAGAGATTATAAGGGGAATGCTTGTTAACGTGCTTCCCTCCGACGCTATTTTACTGATGCCGCATGATACTTTCGGCATGGATCTTGGCCCTGGTCTTTCCATAAAGATGGATTCACCCTACGCACCGGATATTGTTGACTTTGAGGGCGTTGACGGTACTACGCTGAAGATGGTCCGCCAGGAGTTCGGCGGCCAGGTGAGCACCCATGTCGCGTGTGACATAGCCTCAGGCGCAGTTATAACGGTTCGTGCAGGCTCTTTTGAGGCTGACGAGAGCAAGGACGCAGGCGGTTCTGTTGAAGATAAGACGGCAGATGCCGGTGATGTAGCTGCCAAACGCAAGTTCATAGAGATTGTTGAGGCTGAGGTGGGCGATGTTGACATCACCAAGTCCGAGGTGCTTGTGTCTATAGGCCGCGGTATAGAGGACGAGGAAAACATCGATATAGCCCGTGAACTGGCCGAGGCTATAGGCGCGGATCTTTCATGCTCACGGCCTATAGTTGACGCCAAGTGGCTGGAAAAATCGCGGCAGGTTGGAACATCCGGCCAGACCGTCAAGCCCAAAGTATACATGGCAATGGGTATAAGCGGTTCGTTCCAGCATCTGGGCGGCATCAAGGGCAACCCCTTTATAGTTGCCGTGAACAAAAACCCCAAGGCCCCGATCTTCCAGGTCGCGGACGTGGGAATCGTTGCAGACATCCTCGAGTTCATGCCGGTGCTCACCGAAAAGGTGCAAGCCGCATAAGCGCATGATAAATATAAGAGGGCTGATGTTCTCTGTTGTTTTAACAAGGCCGGTGCAATTTGATTTTGCACCGGCCTTGTTGTTCATTATGGCCCTGCATCAACGGTGTTGGTTTGCCAAGAATTTTTTGTGGGGCTTTTCTCTACGGCGCCAGGAAAAATCACCAAAAGAGCATGCCCCCTCACAGCCTGGCCTGCGGCTTCCCCTGCGCCGTATGGGATAAAAGGCCGCACTGGCACAACAATGAAGACCGGCTGGTGGAGGTGTGTGACGGGGAAGCTGCCCCTGGTTTTTTTGATAGCTTCATATTATCTTTGCCTGAACCAACAATGTTTTTTTTAACGATTAGCCTTTTTTTGAAAATTTTCACAAATCGCGGGGCCTGGGGGGAGTGAGGCAACACCTTTTTATTATATTTTGGGTAAATTGGTTGACATGAAAGCAGTACAGGTATATGTTATCCATTTTAATATATTTGTCAAAGACAGGTTTGTTTGAAAGGTGGCTGTTGAGGCTTAGGGAACACCGCTTTTTGAGCCAAGGCAGGCGGTTGTTGAAACATCCATCGTGCCTGTGGCTTGGACTGCGGCCCTAAAACGGTTAAAATTTTTACGAAGGAGGTAGCTGTGGCTTTTGAAATTGCAAAAGAGTCTTATGCCGGCAGCATAAAGGAGATTACACTCGGCGAAGGGAAAAAAGCCGTTAAGGTGGGGGGCGAGACATGTTATCCCTTCTACCTGTTCGAGGGCGAAATGCCCAACAAGCCGAAGGTCGCCATGGAGGTCTGGGACATGGAGCCGGAAGAGTGGCCCGAGGCGGCTTTGGCACCTTTCAAGGATGTAATATCCGATCCTGCCGCGTGGGCGAAAAAATGTGTCGAGGACTACGGGGCCGAGCTTATTGTGCTTCAGCTGAAAAGCACCGACCCCAACGGCAAAAACGCAAGCGGTGAAGAAGCAGCCAAAATTGTAAAAAAGGTTGCCAAAGCGATTGACGTCCCCCTGATTGTGTGGGGATCTGCCAATGTTGAGAAGGATGCGGAAGTTTTTAAGACGGTTGCAGAGGAATGCCAGGATTTCAATCTTACCCTGGGACCGGTGGAGGACAAGAACCACAAGCCCATCGGTGCCGCGGCAATGGCTTACAAGCACGCGATCATCTCATCCTCACCCATCGATGTTAACCTCGCAAAGCAGGTAAACATTCTTCTTGAGAACCTTGGCATGCCCATGGATCAGGTAATAGTGGATCCCACAACGGGCGGGCTTGGGTACGGTCTTGAGTATTCCTACTCGGTCATGGAGCGTCTGCGCATGGCAGCCATGGCTCAGGATGACGACAAGCTTCAGTTTCCCATAATCAACAACCTTGGCAACGAGGTATGGAAATGCAAGGAAGCCAAGCTGGGCGTTGATGAGGCACCGACAATGGGCGATCCGGAGCGGCGCGCTATCCTCATGGAGGCTGTCGGAGCGGTTACTTACCTTATGGCCGGCAGCGATATTCTGATCATGCGTCATCCCGAATCGGTCAGGATGGTCCGCTCCTTTATCGACAAGCTGGTTGACGGCGGCACGGCTGAGGATATCGAAGGTATCAAAAAACTGCTTCCCGAAGCCAAGATAGATTACGCCAAGCTTGCGCCTACACCGGATCTTACAATAAAGGAGGAGGAGAAGGCAGCGCCCAAGAAAGCCGCCCCGAAGAAGGCAGCGCCCAAGAAAGCCGCCCCGAAGAAGGCAGCGCCCAAGAAAGCCGCTCCAAAGAAGGCGGCTCCTGCACCTGCTGCGGCTAAGGCTGAAGCAACGCCTGCGCCTGCTGCGGCTAAGGCTGAAACAACGCCTGCACCTGCGGCGGCTCCTGAGCCTGAGATGGATGCGGCCACAAAAGCCAGGTTGGAGGCAGAAGCCAAGGCCAAGGCAGAAGCAGAAGCAAAGGCAAAGGCCGAGGCAGAAGCAAAAGCCAAGGAAGAGGCAGAGGCCAGGGCAAAGGCAGAGGCAGAGGCCAAGGCCAAGGCAGAAGCAGAAGCAAAGGCAAAGGCCGAGGCAGAAGCCAGGGCAAAGCGCGACGAGGAAGAGAACGAGCTGCGGCTCAAGCGGGCCGAGGAGAAAGCCAAGCTGGCGGAGAAACGCAAACTCACCAAGGTGTCTGAAATACCGGTTACACCGGCTGGAGACAAGCCGTCTCCTGTTGATGAGATCCTTATCAACCTTAACAGGTTTCACCGGCGAGGATAATCTGTAATTTTACGAATATAAACGGCGGATTGCCGAAACGACAAAGCTATAAATATAATATGAGGAGGAACCTCTGATGGCAGATGAAAAGAAAAAGGTAGTTGCAGCCAAGGCGGCCAAAGGCCCGAAGCTGGCCGATCCCATCAAGGCTTCAATCGATCCGGCCACCCAGGAGCTCATTGTAAGGGCTCATGAGCTGGGTGTTGAGACCGTGTTCGACAGGGCTGAAAACCTGAAACCCTGCTCTATCGGGGACCAGGGGATTTGCTGCAAGAACTGCTCAATGGGACCGTGCCGCTTGCCGCTTCCAAAGGGCGGCATAGAAGGTGAAGACCAAAGAAGGGGACTTTGTGGAGCTACGGCAAACACCATTGCCGCAAGGAACTTTATACGGATGATAGCCGGCGGTGCCGCGGCGCATTCAGATCACGGCAGGTCGGTTGCCGAGGTTTTTCTTAGCGTGGCCCGTAAAGAGACGGAAGCTTATAAGATAAAGGACCCGCAGAAACTGCTGGCAGTGGCCGAAGCCCTTGGTGTTGCCACCACGGTCGAGGTGGATGGCGAGACAAAGGCAAGGGACATGGATGAGATCGCCCTTGAGACTGCCGAGACCGCATTAAACGAATGGGGCAAGGCAGAAGGCGAGCTTCTTTACATGAAAAGAGCTCCTAAGCCGCTTTATGAAAAATGGAAGAAACATGGAGTGTTGCCACGCAATATAGATCGTGAGGTGGTCGAGATAATGCACCGGACCCATATAGGTGTGGACCAGGATTACCGGAACCTGATGAAGCAGGGGACCCGTGCGGCCCTGGCGGACGGCTGGGGAGGTTCCATGCTTGCAACAGATCTGCAGGACATAATGTTCGGCACCCCATCTCCTGTTCAGGCCGAAGCCAACCTTGGCGTTATGAAGGAGGACCATGTCAACATCATATTGCATGGACACGAGCCGATTCTTTCCGAGATGATAGCCGCTGTTGCGCAGTCCCGGGAGATGGTGGATTATGCCAAGAGCAAGGGAGCCAAGGGCATACAGCTTGCAGGTATCTGCTGTACGGCAAACGAGCTTCTGCAACGTCACGGCATCCCAACAGCAGCCACTTTTCTGCAGCAGGAGCTTGCCATCATCACCGGCGCATGCGATGCAATGATCGTGGATATCCAGTGTATCATGCAGAACCTGGCCAACGTTGCCAAGTGTTTCCACACCAAGCTCATCACCACCCATCCCATAGCCAAGATGGAGCAAAACAATGTTTTGCACATCGAGTTTGATGAGCACTACGCACTTGAAGATGCCAAGAAGATAGTAAAAATAGCTATAGATAATTTTGAGAACCGGAAAGCAGAGGTGATGATCCCCCGCCACAAGTCGGCCCAGGTGGCCGGTTTCGGCGTGGAGTCCGTAGAGTACCACCTTGGCGGCTCCTTCCGCGGAAGCTACTATACATTGAACGACAACATCATAAACGGCCGCATCAGGGGGCTGGCGGGTGTTGTAGGGTGCAACAATGCCAGGACGAGGCATAATGAGGGCCACATCGCTGTTGTAAAGGAGCTGATCAAGAACGACGTACTTGTACTGACCACCGGCTGCAGTGCCATAGCGTGTGCCATGGAGGGACTGTTAACCCCAGAGGCTGCGGCAGTTCATGCCGGTCCCGGTCTTGCCGAGGTGTGCGAGACGGTGGGTATTCCACCCGTTCTGCATCTTGGCTCATGCGTTGACAACAGCAGGATCCTGCTGGCCGCAACCGAGGTCGTCAAGGCCGGAGGACTTGGAAATGACATCAGCGACGTGCCGGTTGCAGGAAGCGCTCCTGAGTGGATGAGTGAAAAGGCAATAAGCATCGGCCATTATTTCGTGGCATCAGGTGTATATACGGTGTTTGGCGTAAAACTTCCGGTCGAAGGCGCTCCTGTATTTAAAAAATATATTTTCGAGGAGTTCGAAAAGATGTTCGGCGGGATGTGGGATCTTGAGCCGGATCCGATCAAGCACGCTCATAAAATGATCGCCCACATAGACAAGAAACGCAAGGCGCTTGGGATAGACAAGGCAAGGGAGCGCGTGCTTCTGGATATGGCCGACAGGCGGGCGCTTGAAATGTAAGAATATGAAAGTGAATATCATCAGGGAAAAATCATATAAAGAAAATCCTCAGCGAAGGAGGACGATATGTCTAAATTAGTTGCATTTGCCGCCATACAGGGTGGCTATCAAGTAGTGGCCCAGGTAGAGGGGGAGTTGCGTAACACTCTCGAGTCGATGGACGCGAGCACGAAGGTCGAGTTCCCCAACACCGGGTATTACCTGCCCATCATATACTCTCTGCTGGGCATGAAGGTTGAGACTCTCGAGGATCTGTTAAAACCGATGGAGTTTGCAAGAAAACTGCTTCCGCCCCATATCAAGGGAAAGCACTATTTGCCCTATCTTGGGCCCCTTCTTGACGCGGGCATGGCAGCCATATTTGCCTATGAAATCAAGGAAGCCTTGAGAATAGTGAAACAGCCTGACTTTTATTTTCCCGAGGAAGATCCCGATCTTGAAAACGGGAAGAAGTGGCTCGGGCCGGCCGACGATGTCATTTTGAGAAAACGCGGTGTCGAGTTCGTGGACGGAACGGCCCCGGGCTTTGCGGCCATGGTGGGTGCGGCACCGGATCCTGAAATAGCAAAGATGATAGTCGAGGAATACCAGAAGCGCAACCTCTACATTTTCTGCGCTGCCAACCATAACGGCACCACCCTTATAGACCAGCTTATAGAGATGGATGTCCAGATCGGGTGGAACACCCGTATAGTTCCGTTTGGTCCGGATATCTCTTCAGCCGTGTTTGCGCTTGGGTTTGCAAACAGGGTGGCAATGGCTTTCGGCGGTGTTCAGCCCGGCGATTACAAGAAGATACTGCGTTACAACAAGAACCGCGTCTTCGCTTTTGTAAACGCTCTTGGCGACATCGGTACCGAGTGGGCCTGCGCGGCGGCTGGCTGCGTGAACTGGGGTTTCCCCACACTGGCCGATACCGATATT
>MZGQ01000112.1 GCA_002085115.1 Desulfococcus sp. 4484_241
CTGCGAAGCATATCAGTCTCAGCTTGGCAGTTACCGGATGATCCCGAGCATGAGCAGGAAGGGTAACTGCTGGGACAATGCGCCGACTGAACGTTTTTTTTAAAGCCTGAAATCGGAGTATCTGGCATATTGCCGGCTTTCCACCAGGGAGATAGCCCAAAAGGAGGTGCTGGAATACATCACTTTTTATAATGCGTATCGGTTGCCGGTTGCATTCCACGCTGGGTTACGTAAGCCCCATGGAGTATGAAAGACAGAATTTATTAAAGGTTGCTTAGAAAGGGACGGGATTGATCCGTTGTGGTTGTTGCAAATACACCAGCGAAGGTGGGGCATGGCTGTAACGGAATCCCGGGAAAATGGAGTGAAAGTCATGCCCCGTCTGAGCGGGTCGTTTGTCAAGATGCTTTTTGAAGGTTACACAAAATATAATCTGAAAACATCCCGGGGAAATGGAGTGAAAGTCATGCCCCGCCTGAGTGGGTCGTCTGTCATGATGCTTTTTGAAGGTTATAACAAAGTATATCTGAAAAACCAAAATGGAGTGTCCGTTTTTACTGGACCATTACAACTTTGTAGTGCTACTTGAGAAAAACATGGCGTACAACAGATTGATTTTACAGCTTTTAAAAAACGCCTGTTAAACTTAGGTTAGCGTTTGTGTATACTTTCTGAACGTCGTCGCAGTCATCAAGGGCATCGAGGAGCTTTACCATCTGCTCTGACTCCTTCTGTCCAAGATCCACCATGTTCTGGGGCAACATCGTTATCTCGGCAAATGCGTACTTTATGGAGGCATCCTCGAGCGCCTGCCGGACCGCGCTCAGGTCCTCCACCGACGTTATAACCTCAAACGTATCATCCGACTCTCTGACGTCCTCAGCACCCGCCTCTATTGCCACCTCCATCAGGCTGTCCTCGTCAACCGAATCCTTGGCAACTTCTATATAACCCTTTTTGTCAAACATCCATGCAACGCATCCGTTTTCGCCGAGGTTGCCGTTATGCCTGCTGAAAATATGTCTTATTTCACTGACCGCTCTGTTTTTGTTGTCAGTAAGCGACTCCACCAGCACTGCAGCGCCGCCGGGACCGTATCCTTCGTAAACCGTCTCTTCGTAGTTCACCCCCTCGAGCTCGCCGGTCCCCTTCTTTATGGCCCTCTCTATATTGTCCTTGGGCATGTTTTCATCCTTGGCAGCCTGAATGGCCTGCCTCAGACGCGGGTTTGCTTCAGGGTCACCCCCGCCCATGCGCGCGGCAACTGTTATTTCCTTTATCAGTTTGGTGAATACCTTACCTCTCCTGGCATCCGCGGCCATCTTCTTGTGCTTTATGGAAGACCATTTATTGTGACCCGACATTTGTGTTCTCCTTTTTTGAAAATCCTATGACATATGTTTCCCTGCTCTCGCTGCGGCAGCTTTCCGGCTTGAAAACCTTGCAGCGCGAAAAATTTTTTTTTACCATATCGGTGAAGTTTTTAAAATCCTCGCCGGAAAACAGCTTACACACAAAATTGCCGCCCGGTTTTAAAACGGCAACCGCCAGATTGAAAGCCGCCACTGCGAGGTGAAACGACCTTGCCGCGTCAGTGAACTTGTTTCCCGTTGTATCAGGCGCCATATCACTTATCACGACATCGGCACGGCCCAGTATCTCAAGCAAAAAATCCCTGTCGGCCGTGTTGACGTCACCTTCTAAAGCGGTGACGTTCGGGGGCATCGGTTTTGTCACCGGCTTTTTATCTATGCCGACAACCTTTCCCCTCCGGCCCACAAGTCCGGAAACAAAAAGCAGCCACGAGCCGGGATAGCACCCAAGGTCCAAAACCGCGTCTCCAGGTTTTATAACCCTGTGCCGCTTCTGTATTTCCTCAAGCTTGTAAACCGAACGTGCTGGATAGTTCTCCGCCCTGGCTCTTCGGGAGTAGTGATCCGGCACGGATCTTGGGGTTCTCTTGCGTCTGCTCATCAGGCCTGTCCGCTCCCGGCCCTGAAAAGGGCATCCATTGCATCAAGCACGGTCTGCACACCGGTTATTGCAATACCCTGGCCGCCTGACATCCTCTTCAGGTTCCCCTGCGGCAGCAGGCAACCGGAAAATCCCATCTTCTTTATTTCACCCACGCGGGTTTCAATGTGATTTATGGCCCTGACCTCTCCGGCGAGTCCCACCTCCCCCAGCACCACCATACCGGAAGGCATGGGCCGGTCCAGAAAGCTGGACGCAACCGCGGCTATTACCGCAAGATCCACGGCCGGTTCATTCACCTTCACGCCGCCGGCTACGTTCATGAAAACATCATATCCCGTCAGCTCCATGCCAAGCTTCTTTTCCATCACCGCCACCAACAGTGCAACCCGGTTCGAGTCCATGCCCAGTATCGTGCGCCTCGGCATACCAAGACTGGTGCGGCTGGCAAGGGCCTGGAGCTCAACCAGAATAGGCCTTGTCCCCTCCATGCTTGCAGTGACAACAGAGCCTGGTGAGCTTTCCGGCATCTCCGACAGGAAAACCGCAGATGGATTTGCCACTTCAGCCAGCCCGTTGTTTCGCATCTCAAACACGCCTATCTCGTTTGTAGAGCCGAACCGGTTTTTCACCGCCCGCAGGATACGGAAAACCTGATTCTTGTCCCCCTCGAAATAAAGGACGGTATCGACCATGTGCTCCATTATCCTGGGCCCTGCAATGCTGCCGTCCTTTGTAACATGCCCCACAAGGAAAACCGTTATGCCGGTACTCTTGGCAAGGGCCATGAACCGCATGGTGGCCTCCCTCACCTGGCCTACGCTTCCGGGAGCGGAAGTAAAATCACCGCTTGACATGGTCTGGATGGAATCCACCACCATTGCCACCGGCCTGACTTTTCTCGCGGTGGCTGCCACCACGTCAACATCGGTCTCGGCCACGGCAAGTATCCCCGGAGAAAGCTCCGGGCACAGCCGCTGGCTTCTCATCTTTATCTGCCTGACCGATTCCTCGCCAGACACGTAAAGGACTGTATGACCGTTTTCGGAAATCTTCTGAGCGGCCTGCAGCATAAGGGTGGACTTGCCTATACCGGGATCACCGCCTACCAGGACCAGGGAGCCGGCAACCATGCCCCCGCCAAGCACCCTGTCAAACTCGTCTATGCCTGTCGTGATCCTGCGCTCGTCCTCGATCCTGACATCGCTCAAAGGGACAACATCAACAGGTGCGGCCGCGCGGCCTTTGGCCGACCCGGACAGCCCGCCTTCGGCAACTTCCTCTACAAGGGTCCCCCAGCTTTCACACTCCGGGCAGCGCCCCATCCATTTGGGGGTCTGATAACCGCATGACTGGCAGCAAAAAATCGTTTTGGATGTTTTCATATTATAAACAGCATGTTTTGATTCAGAATATGTTGTTTTTTTACCCTTATACCAGCTCTTGGCTCTTGGTAAAAGTATAACCTCGTTCATTATTGTCCAAAATCCCTCCCAAACCCCCTTTTTTGACTGATAACGATTTAAATTTATTATTACCAGTTCTAAAATCAAAAAACAGGCTGCCCTTATCAATTATGATGGTCTCGTAAAAAGTCTGGAAAACGCCGTTTTTCCGATTTTCGACTGAATAATTTCAGTGTGTTGCAGCAGTGAAAATTTTAAAATCTGACTTTTTACAAGATTATCAAAGCATGTTGCTGTATAATTTTAGCGATGGCTCCGGTAAGCCGACAGTGTGAAGGGTTCTGCAGCCCGGTCTGTGTGCAGGAGGTGTCCGTTTGGAGGGGCAGGTAATGTTTCGTAGCGTCAAGGTGTTATGTCTTGTTCTGATTCTGGTGATTTGCTGCGGTGCCATGCTCAGGATCCGGGGTTCATTTTCAAAGCCCGGTTTTGATTTTCACCACCCTGAAGGCATGTTAATGAGCGATCCGGCCCTTCTGTTTTATGTTACAGAACGGATAGTTGACAACCACGGCCTTCCTCCTGCTGATTTTCGTGTCGATACCCGCGTGGAACATCCAGTGCCTGACGATCTTCCGGCCATGTTCACGGTGGGACAGGAGTTTTACCTTGCATGGGGCTACCTTCTCTTCGGTAAAAAACTTGGCCTTCCCCTGCATGTTTACATCGTGATCGCAATGAGTTTTTTCGCCGCTCTTGCCGCCATAGGTGTTTGCGGCCTTGCCAGGGAGCTTACCGGGAACAATGCATGGGCCATATTCGCCTGTCTTGCGTATGCAGTTACACTTGCCAATTACCGGACTCTTGGTTTTATCCTGGTACGCGAGGACTTCAGCCTGCCTCTGTTTTCACTGCACCTCTGGCTTGTTGTAAGAGCGGCCCGTGTCCGTACTCCTGCGGCGTTTGCTCTGGCATCGTTCTCACTTCTTGCGGCTGTTGCCACATGGCATGCAATGGTATTTATTTGCGCAATTGAGATGGCGGTAATTTTTGCATGGTACCTGCGTACCGGTGAGAATCTGTTGGCAGCAAGGGGAGGCTACCTGATGCCGCTGATACTTGCGGCAGGCTCATTTGCGGTTCCTGTTTTACTGGCCAAATGGTTTGTGTTGTCGCTTCCCATGCAGATTCTCATGGTTTTGGCCATTATGGCCCTTATCGAGCGGCGCCGGCCGATGGAGCCCTGGATGAGGGTTGTTGCAGCCCCTGGATTTCAGCTGGCGTTTTGTGCCGTGTTTTTCATGGTTTACCCGAAAGACTACTCGCATGTATTTGAGTTTATTTTCAGCAAGCTGACAAACTTTGGAATAATGCCGCAATTTCCCGACAAGCTCGGCTTTGGCGCCAGGCTGCTTTGGCAGGGGCCTTTTGAAACCGCTTCATTCGGTTATATCTTGTCAAACTTTGGTGTAATGAGCCTGTACCTGGCCGCTGTTCTTTTTTTTGCATGGCGCGGCTGGACAGGCGGCCGGGGAGATGGACGCTTGCATGCTGTAGCGGTTTTTGCACTTGTTTTTGTACCAGCCGCTTTTTTTGTAAAGCGCCTGGTTGCAGTCGAAGGGCTCGTGGCCCCGGCTGTTGCTGCGGTTATCCTTTCCAGGCTCCGCTTGCCTGCAGCGCTTATGGCAGTTTCCATTCCGCACAAGGTGCACACGATCTGGTATCCCCAGGAACACCGTCTGGACCTGAAACAGTTTATCCGGTGGACAAATAAAAACCTTGACGATAATGGAGCAATAGCGGCCGATTTCATGAACTCGCCTGCGATATTGGCACATACAGGACATCCGGTGGCGTTGCAGCCAAAGTATGAAACAAGAGCCAGCCGGGAACGGATCAGGCGGTTTTTGTATGCTTTTTATCATGGCACGCCCTGGGATCTGCATAAACTGATGCAGGAGTGGGATTGCCGTTATCTTTTGGT
>MZGQ01000033.1 GCA_002085115.1 Desulfococcus sp. 4484_241
GAGGGCGGTCGTACAGTCGGCGCCGGTGTCGTAAGTGAAATAATAGAATAAAAACAAACATCATAGGGCGGCCTTAGCGCCGGCAGGAACGATTGAAACAGGCCATGAATACGAAGATCAGAATCAAGCTCAAGGCGTACGATCACAAGCTGCTTGACCAGGCGGCCATGGATATCGTTGATACGGCCAAGAAGACAGGGGCAAAAACTGTCGGCCCGATTCCGCTTCCAACGAGGATAAACAAGTTTTGCGTGCTGCGGTCCCCGCACGTGGACAAGAAATCCAGGGAGCAATTCGAGATGCGTATCCACAAGCGGTTGTTGGATATAATTGAGCCCACTCAGCAGACGGTCGATGCGTTGATGAAGCTTGACCTGTCTCCTGGTGTAGATGTCGCTATAAAACTGTAGCAAGTTTTAGAGGAATATAAC
Source organism: Desulfococcus sp. 4484_241 (assembly GCA_002085115.1). Classification (GTDB taxonomy): domain Bacteria; phylum Desulfobacterota; class Desulfobacteria; order Desulfobacterales; family Desulfosudaceae; genus MZGQ01. The sequence continues at coordinate 432 of MZGQ01000033.1, forward strand.
GGACATGTGCAGAGGTATAATAGGACGGAAGATCGGGATGACGGGAGTATTTGCCGACAATGGAGACTACGTTCCCGTTACCGTTATTGAAGCCGGTCCATGCGTGGTGACTCAGGTCAAAACCGTTGAAAATGACGGCTACAACGCTGTGCAGCTCGGGTTTTTGGAAAAAAGCCCGAAAAAACTGAACAAGCCCCTGGCCGGTCATTTCAAAAAAAGCGGAGGCAAGGGGTTTGTTTACCTGAAGGAGTTCAGGGTGGATGATCCTTCTTTGTATACTCCGGGCCAGGTCATTAATGCCGAGCTTTTTCAGGCAGGAGAAAAGGTCCATGTCTCCGGTCAGATCAAGGGGCGTGGCTTTTCCGGTGTTGTGAAGCGTCATGGGTTTGCCGGTGGTAAGGATAGCCACGGGTGCAGGAGCAAAAGGGTCCCTGGTTCGATCGGCAGCAGTGCATGGCCCGGCAAGGTTGTAAAGGGAAAGAAACTGCCGGGCAGGTACGGCAATACCCGCAGGACGATAAAAAACTTAAAGATATTTGATATTTACGGCGAAGATAATCTTATTCTGGTCAAGGGGCCGGTACCGGGCACAAGGAATGGTTTGGTTGAGATAAGAAAGGCATAAACCTGAACGGGCTGCGCCGTGTAAAATTTGTTTCTGGCGCCAGGCAAGCAGTGACGAGGTAATCATGGCTGTTGTTGAGATAAAAAACATGAACGGAGAAAAGGTCGCAGAGGCTGAACTCCCTGACACCATTTTCGACGTCGAGGTAAAGGAAAGCGTTTTGCACGAGGTTGTCAAGATGCAGCTTGCCTCAAGGCGTTCCGGGACTGCCTGTGTTAAGGGCAGGTCGGATGTGGCGGGAAGCACTGCCAAGCTTTTCCGCCAGAAGGGTACGGGCCGTGCGAGGCGCGGCAACATCAAGTCTCCCCTGTTGAAGGGTGGAGGCGTTGTGTTTGGCCCTTCTCCAAGGTCCTTTGCATACAAGGTTCCCAAAAAGGTAAGAAAGCTGGCCCTTAAGATGGCGCTTACAAGCAAGTTGCGTGAAAATGCCTTGACGGTTGTCGACCAGATAACGTTTGACAGGATAAAAACCAAGGATTTTATCGGGTTTATCGATGCCCTGGGAACAAGGAATGCACTCGTGATATCTGACGGTGCCAGCGAGGAGCTGGAAAAGTCTGCCCGCAATGTCCCCAAGGTTAAGGTGTTAAGATGCGATGGCCTGAACGTTTACGACATACTCAAGCACAAAGACCTTATTCTGCCCCGGGCAGCATTGAAAACCATAGAGGGGAGGCTTGCCTGAGATGCTTTACCACGATTTGATAAAACGTCCCATTATGACTGAAAAGACGACCATTCAGAAGGAGACGGCCAACCAGGTGACGTTCGAGGTTGACAGGCGCGCTAACAGGATCGAGATTCAAAGGGCGGTCGAAAAGGTGTTCAACACGAAAGTTTCCTCGGTCAAGACGTTAAACGTCAAGGGAAAGAAAAAACGCATGGGAAGAAATTTCGGCAAACGTAGGGACTGGAAGAAGGCGGTTGTTACGCTTATGCCGGGAGAGCGGATCGATTTTTTTGATGGTGTTTAACGGAGGCTATATATGGGTATCAGAAAAGTAAAACCTACATCTCCCGGGCGCAGGTTCCAGGAATATTCAACTTTTGAAGATATAACCAGCAAAAGGCCGGTTGAAAAGAGCCTTCTTGAGCCGCTGCGCAAGTCCGGCGGCAGGAACGCCAATGGCCGCATAACCTGCCGTCACAGGGGGGGAGGGCATAAAAGACACTACCGGGTTATCGATTTCAAACGAAACAAGGATAACATCCCGGCCAGGGTCGCGGCGCTTGAGTATGACCCGAACAGGTCGGCACGTATTGCGCTGCTTTATTATGCCGACGGGGAGAAAAGATACATCCTTGCGCCGCTTGGATTGAAAGTTGGTGATACTGTCATGAGCGGCCCGGAGGTCGAGATTAAACCGGGTAATACAATGCCGCTTTCAAACATACCTCTTGGAACAGAGGTCCATAACATAGAGCTCAGCCTGGGCAAGGGCGGCCAGATCGTCCGCAGTGCCGGGGCTTGCGCCAAGGTTATGGCAAAGGAATCACGCTACGTGCTGCTTCGCCTTCCATCCAGTGAGATGAGGAAAGTCCTGGCTACTTGCAGGGCCACGATAGGCAGGGTAGGCAACGTGGAGCACGAGGATATATCGATAGGAAAGGCGGGGCGCAGCAGGTGGCTTGGGAAAAGGCCGAGAGTGCGCGGTGTCGCCATGAACCCGATAGATCACCCGATGGGCGGTGGGGAAGGCAAGTCGTCGGGCGGCCGTCATCCCTGCTCACCGTGGGGATTACCGGCCAAGGGCGTTAAGACCCGCAAGAACAGGAAGACCGATCGTCTTATAGTAAAGAGACGGTCCAGGAAATAGAGAAAACAAGAGAGGTAAGGAGAAGAGACAACCATGCCAAGGTCGTTGAAAAAAGGACCGTTTGTTGACGAAAAGCTTGAAAAAAAGATCATGATGGCTCGCGGCACCAAGAGCAGCCAGATCATAAAGACATGGTCGAGGCGGTCCACGATTACTCCGGAAATGGTCGGATTGACCTTTGCCGTTCACAACGGGAAGAAGTTTATCCCGGTGTTTGTCACGGAGAACATGGTCGGCCACAAGCTTGGTGAATTTTCCCCTACACGCACGTTTTATGGGCACGCTGGCTCGAAAAAAACCAGGGTTAAATAGTGTAAAAACGGGTTATAAAAGGTCTTTTAAGGAATTGTCGATATGGAGGAAGCAAGGGCAACAGCAAAGTATGTTCGCATTTCCCCCCAGAAGGTGCGAAGACTTGTGGGTTGCGTAAAGGGCAAGCCGGTCGAAAAGGGGCTGAATATGCTCAGGTTCATGCCGAACAAGGGAGCCGGCCTGGTAGAGAAGGCAATACGGTCCGCGGTTGCCAACGCAATGGAGAAGGACATAGATGTTGATTCCCTGGTGATAAGCAACATTCTTGTCGATCAGGGGCCTTCGTTGAAGCGCTTCAGGCCGAGGGCAAGGGGAAGGGCCACCAGGATATTGAAGCGCACCAGCCATATAACTGTCGTTTTGGCCGAACAAGGGGCCGGAGACTAAGAGGAGGAAACGGGATTGGGCCAGAAAGTAAACCCCGAGGGATTGCGGCTTGGAATAGTTAAAACGTGGCAGTCGCGATGGTATGCAGACAAGGAGTATGCCGCATTTATATTTGAGGATTACAAGCTTAGAGAGTTTGTTAAAAACAAGCTCAAGCATGCCGGTATTGCGAGGATCGAGATAGAAAGGTCTTTAAACCGTATAAGATTAAAGATTTTCGCAGCCCGGCCCGGTATAGTGATCGGTAAGAAGGGCTACGAGATAGAGCAGCTCAAAAACGAGATCAGGCAAAAGGTTATAGGCGGTAAGGATATCTCGATAGATATCCACGAGGTTAAAAAGCCCGAAACGGTTGCCCAGCTTGTTGCAGAGAATGTTGCCAGCCAGCTGGAGAGGAGGGTCGCATTCCGCCGCGCGATGAAAAGGGGTGTGTCATCGGCCATGCGGTTTGGTGTCAAGGGTATCAAGATCATATGTTCCGGCCGCCTTGGCGGGGCCGAGATGGCCCGGAGGGAGTGGTACCGCGAGGGTCGTGTCCCCCTGCACACATTGAGGGCGGATATAGACTACGGATTTGTTGAAGCCCGTACCACGTATGGCATCATAGGTGTGAAAGTGATCATATTCAAGGGCGAGTTGTTGAAGGATGAGCGCAAAAAAATTTTTAAATAGAGTCGGTTTCCAGGAGTAATTCACCATGCTTAGCCCAAAAAAGGTAAAATATAGAAAACAGCAGCGGGGCAGGATGAAGGGGACCCGGACGGCGGGAAGCACGTTGAATTTCGGCCAGTTTGGGCTGCAGGCCATGGAGTGTGGCATGATAACTGCGAGGCAGATAGAAGCCGCGCGTATCGCCATGACCAGGCATATCAAGAGGGCTGGTAAGACGTGGATACGCATCTTTCCCGACAAACCGTTCACCAAGAAACCGGCCGAGGTCAGAATGGGCAAGGGGAAAGGCGCTCCCGAGGGATGGGCTGCCGTGGTAAGGCCGGGCCGGATTCTTTACGAGATGGATGGTGTTCCTGCTGAACTTGCAAAGGAAGCCTTCAGGCTTGCATCGCACAAGCTTCCCATAAAGACAAAGTTCGTTGAGAGGGATGCATTGTCATGAAGATAGAAGAGATAAGATCATTGAACATTGACGAGGTGCAGCAAAAGCTTCTTGAGTTGAAGGCTGCATATTTTAACCTGCGGTTTCGGCATGAAACCGGACAGCTTGATGATACCAGCATGCTGAAAAAGACAAGGCGGGATATCGCCAGGGTCAAAACGGTTTTGAGTGAACACAAGGCGCTCAGGAATGCATAAAGGTCGTCGGGAGAATAAATAGTTACGCCATGAAGACAATAGGGTTGAGAAAACGGTTCGAGGGTATAGTCGTAAGCGACAAGATGGATAAGACCGTTATTGTAGCGGTTGACAGGCTTGTCAAGCACAGGCAGTACAAGAAATACGTCCGCAGAACATCCAAGTTCGCTGCACATGACGAGCAGAACCGGTGTGCCGTTGGTGACAGGGTGGTGATTATAGAATCAAGGCCGCTCAGCCGTACTAAACGTTGGCGTGTTTTGGATATAGTTTCAAAGGCTGTCTGACAAGAGACAGACAATAAGGACAAGGGAAAGATGATCCAGGCTGAATCACGATTGAAGGTTGCCGATAATTCCGGTGCAAAGGTTGTATATTGTATAAAGGTGCTCGGAGGTTCGCGGCGCAGGTACGCAACCGTTGGGGATGTTATAGTGGTCTCCGTAAAGGAGGCTATCCCCAATTCAAAGGTGAAAAAGGGTGACGTGCTCAAGGCCGTTATCGTGAGGACCAAAAAGGAGGTCAGGAGACCGGATGGGTCCTATATAAAGTTTGACGAGAACTCTGCCGTCCTTATTTCGAACAACAACGAGCCGCTGGGCACCCGTATTTTCGGTCCGGTTGCAAGAGAGCTGCGGGCCAAACATTTTATGAAGATAATTTCCCTGGCACCTGAAGTGCTGTAAAACCGTTTTTTACAGGAGCGGTCGGATGGAGAAGGTAAAACTGAATATAAGAAAAAACGACAAGGTAAAAGTCATTGCCGGCAAGGACAGGGGCAAGATAGGCAAAGTGCTTTCCGTGGACAGGAAGAACAACCGCATCGTGGTTGAGAATATAAATATGATAAAGCGCCATACGCGCCCAAACTTCAGGAACAGCCAGGGAGGCATAATCGAGAAGGAGGCCCCTATCCACCGCTCCAATGTTATGCTTATATGCAACAAGTGTGTGCAGCCTGCGCGGATAAAGATGAAGATACTGGAGGACGGCCGCAAGGTACGTATGTGCGGCAAGTGTAAGGAACTTATTGATTAGAGGGGCATGCTTTGCATGGCGGAGAATAAAGATGTCGTCTTTTAGGGATTTTTACAAAACGGATGTAGTGCCAAAGCTCCAGGAGACCTTTGGGTATAAAAACATAATGCAGGTGCCGCGGCTTGAGAAGATCGTCCTGAATATGGGCCTCGGTGAAGCCATAAGCAACATAAAGATAATGGATTCAGCTGTGGAGGAGCTCAGGCTTATTTCAGGCCAGCAGCCGGTAATAAGGCGCGCAAAGCGTTCCATAGCGGCTTTCAAACTCAGGGCAGGCATGCCTGTTGGATGCATGGTGACTTTGCGCAGGGAAAAAATGTATGATTTTTTCAATAAGCTTGTGAACATTGCGCTTCCACGTGTCCGTGACTTTAAGGGAGTCTCTCCCAACGCATTCGATGGCAGGGGGAATTACACCCTTGGGATCAGGGAACAGATAATTTTTCCTGAAATAGATTATGACAAGATAGATAAGATAAAGGGCCTTAACATTACTATAGTCACCAGTGCGCAAAACGACAACGAGGCCAGGGAGTTTCTGAGACTTATGGGGATGCCCTTTAAAAATTAGGCATGTGCGCAAACATATTCGAACAGTTAAGGAGGAAGTTTTGGCAAGAAAAGCTTTGATGATTAAAGCCACAAGAGAACCAAAGTTTGCCGTAAGGCGGTATAACCGTTGCCCGATATGCGGCAGACCAAGGGGCTTTATGCGCAAATTCGGAATTTGTCGAATATGCTTCAGGTCGCTTGCCTCGTTCGGCAAGCTCCCCGGGGTGACAAAGTCAAGCTGGTAGTTGCTGGAATGGATATAAATACAGGGACAGAAAAGTTTTGTGGCAGGATGGCTGCCAAAGCAGGAGAGCCAAGCACGGAGACAAGAGTATGAGAGTGACGGACCCGATTGCAGATATGCTTACCCGGATACGCAACGCGGGAAGAGCAAAGCACAACAGCGTCGATATCCCCAATTCGAAGTTAAAGGCCCGGATAGCCGATATACTGAAAGCGAATGGTTACATAAAGAATTATAAGGTGATAAACGACGCCAAGCAGGGAGTGTTGCGTGTTTACCTCAAGTATGACAAGAAACAGGAACATGTAATCTGCGGTATTGAGCGTGTAAGCAAGCCGGGGCGCAGGGTTTACTCCAAGGGAAAGGATGTCGAACCGGTGTTAAACGGCATGGGCATTGCCATTCTGTCCACCTCCAGGGGAGTTATGACGGACAAGCAGGCAATAAAAGAGAACGTGGGAGGCGAAGTCCTCTGTAATGTCTGGTGATCAAGGGGTGTAGCAGATGGCTCGAATAGGTAAAAAACCGGTGCAGATTCCGGACAAAGTAAAGGTTTCATATGCCGACGGGTGTGTCACTGTTTCAAGTGACAAGGGCTCCCTTTCACGGACCCTGCACGGCGATGTGGATCTGGAGATCAAGGATGGCAATATAACCGTTATTACTCTTAGTGATGACCGCAAGACCCTGGCACTCCAGGGGCTTTACCGCTCTCTTGTCAACAATATGGTGGAAGGCGTCAGTAAAGGGTTTGAGCGCAGCCTGGAGATAAACGGAATAGGTTACCGGGCCGAAGTGTCGGGAAATAGGGTCGTGCTGAATCTGGGTTATTCCCATCCTGTGGAATTTGATCTACCCGAAGGAGTATCGGCAAAGGTGGAGAAAAATATCCTTACTCTTATGTCTATAGACAAGGAGCTGCTGGGTCAGACAGCAGCGTCAATAAGGAGGTTGAGACCGCCTGAGCCATATAAGGGAAGAGGCATAAAGTATACCGACGAGTATATACAGAGAAAGGCGGGCAAGACCGGATAGCACACTGCAGGGGAAATCGATATGGGTGATATAGGCAAGAAAAGGGAACTGCGTTTAAAGAGAAAGGCCAGGGTCCGCAAGAAGATAACAGGCACCCCGGAGCGGCCGAGGCTGAGTGTATTCAAAAGCGCCAGGCATATTTATGCGCAGCTGATAGACGATACAAGGGGGGTTACATTCGTGTCTGCCTCGAGTAACGAGAAGGATGTGAAGGACAATCCCGATTTGTCACAAAAAAACAAGACCGATGTGGCCGTGTTTGTGGGCAAACTCATAGCACAAAGAGCCAGGGAAAAGGGGATCAGCTCTGTCGTATTCGACAGGGGCGGGTTTATTTACCATGGTCGTGTGAAAGCGGTCTCAGACGGGGCAAGGGAAGGTGGCCTGGTTTTTTAAAAACGGTGAAAACGAGCAGTGAGGAGGCGAACTTTTGTCGAAGGATATCAACAATGAAGAGGTCCAGCTCATTGATAACGTTGTCCACATAAAGCGTGTGGCCAAGGTGGTCAAGGGTGGTCGGAAGTTTAGCTTCAGCGCAGTAGTGGTTGTAGGCGATGGAAACGGCAGCGTCGGCTGCGGTCTTGGCAAGGCCGCCGAGGTCCCTGAGGCTATTCGCAAAGGCGCCGAGAAAGCCAAACGGGATATGGTTAAGGTCTCACTTGTGGACGGCACGATCCCGTTTAAAATCGTTGGCAAGTTCGGAGCGGGACGTGTAATGCTCAAGCCTGCGTCAAAGGGGACCGGTCTTATTGCAGGAGGCGCGGTTCGTGCGGTGCTGGAGGCAGCCGGCGTGACAGACATACTTACAAAGTGCATGGGAACCCATAACGCCCATAACGTGGTCAAGGCTACCATTATGGGGTTGCGGCAGCTTCAGAGCCGGGAGCAGATTGCCGCCAGGCGTGGGCTTCCTGTGGAAGACCTGTAATATTTTGAGGATTTGCAATGAGCGGTTCCATAAAGGTGACATTGGCGAAAAGTATGATCGGGCGGCCTGAAAAGCACAGGAAAGTCCTTCGCGCCATGGGGCTGACCAAGGTGAACAGAACGGTCAGCCTTAAGGATACGCCGTCGGTTCGTGGAATGATAAGAAAGGTTTCGCACCTGTTGCGTGTAGAGGAGAATACTGATGGATCTGAGTAGACTTTCCCCGGCGCCTGGTTCCAGAAGACCAAGAAAGCGGGTGGGCCGTGGCCCAGGCTCCGGTAACGGAACTACTGCCGGAAGAGGTACAAAGGGGCATAACAGCCGGTCGGGCGGTGGCGTGAGACCCGGATTCGAGGGTGGACAGATGCCTCTCCACAGGAGGCTGCCAAAGCGCGGGTTTACAAATATTTTTGCGAAAAAGATCGCAATCGTGAATATTCGGGATCTCTCTGGGTTTGAAAGCGGAAGCGTGGTTGATGAACAGGCGCTCAAAGAAAAAGGGCTCGTAAAGGGGCACATTGATGGAATAAAGCTTCTGGGCCAGGGAGACATAGACAAGCCTGTTACGGTGAAGGTTACAAATATAAGCAAGACAGCCCGGGAAAAGATAGAAAACGCCGGGGGCGCCGTCGAGGTTATATAAAAAAATGATTACAGACGGCTATCAGAATATATTCAAGATACCGGAGCTAAAGCGCAGGATACTTTTTACCCTTGCGATGCTCGCTGTTTACCGCGTAGGCGTTATGATACCTACGCCGGGCATAGACAGTGCGGCGTTGGCGCGGATTTTCGAGGCGCACAAGGGCGGTATGCTTGGAATGTTCAACATGTTTTCCGGCGGTGCGTTGCAGCGTCTTTCGGTTTTTGCCCTTGGTATCATGCCGTACATCAGTGCGGCGATAATTATAGAGCTGCTGACCGTTGTCGTGCCCTATCTTGATGAGCTGAAAAAAGAGGGTGAACAGGGCCGTAAAAAAATAACCCAGTATACGCGTTACGGAACCGTGGGCCTGAGTATAATACAGGGGTTCCTGGTCGCTGTGGGTATAGAGAAGATGGGCGCTGTCATAAACCCTGGCTGGGCTTTCAGGCTTATGACGGTAATAACACTCACCGCTGGAACATCTTTTATAATGTGGCTGGGTGAGCAGATAACGGAAAAGGGAATAGGCAACGGAATATCGCTTATAATCTTTGCGGGAATAGTGGCGCGTATGCCTTCGGCGATAATAAACACGTCAAGGATGATAGCGAGTAACGAGATGGGTATTTTCGGCGTTGTTGCCCTTCTCGTTTTCATGGTTATCGTTGTTGCCTTCATTATTTTCATGGAGCAGGGCCAGAGAAGGATCCCGATACAGTATGCAAAAAGGGTGGTCGGCCGGCGGATGTATGGTGGCCAGAGCACCTATCTTCCGCTGAAGATAAACACTTCAGGTGTTATACCCCCGATATTTGCATCTTCGATAATGATGTTCCCCGCGACCGTTGCCGGTTTTATAGACATACCATTTGTGAAAACCGCGTCAGCAGCGTTAATGCCGGGCAGATTCGCTTATGAGGTTTTCTACGTGGCGCTTATCTTCTTTTTCTGTTACTTCTACACTGCCGTAACATTCAAGCCTGATGATGTTGCAGACAACATGAAGAAGCAGGGAGGCTATATACCGGGGATACGTCCGGGTAAGAAGACGGCGGATTATATAGACAAGGTGCTTTCGCGCATAACCCTTGGCGGAGCAGCTTATGTTTCGGTCGTGTGCGTGCTGCCAAGCATCCTTATTACAAAATTTCATGTTCCTTTTTACTTCGGAGGAACTGCTTTGCTGATTGTGGTCGGCGTGGCCATAGATACAACGGCCCAGATGGAGACCCACATGATTCAACGCAGTTACGAAGGCTTTTTGAAAAAGGGAATACATGGGCACAGGTAGCGCGGGCCGTAACAGTTTAAAACGGAGGGTTGTTTAAAAACATATGGCAAAAGAAGAACCAATAAAGGTGGAAGGAGTTGTCGTAGAGACTCTTCCCAATGCGATGTTTAAGGTGGAATTGCCTAACAAGCACCAGGTTCTTGCCCATATTTCGGGCAAGATGCGGATGCATTTTATAAAGATTTTACCGGGGGACAAGGTGACGGTTGAGCTTTCCCCTTATGATCTCAGCCGTGGACGTATAACATACAGGGAGAAGTAGTATCCCATGGCCGGGGTGGAGATCAGCCTCCGGCTTGACAACCAGGAGACAGAGGAATGAAGGTACGGGCATCAGTCAAGAGGATTTGCCGCAACTGTAAGGTGGTCAGGCGCAAGGGCGTGGTACGCGTGATCTGTACAAACAAACGGCATAACCAGAGGCAGGGATAAGCACAGGAGGATGCGGTTTTGGCAAGAATTGCAGGCGTAGATTTACCGAAGCGTAAACGGGTCGAGATCGGACTTACCTATATATATGGTATCGGCCGGTCGACTTCCCGGAAGATACTCGATAAGCTGAACATAGACTACGATACAAAGGTTGATCAGCTTACCGACTCCGAGATTAACGCGATCAGGAATACGATAACGAGCGAGTACAAGGTCGAAGGTGAGCTCAGAACCGAGGTCTCTATGAACATAAAGAGACTCATGGACCTTGGCTGTTACAGGGGGCTTCGTCACAGGAGATCGCTCCCGTGCCACGGGCAGAGGACAAAGACCAACGCCCGCACCCGTAAAGGACCCAGGCGGGTAGCGGTTAAGAAAAAAGGCGCGGCAAAGAAAAAATAATCCTAAAACATTTGTGGGACAGGTATAGATAGATGGCTAAGCGAGTCCAGGGAAGAAAGAGGGTAAGAAAGAACATAGCAACCGGGGTGGTGCATATCCAGGCCACCTTCAACAACACGATTGTGACTGTAACGGATGTCGCCGGCAACGTAATATCGTGGGCATCAGCCGGCAGCCGTGGATTCAAGGGATCCCGGAAGAGCACGCCGTTTGCAGCGCAGATGGCTTCCGAGGACGCTGTTAAGAAGGCGATGTCGCATGGCCTTCAAACCGTGGAGGTTTACGTTAAAGGCCCGGGCCCCGGGAGGGAGTCGGCCCTGAGGGCGTTGCAGATAGCCGGGCTGACGGTTACCGCCATAAAGGATGTCACCCCGATACCTCATAACGGGTGCAGGCCGCCCAAGAGACGAAGGGTATAGGCAGGGGGACGGTTTTTGAAAAAGTTTGGCCGCGCATGTTGTGGTTTGTATTTTTATTTGAGCAAGGAGGAAGGACTTGGGTAGATATAGAGGATCGTCGTGCAGGATTTGCCGCCGTGAGAACCTTAAACTTTTCCTTAAAGGAGATCGCTGTTACTCCGATAAATGCGCTTTTGACAGGCGTGGCTATCCGCCTGGCGAGCATGGGCAGCTTCGTCCCAAGTTTTCAGGCTATGGGGTACAGCTTAGGGAGAAACAGAAAGTAAAACGGATGTACGGGATGTCTGAAGGACAGTTCCGCCGTTTTTTTGAAATCGCTGATCGTAAAAGGGGCATAACAGGCACGAACCTCTTGGCAATGCTCGAGTGCAGGCTGGACAACGTGGTTTACCGTCTTGGTTTTGTGAGTTCCCGCACGCAGGGAAGGCAGATGGTGCGCCACAACCATTTCCTTGTCAACGGCCGTAAGGTAAACATCCCTTCATACCTGGTAAAGCCCGGAGATGTTGTTGAGGTGAGGGAGAAAAGCCGCAATGTACAGGTTATTGAAGATGCCCTGGCCGCTGTCGAGCGTAGGGGGATTCCCCAGTGGCTTTCGCTGGAAAAGGAGAATAAGCGGGGCGTTGTAAAGAATATGCCTGTACGTGAAGACATTACCACTCCTATCCAGGAGCAGCTTATCGTCGAGCTTTACTCCAAGTAAACTCGTTGTCTTTTAAACAGAAAACGTGACTCTTTGGGGCAGGGATCGAGGGGCTGGAATTTATCCCTTGCAACCACAACCAATTGTGGAGACAGTTATGGAAAACGAATTGATGTACATGAACTGGCAGGAAATGATACGGCCTGAAAAGATACAGGTCGAGGCTGCCACCTTGCCAGGGGATTCGGTATTACCATAGGTAACGCATTACGGCGTATTATCATTTCCTCCCTGCATGGCGCTGCAATAACATCCGTCAAGATTGACAATGTTATGCATGAGTACTCTACGATTGACGGTGTGCTTGAGGATGTGTCTGAAATAATACTGAATCTTAAAGAAGTGAGGCTGAAAACCAGTACCGCCGATCCCAGGCTTATATATGTAGACGCAGAAGGGCCTTGCGAGGTTACGGCGGCGGATATTGTGAGTGGCGATGGAAAGGTCGAGATTTTAAACCCTGACGCCCATATTGCTACACTCTCAGAAGGCGCAAAACTCAAGATGGAGATGACAGTCAAGGTGGGCCGGGGATACTCCCTGGCAGAGGCAAACAGGGATGAGGATGCGCCAATTGGAACCATCCCCATAGACGCTGTGTTTTCTCCCATAAGACGGGTAAATTATGTTGTCGGTAATTCCAGGGTTAAGCAGGAGACCGATTATGACAAGCTTACGCTGGAGGTCTGGACTGACGGCAGCGTGATGCCTGAAGATGCCATAGCGTTCGCAGCAAAGATATTGAAGGAGCAGATGACGGTTTTCATCAATTTTGATGAAAGCAAGGAGCCTGAACGCAAGGCCAAGGGGGGGGAGCAAAGCGGGAAAAAATTTAATGAGAATCTCTACCGGAGTGTTAATGAACTGGAACTGTCGGTGAGAAGTGCCAACTGCCTTAAGAATGCGAAGATAGAGAAGATTTACCAGCTGGTTCAGAAGACCGAGGCTGAGATGTTAAAGACAAAGAATTTCGGAAGAAAATCGTTAAACGAGATAAAGGAACTGCTGGCTGATATGGGGCTTTCCCTGGGCATGGACCTGGAGGGGTTTGTGCCGCCGGAGGAAGACAGCAGTGAGAAAGAGGAGTAGGTCGACCGATGAGACATCATAAGAGTGGTGTTAAGCTTGGCAGGACAGGTAGTCACAGGAACGCCATGTTCCGTAACATGGTTACCTCCCTGCTGAAGCATGAAAGGATACGTACTACCGATGCCAAGGCCAAGGAGTTGAGAAGATGGGCCGATCATATCATAACACTGGCAAAGCGGGGAGACCTGCACGCCCGGCGTCAGGCCCTGGCCATTGTCCGCGAGAAGGAAGTGGTCCATAAGCTTTTTGCCGAGGCCGCTGAAAAGTTCGGCTCAAGAGAAGGCGGTTACACCCGCCTGACAAAGCTTGGCAGAAGGCCCGGTGACGCGGCGCCTATAACACTGGTGGAGCTCGTGTCGTTTTCATCACAGCCGAAGAAAAAGAAAAAGGCAAAAGCAACGCCTCACAAGGAAGCTCCGGCCACTTCTGCTGCTGAGACAGAAGGTAAAGGCGAGCCAACCGTTTCGTCCCGGGAAACAGAGAGTCCCAAACCGGTTTCGGCCGATGAAGATGCTTCTGCGGCACCTGAAGAGAAGATGGATGCCCAAACCCGGACTGACGTTAAAGAGGAATCAACAGAAGAACCACCTCAAGCCGCAGGAAGCGAGACAGAAGAGAAAGCCTCTGATTCTGAAGAAGATGCCTCCGGCGATTCAAGCGGTTCGGACGACGAGGAGAAGAAACCGGAGACCGAATAATAAATCCGTATAATTTCTGTATGCAAGGTTTTGTGTGAGTTGATGAGCCGCGGGCTATTTTTTGTTGCGCGCCTCTTTTTTTACGTACAACCGTTCATCTGCCTTTTTTAACAGAGCCTGTGGGGTACAGCTTTCGTTGTCAAAATCCTCTATCGATGCTATACCGAAGCTTACTGAAACAGGTATGGTTATCTCTTTTCCTTCAAATGGGGTGTCATCCATCTTTTTTTTCACCCGGTCAAGCAGATGTTTTGCATGCTCCATGTCCGTTTCAGGAAGTATTATGACAAATTCATCTCCCGCGAACCTGGCTACTATATCGGTGGATCGGCAGGAAGCGATGATGTTGTCAGCGATATGTTTGAGGACCATGTCACCCGTCTCATGCCCATAGGTGTCGTTGATGCTTTTGAAATAGTCCAGATCCAGGAACGCTACTGAAAGCGGTTCGCTGTAACGTTTTGCCCTGTTTACTTCCCTGTTCAGGGCGGTTTCCATGACACGCCGGTTCAGAAGACCGGTGAGAGGGTCGTGAAATGCAAGGAACTTGAGTTTTTCGTGGGCCGCAACATTGGAAAGACACAGAGAAACTTTTGTGGCAAGCTGTTCCAGCAGCGATGTGTCCATTCCGGGTTCAAACCGTGTTTGCACCGAGTCTCCCTGGTTGAGGCTTCCTATGATTTCACCGTCCATGGTTATCGGCGCTATGGCGATAGATTTTACAAGGTAGTGCCTCTGTTGTGGGAACATTCTGAAGTAGGGCTTGAGCCCGTCGTTTGCCAGTATAGGTTCTGTCTGGCGGCCGGTTAATGCGAAAAAGGAGCTTTTGTCTATTATATTTATGCTCTCTGTCAGCTCTTCATCAAGGTCGGCCATCGATTCTATGAGCCGGTGAGCCTCACTGTTTTTTATGATGGATATCCATATATAGGGAATGTTGAACTGCTTTTTTATCTCTGTCATCAGGGCATCGAAAAGGTCTTTGAAACTCAGAATGGAAAGTATTCTCTTTTCGACTTCGTAGAATTTTTTTGCAATCTCCTCGTTTTCCCTCAATCGCTCAAACAGCGACACATCGTTGTTCATCTTGCCCCCGTTCCCCTGACTCTTTGCGGTTTGCAGGTGGACTTGCACCTCCAGAATCTGCCTGATTATGAGCAAAAGCAAAAAGCCTTTATAAGTCTTGCTGCATAGACAAGCAGACGGGTACTGGCGCCTTCTGTCAGGCCATGTTCCCGTATATTGCGGATCTTCCTGCCCAGTTTTACGAGTTTGCTTGCCGTATCAGCATCAATGCCGGTCTCCTTTTGAATGATAGCCGTCTCGTTCTCAATCCCGGGGTAATCGAATTCAAGCGCAACGAACCGCTGCCGGGTGCTCTGTTTTATATCCTTTAACACGGACTGGTACCCGGGATTGTACGATATCACAAGCAGAAAATCCGGGTGGGCGTTTATAACCTCTCCCTTCCTCTCAAGGTAAAGAGTACGGCGATCATCTGTAAGCGGATGTATAACAACGGTTGTGTCCTTGCGGGCCTCGACAATTTCGTCGAAATAACATATTGCTCCCATGCGCACGGCAGCCGCAAGGGGGCCATCCCGCCAGACCGTTTCATCGTTTTGAAGAATGTAGCGGCCTACCAGGTCTGATGCAAAAAGATCCTCGTGGCAGGCCACGGTAACAAGGGGACGGCCGAGCCGGTAAGCCATGTACTGCACGAATCGTGTTTTACCGCATCCTGTCGGCCCTTTGAGCATTACCGGCAGTTTTGCGCCGTATGCGGCCTCGAACAGATCGATCTCGTTGGCGGAAGGCAGGTAAAACGGCTCGGAAGTTATCAGAAAACCTCCACCGCTGTCTTCAATGGGTTCTTGTGATGGCATTTTATTTTTTTCGCAAACTTTTGTTATTCTTTGCTCCAAACAGGCGGATAATCGCACTGTCCCGAAATCCGTCTTGACACGACGTTAAAATAGGTATATCCGGGCTAGAATCGGATTGATAATTTAACACATAAAGCAAATGATTGGCAACAGCGAAAAAACCATCACACTTCACGCCGATGGCAAGGAAGTCCTTCTTATAGGCACTGCCCATGTATCAAGGCAAAGCGCGGAACTGGTTGCAAAAACCATACAGGAATATAAGCCCGATACGGTATGCGTAGAGCTTTGTCAGCCAAGGTTCCAGGCGATAATGAATCGGAACCGGTGGCGTGAAATGGATATACTGAAGGTGATCCGGGAAAAGAAAACTTTCCAGGTACTGGCCAATCTTCTTCTTGCCGCCTTCCAGAAAAAAATAGCGGAAAAATTGGGAACAACTCCTGGACAGGACATGCTAAACGCGATCACAGCAGCACAACAGGAGAATGCCGAGCTGAATCTGGCCGACAGGGAGATACGCATCACACTGGCCCGTGCATGGCGGTCAATGGGGCTATGGGGAAAACTGAAGCTGATGGTCCACGCCATCGCCTCTATCCTTGGGGCAGACGATATAACCGAAGAGGATGTCGAAAAACTCAAGCAGGAGGATATGCTTCAGGCTGTGCTTGCCGAGTTTGAGGCATCACATCCAGTATTGCGCAAAATACTCATAGACGAGAGAGACCAATACCTTGCCCACTCCATACGTAACGCACCAGGGCAAAGAGTAGTGGCTGTAGTCGGGGCAGGGCACATGGCAGGGATATGTCGCTACTGGGACAGCAGTATAGATGTCGAATCGCTCAAAGCTCTTCCCCCGCGGGGCATAGGCCATGTGATGGTGAAGTGGAGCATACCTGCCCTGATTGTCGCAGTGTTTTGCCTTGGGTTTATGCTGGGAGGCGTTGACGCCGGTGTACATATGATCGGTCTGTGGATACTTGCCAACAGCACCCTGGCGGGTATTGGAGCCATGGCGTCATTTGCACACCCAATCACTATACTTTCAGCCGCTGTTGCTGCTCCGATCACATCGATAAATCCTCTGGTAGGAGCAGGATGGGTGGCAGGAATAGTGGAGACACTGCTCAGGCGTCCCACTGTCGGAGATCTGGAAGACCTTGCCAATGACATAACTTCTGTAAAAGGCTTCTGGAAAAACAGGGTTACAAGAATCCTGCTTGTGGTAGTGTTTGTAAACCTTGGAAGTGCGATCGGAACGTTTGCGGCGCTTCCGCTTATGGCAAACATACTTCACGGCTGATCCTGCCATTTATTGGTGAAATGCTTTTTTAAGGTTCTTTCATTGGTCATGCAAGAGAGACCGCTTGACATTACCTGAAATAACGATGAAACACCTGGCGTAAAGCCTTTCCCCGGACGGCACACGCCACAAATGTTGTGCTGCCTTTATGCCATTGATGTTTTGTTTCGCTCCTGGTATAATAATTATGATAGCAAGTTATAAGAAAATTCTATCCTCAGTATCATGTCACAAAGTACCAGGGACCAGGTAATATTATGGAACCAGCAGGGAAACGGCATATAATTTACAAGCCGGTAGGCAGTGAAAAAACAAAGAAGGTCAAAGTATTCCCGAATCCTTCGGTAACCAGCAGGCTTAAGGTTTCGCCCGAATCCAAGCTGATAAGCCTGAACGAAAAGACCGATGCCTCTGCCGGGAAAAAAAGCGGCAAAATCAAATACCTGATCGACAGGTTGAATTACATAAACTTTCGCGACGAAACCATCCTCATAAATTTTCACCACAAAAAGTATGACAACAAGGTGACCAAGCATGTGTTGCCAATGCCATGCAAGGATAAACGGCTGGAATGCTTGTGGACCGATATATCTGACCTTATCCCGGTGTTCCAAAACTACCGGATAAGCGAGGTTCTTGTGCCGGACGACAACAAGGTCCTTGTGGTAAAACCCCAAATCATCAGTGCCAGCAAGAAACGTATAGTTCTCAAGCTGCCCGCGCAGTACAACGAAGTAAACAAAAGAAGAGTCAAACGGTACGATTGCCACGGGATTGACGTCCGGATGGTTCAAAACGGAGTCGTTTACCGCGGCACCCTCCTTGATTTTAGCACGATGGCCTTTCACATCAAGCTGATCGGCAAAGTTTCCCCCACCTTTAAATGGATAAACTCTGAAGCCAAGGTGAACCTTATTTTTTACTCAGGCAAAGATACCGTGTATTCGGGGGAATGCAGAATATTCAAACAGAGCGGAGACAAGGAGTACCGGCATATCGTGCTCGAACCCCTGAATTTTGAGATACAGCGGTTCAAACCGACTGAATTCCGCAGTGCACGCCAGAAGCTTGTTCCATCTCCTGATGTTGTGATTAAACACCCCCTGACAGGGAAAAACATACAACTTAAAATCCTGGATATATCCGGTTCCGGCTTCTCTGTCGAGGAGGGGGAAGAGGATGCCATGCTTATCCCCGGCCTTGTTACCCCCGAAACAACCCTTAAATTTGCAAACAACTTCACTCTGAGATGTCGGGGGCAGGTCATCTACAGCAATCCCGACTCTACGGACAAACGGTCGGTAAAGTGTGGCATAACTATCCTGGACATGGATATGAACGACCACATGAACCTGCTTGCGATGCTGGGCCAGGCCGAGGACGGGAACTCCTACCTTTGCGACTCTGTGGACATGGACTCGCTTTGGGAATTTTTTTTCCGAAACGGGGTCATACACTCTGACAATTATGAATTGATGCATAAGGACAAAGAGAAGATCAAAAAAACTTACGAAAATCTATACACACGAAATCCTCATATCGCAAGGCACTTCATATACCAGGACAAGGGCCAGATACTCGGGCATCTTTCAATGCTCAGGTTCTACGAAAAATCATGGATCCTGGGGCTGCATTCATCCAAAAACACGATACCAAGGCTAAACCAGAGCCTGTCTCTCCTGAACCATGTGGCAAGGTACGTCTATGAATCATACACGTTTGCATCGGCCAACCTGGACTACCTGATCACCTATTACGACTCGAACGACAAATTCTCAATATCGGTTTTCGGAAGCATAGCAAGAAACACACAGAGCCCCAAGGGATGCTCAATAGACCAGCTGGCATACTTGCGTTACAAAAGGAGACCGGAAAACAGCACATCACTGCCGGACGGCTATTACCTGGCAAGCACGACCCATGAGGATCTGTCGGTCCTTGAAAGTTTTTACGAACATAAATCCGGCGGTCTCATGATTCATGCTCTTGATTTGGCCCCTGGTTCGAGCAGCATCAAGAAGTTATCAAACGAGTATCTGCAGCTCGGTTTCCAGCGCAAGCGTTATCTGCTTTCACTCAAGATAAAGGGGCAGATAAAAGTCATGTTCATGATAAACAGCTCCGACATAGGCCTGAACATGGCCGACCTCACCAGTTGTGTCAAGGTGTTTGTAATAGAGCCAAAGGGACTTCCTCAGTCGGCTATTATGTCCGGCCTTTCCAGAATCTGCAAAAATTTAAAAAAGACCAGCATGCCTGTTTTTGTGTATCCATCCAGCTATGTGGTGGATGCCTCGCTTCAATATGAGAAAACCTACAACTTCTGGGCGCTTGACACGCAGTCCACCGACCAGTTTGCAAAGCAGATCAGGGTTTTTATGCAAAATGCAGGAGAAAAGGCCGAAGAACCGGCCCTGTAACCCAGGTGCCGGGCAAATAAGTTTGTATGGGCTTTTAATTAAAACCGGTTAGTGCGTGTCCTGTTTTTATGATTGACCTTTTCATGGGGCGTGGTAAATTACCTTGGATATTAACGGGCCTCTCTCCAGAACCGGGACATTAAACAGTAAAATGGCAGGCAATATTTAACAAGGATCTGGCCTGAAAGCTGTACAGAATGGAGTATGATATGGGAAAAAGCGAAATAACACGAAGGGGAAACGAAATAATAGTAAAACCCGGAAGAAATATCGTTGCGTCTATGGCAGACGAGTTCAGGGCCGAATTGCATGAACTGGTACGTGAAAATCCCGGAATTATAACGATCGACATGGATGGTGTTGAGATGGTCGATTCAGTCGGAATCGGCGTGATGATAGCCGTTCATAACTCGCTCATAAAATCGGAAGGGGCGTTGAAGGTAGTCAACGCCAATAAAAATCTGTTTAACCTTTTTAAAACCATGCGCCTTGACCGGCACTTCACTATTGAAGGCAAGCCGGAATAGCAGCAAGGCATTGATGCCCGTGGACTAATCGTTCGCGCGGTTATAATATTTGACTGTGAATGAAGAGAAGAAGGTGGCAGGACGGCCGTCCGCACCGCGTGTATCCGCCCCAATTAACTTACGGTATCAAATACCTCAAAAAAACAGTACCCGGCTGCCCCATCGGGAACCCCATTTGTGTCCTCAAACTCATGTCGGGTATCCCCGGCTGCTGCGGTTTAAAACTTTATCTGGTCGGGGCGGCAGGATTTGAACCTGCGACTCCCTGCTCCCAAAGCAGGTGCGCTACCAGGCTGCGCTACGCCCCGAAGCAAAGATGACACTTCAATCCTTTACAGGAAAGAAGGAATTGCTTTTATCACAACATATGACAACATGCAAGCATGGTTTTATCCCCAAAACATTACGGGTGGATAAAAAACTAAAAAAGGAATCATAAAACCTGGGCCTTTATTTGTTAAAAACCCGACGGAAAAACTCCTGCCAAATCAATAACGGAGCTCCGGTTCAGTAATCTGTTGCAAAAAATGGTTTATCGCAGAACTTATTGCAGTTGCGACGGCAGAAAGATACCCCGGATCTTCCAAACGAGCTTCAACCGCAGGGTTTGCAACCGAATCCAGCTCTACCAGTATGGCAGGCATGTCCATTCCCTCAAGCTGGGCAAGACACGCCTGTTTTACAACTGTAAAACCATCGGCGCCGGCCAGCGGTTCAAGTGCTTTTTTTGCCAGGGTTGCCATGTAGCGGCTTTGCCGAAGATGCCTCTCGTAAACCCGGTCCCATGTCAATGGCCCCGTATCAGCTATGTTCCCGGTAGAAAATGACGCAGAAGCACTCCTTGGTCTGGTCGCCGGGCCTGGATAGAATATTATTACACCATTGGCAGCAGGAGAGAACCCGCCGCCGGCATGTATGCTTATATAAAGGGTTGCCCCGACCCGGTTAGCCATGGCGGCCCTGTCGGCAATGTCAATGTTATAGTCTCCGGTACGTGTCAATACAGCATGGTACCGGGGGGGAAGGGATGATGCCACCATACGGGCAAGGGCAAGTGTGACGTCCTTTTCAGCAAAGCCCCCCGGACCTTTTGCGCCGATCTCCCTGCCTCCATGGCCCGGATCTATTATAACGGTTCTGTTATTATCCTTATAATGTTCCCTTCCGGCCATGCCAACTTTAACAAAACAAGGCAAGGCAGCCAGGGCAAAGACACATGCAGTCACAGATAACAGCTTAAAAAAAGTTCGAGGGCTGAATCCGGATGTTACAATCATAAACAGGGTCTCCTGATACTCTCTTTTTAGCTTGACATAAATACCGGTTGATTTTAGAGTATTCAAACTTTACATAGGGTGAAATTCAGGGCAGCCAGTGTTTTTGTCCGGCGCAAACATAAAGCGCAACCTTCAACGCCGGTGCCAGGTTGTTTCGGACATGATAAAACAAAATGTCATTCGGATAAACACGGCCCACCATGTTTGGTGAAAATTTCCGGCCTTAAAAAGGGCTTTAAATAAACGTGATATAACAGTTTGTGCATTTTTTGTAAAACAAATATACACGGATGATATATACGCCAGGCATCGAAAATTTGCAAAACTTCCAGCCTGTAGTCGTGGTTTTATAAAACCATTTTTTACAAATTATAACAAAACACCTGATAAGGCGCATTGAAAAAAACACACTAAGACAGGCGTCTTTGAAGGTCGAGTCGGATTTGTTTTTAAGGATGCGAGAGTGGCGGAATTGGTAGACGCACTGGACTTAGGATCCAGCTCTGGAGACAGAGTGGGAGTTCAAGTCTCCCCTCTCGCACCAAGAATCATTGGGGCCGGACATCTGTATTGGCCGTGCCTTACAATGATACCATATTAATATTCAATATATCCC
>MZGQ01000034.1 GCA_002085115.1 Desulfococcus sp. 4484_241
TTTCTTTGGTCGACAAAAGGACGGATGTAGGAATTTCCGGTACTTACGGTCGGGGAGACCCCATTTGGAAACGTAATTTGGCCTACAACTGTCGAACGCGGGTGATTGATTCAGATCGTTTTTGTTCCCATTTTTTGGGAATGACAAAAATCACTCATAAACGCGCCGCCTGTCCGGCCTCAATTTTGGTATTTTTGGATGGGCACTAATTTAGGATATCTTTATCTTTTTGGGCCTTGCGTTTTCAGCCTTTGGAACGGTTATTTTCAAAACGCCGTTGTCAAACAGGGCGTCCGCTTTTTCAGGATCGGCGTCAGGCGGAAGGCCCAGTGTCCTGCTGAATTTGCCATACCACCTTTCGGCAAAGTGATAGTTTTCCTTTTTCTCCTCTTTTTCCTGCTTTTTCTCTCCTCTTATCGTAAGGATTCCATCTGTCATTGAGATTTCGATCTCATCCTTGCCTACACCCGGAAGTTCAGCCTTTACGATATACTCGTTATCGGTTTCAGAAAGATCTATCGCAGGATACCATGCCTCTTCCCTTCCCAATATTGTTGGCAAACCAGCCCCTTCCCAGAACTCCTCAATCATCTTTCCGATTCCGTTGTTTGCAACAGGCTCCCAGATGTTTTCTATGATTGACGGCATTAAGCTGTTCATGACATGCCTCCTTTTTTTGTTTTGTTGTTTTAGTTTTTGTGGCTTTTTTAAAAAAACAATAATCATCCATTTTTTCTGGTCAAGGCCATGGAGTGTTTTTGGTTTTGACCTGCCGCGTGCCGCAGGATGCCACCAGGCAGGATAGGATGCTTTTTTGACTGGCAACAGGGCTTGTTCGTTTATAAGATTAAAAAAATATGAAATTTTTGTGTCAACCATGGTATCGTCCATTACATAAACAGCTATTTTAAAGCATAACATTACAGGTATTTCAGGCACCCTGGGTATATATAGAATATCAACTCAAGTGGCAGGAGACTTTAAATGCGCGTAGCCCTTACAATTGCTGGGTCTGACCCGTCCGGAGGAGCCGGAATCCAGGCAGACATCAAAACCTTTCACGCGCACGGCGTGTTTGGCATGAGCGTCATAACCGCTGTTACGGTTCAAAACACTCTGAAGGTTTATGACATACAGGAGATAGAGCCCGGTATAGTTTCCGGTCAGATAAGCTGTTTGTTTGAAGATATAGAAATTGACGCTGTGAAAATAGGAATGGTTTCAAGTGTTCCGCTTATCGAGGCAATTTTCTGCGCTCTTGATGGAAGATCGCTGCCGCCTGTGGTGCTTGACCCTGTTATGATTTCAAAGAGCGGGTATCCCCTGTTAAAAGAGGATGCAAGGGAAGCCCTTGTGAAACGGCTGTTCCCGCTTGCCCGTGTGGTTACGCCGAACATCCATGAAGCCCAGTTTTTGTGTGGCTTTCCTGTAAAGACGGTGGAGGATATGAAAAAGGCTGCGATGCGCATGCTGGAGCTTGGTGCAGGCGGAGCAGTTATAAAGGGCGGTCATCTTGAGGGCTATGATGCGGTGGACCTTCTTTTTGACGGCACGGAATTTGAGACCGTGAGCTCGCCAAGGATAGAAACGCGCAATACCCATGGAACGGGCTGTACTTTTTCGTCGGCACTGGCTGCCAACATGACGACAGGCATGAGCTTTTTCGAGGCAGCGAAACGGGCCAAGGCCTATATAACAAGGGCTATTGCCGGGGCGCCGGGAATCGGCAGGGGAAGTGGCCCCTTGAATCATATGGTCAAGCCGTAAGGGCTTTTGCCCTATGTTTTACGCCGAACCGGTTGTTTGTCCTTTAGCGGTTTTACGTTTTCCAGCATCTCCCTGGCGTGCGCCAATGTTTTTTCCGTGATTTTTTTGCCGCCTGTCATCCGTGCGATCTCCAGCACGCGGTTTTCTTCATCCAGCCTTGTTATTTTGGTGGTTGTGCGTCCCGATTCCACATGCTTTTCGATCCGGTAGTGATGATCGAATTTTGCTATCTGCGGAAGGTGGGTTATGCAAATCGTCTGGTGAAAGCGGGAAAGGGCGGCGAGTTTCCTGCCGACCACCTCTGCGGTTTCTCCGCCTATGCCTGCATCGACCTCGTCGAATATCAGGGTTTCGACAGACTCCTTGCCGGCTAAGAGCGCCTTGATTGCAAGGACCACTCTTGAAAGTTCTCCTCCTGACGCAATGCTTGCAAGCGGTTTTGGCTCTTCCCCCACGTTTGGAGTCATGTGGAAGGATATTTTGTCTATGCCGGATTCCGTTATGACTTTTCCGTCTGCAACAAGATAGGGATTTGTGTTTTCACCGGCCGGGGTGTGAGAAAACACCACATCAAATTTGGTGCCCTCCATTTTCAGCTCCGACAGTTCCTTTTCCATCGAGCGGGCAAATGACACGCCGGCTTTTTGCCGTTTCCCCGAAAGTTCCACAGCTACACGGGAAAGTTCATCGCGTTTTTTGGATATTTTTTTTTCCAGGTCATCTATCTGCTCAGAGAGGTTTTCAAGACCGGCCAGCTCTTGCTTTATTTTTTCAAGCCGGGAAATTACGTCGGCAAGGGTACTGCCATATTTTTTTTTAAGCCGTGTGAGTGTGTCCAGGCGTTCCTCCACCTGTTCCAGTGAGGTTTCATCAAGCTCCAGGCCGCTCAGGAATCCACGCAGCTCTCCAGCCAGGTCGGCAGCGCCTGCTTCCATTTCCGATATTGTGTTTAGCTGTTTTCCAAGCGTGTCGTCGATGTTTAGCGCTTTTTCAAGATTTCCGCGTATTGCGGCAAACTGCTCGATAATCGATCCGTTTGCGTCATACAGGGTTTCAACAGATTCGTAAACCAGCGCGTAAAGCTCTCTTGCGTTTTTAAGCCTTTTTCTTTCCCGTTCGAGTTTTTCGTCTTCTCCCTCGGCAACCCGGGCCTTTTCGATCTCGTCTCTTTGAAACTCAAGCAGCTCCCTGCGGCGTGCGTGGTCGGCCTGGAGCTCCAAGAGTTGCCGGCGCTGGTGCAGCATCGGAAGCAGTTTGTTAAACGAAGATGCAACCTTTTCCCTGAGGCCTGACAGACCGGCAAAGGCGTCAAGCAGCAGAAGGTGGATATCCTCGTTTAAAAGCTGCTGGTGGGCATGCTGGCCGGAGATGCTTGCAAGGTTTCCGGTTATGTCTGCAAGCACCTGCATGGTTGCCAGGCTGCCGTTTATGTAAATCCTGTTGTGATTTGTGCTTGATATGATTCGTTTTACTACAATCTGTTCGTCCGGTTCGTAACCATGGTGCTTCAGTCGTGATGCCGGTTGTGTGTTTTGGCCCACAAGGAATACAGCCTCGACCTCGGCCGATTTTTCTCCGGTTCTTATAAGGGTTGCGCTTGCCCTTGAACCGAGCAGAAGGTTTACCGCGTTTATTATTATGGATTTGCCGGCACCGGTCTCACCGCTCAGTATGGTAAGGCCCTTGTCGAACCTGATCCTGAGATCGTCAATGATGGCAAAATTTTTTATTGCAATTTCCTGAATCATATCGTGTCAGTCCGATTGCAGATATTGTATGTGGCTCCTCAATCTATCCCTATTCTGTTTACAGGAACAAACAGACTGGACACAGATTTTGTCCGTATTTTTTTTTGCAAAAAGATAAATCGCAATACAACCTAAACCATACTGCCGTTTGCTCAGAACTGGTAGCCGAGGCAGTCGGTGATTATGTTTCTCAGCTTCTGGTGGAGTACCGAAGAGGAGTAGTGTTTCTTGGCTATCTCGTAGTTGCGGTTTACCATGTTTTCACGGTATTGCCTGTCGTCTAAAACTTTTAGCGTATGTTCCACCGCTTTTTGCGTTACGAACCCGTCGATTTCTATTACCGAGAATCCCTTGGGCTTTATGTCGGTTGTGTAGATCGAGTAGCGGTTTACAACTATCGGTTTTTTGAAATATATGGCCTCCAGAAAAGCGTTTCCGAATCCCTCGAAGTTGGATGGATATGTTACAAGATCGGCGTATGGGTAGATGTCAGCAAGCGAGTATTTTTTTCTGCCGTCCGGTGTGGTTCCCCGCTTGTCGTTTACAATATCTGCTATAAACAGTGCTGTTACTCCCAGTCTTTGCGCAAAGTCTTTTATACGTTCATAGTATTCCAGACCTTCATCGCTTACGGAATGGGATATGACAAGCTTTGCCTTCCTGCCCAGGCGGCTGACCAGTTCTATCGCGTGTTCGATGCCCTTGCGTTTCACAACCCTGGTTGGCTGAAGTATCAAAAGCTCGTCTTCTTCTATGCCCAGATCCTTTTTTACTGTTAGCGTATATTCGTCGGGTGGGGGAGGGGAATTTTCAAAATCCATAACGTTTGGAATGATTGTGGATGAAATCCCCGTGCGCAGACTCAGCTGGTTCCCTGCCGAAGAGTTTATCACTACACTTCTTATTGGTGGCAGGTGCGGTGGAAAAGCCATGTTCAGATAATCCCACGCCGAGTTTGAGAGAAACCGGTCCCGTTCCCAGAAAAAATCGTGGTGATGTCCTATTGTTGGAATCCCTATTTCGGATATAAGCTCGGCAAGCCCGACACCGAGGGGTATGTTCAAGGGGATTGCCAGAGCATTTTCAACGACCAGAAGATCAAGATCGAACCGTTCCAGAAACTTGTACAGATGGTCCTTTATCTCTTCCTTGATTTTGTGAATTTTCTGGGTTATGTACCGCCCCCTTACCTTGACACCAAAGCAGTTCTCAAAAATATCCATGATCTCGGGGTGGCTTTTTTGAAAACATCGGCCCATTTCCAGGTCTCAAGGGTTACTCCGTCCGTCCCTGCGAATCGGGTTGATATAAAACCGACGTTCTGGTCTTCCGCATTGGCTATCATTTTTTTCTCCCTGCCATTTCGCTGATTTCGCGGTGCCTGAAACACCCTGTAACATGATCATTGACAAGTCCCGCAGCCTGCATAAAAGAGTAACATATTACAGGCCCTGTGAAAGTAAATCCACGTTTTTTCATGTCCTTGCTCATTGCAACCGAGATTTTTGTTTTGGCTGGTATGTCCCGGACACTTTTCCACCTGTTGGTTATCTGTTTCCCATCGACAAACGACCATACGTAGGCATCAAAAGAGCCGAACTCCCTGCGTACATCCAGCAGCGCACGCGCATTTTGGACTGCTGAAACGATTTTGCGCCGGTTTCTCACGATACCGCTGTTAGCCATCAGCATGTTGATTTTTGGGTCATCGTAACGGGCAACCTTTTCCGGGGCAAAACCGTCAAACGCCAGCCTGTATGCACTGCGTTTCTTTAGTATGGTGATCCAGCTAAGCCCGGCCTGGGCTCCTTCCAGTACGAGAAGTTCAAAAAGCCTTGTATCGTCGTGAAGCGGGACGCCCCATTCATTGTCATGGTATGCAATATAGTCGGGATCGTTGCCCGCCCATTCGCACCTGTTTTTCATTTACAACCTGTCGTTGACCGGTTAAACATTAAAAACAAGCCTTCCAGGGAAGGATGATGGTGGCATAAAATATGACAAATAGCAAGCCGGAGTACAAGCGTGAAAAGCGTTATAAACAGATCTGAATGGCGGTCCCACATGGCGGATGGTGTAACATCTGTCTCTCTCCTTCCTGAACATATTCGTGTTGATGCACAAATGCGCGACCGCGTTTGTGCAAGTTATCCCATGTTTATCAACCGGTTTTTTCTTTCCCTCATAAAAAAAGCGGAAGATCCTCTTTGGCGCCAGGTCGTGCCGGACGCAATGGAGTTGGACGATGACCTGCCTGAGGATGACCCGCTGGCCGAAGAGGAGCAGAGTGCGGTTCCCGGCCTTATCCACCGATACCCCGACCGTGTGGTTTTCCTGGTTTCCGGGATTTGCCCGGTGCTTTGCAGGTTTTGCCTGCGAAAGCGTATGGCGGGAAAAGGCCCGGTCCTTTCGGACGCCGATATTGAAAATGCTGTTTGCTATATCAGGTCTGCCAGGGCGATCAGGGAGGTGATACTGTCCGGCGGAGATCCTCTAATGCTTGAGGATGACAGGCTGTGTGACATTTTAAAACGGGTCTCGTCGATTCCACATGTCAGGACCATCCGGATTCACAGCAGGGTTCCGGTGGCTCTTCCGCAGCGTATTACCGGGGACCTTGTGTCTATTCTGCGCAGGTTTCATCCCCTGTATTTGAACATACACGCAAACCATCCAAATGAGATTACAGCCCGTGCCGCAGAAGCCTGCGCAATGCTTGCTGATGCAGGCATACCGCTGGGCAGCCAGACGGTCCTGCTGAAGGGGGTTAACGATTCTTTTGAAACCATGGAAGCCCTGTTGATGGAGTTGCTGCATATCCGGGTAAGGCCTTATTACCTGCATCATCCCGATCCTGTAAAGGGGACCGGTCATTTTCGGGTGCCGGTTACAAAAGGGTTGGAGATAATGCGAAGGCTGCAGGGACGGCTGCCGGGCGTCGCAATTCCGCGCTACATGCTCGACCTGCCCGGCGGGGGCGGCAAGGTTCCGCTTTGCCCCGGGTATGTCGAGCAGGATAAAAACGGCATGTTAGTGGTAAGAAACTACCAGGGGCAGAGGTTTTATTATCCTTCAGGATAATCGGATTCTTCTTTTGTCTCCTCTTTCCTGGAGGGCTTTATGCGTATTATTGACGGCCTGTAGGATTCCTTTTTTGCCATGCGGTTGCCCCATATTCTAACGCCCCCAAGTGCTATGGCAAAGGCCCCGAATCCTGTTATGGCAGAAAGCACCGACCTGTCCATCGACAGCAGAACCGTTTCCGAGAGTTTTACGCCGATTCCTGCGCCAGCCATCAGGCAAAGGATTGGTAAAACGTATATGAGGAATGTGGCCTTCAGCAACGACGATGTTTTAAAATTCACTACCACGTGATCACCCGGCTTGGCGCCGACCCGGTTTATTACTTCAACGGCCATCTCGCCGCCGCCACCCAGGGTTTTGCAGGAGTCTTTTGACGAGCAGTGGTCGCATGCATCTGACCGTTTGGTCTTTATCCATGCGGTTGCCCCTGATACACTTGTAACGATACCTTCTTCTGTTGCCATTACGACCTCTTTTTTCCCACCCGGGGCGGCCTCTTGGCCTTTGTGTTACAAGCTGATTTTATTTTCAGCCAAAGATTGCCGGGTATGGTATTTCCGAAGGACAGAAGCGGTTATGCGGCCCTGTGTTTGTAGCATATTATACCGCATTCCAGACACCTTGCAGCCTCGTCCCGTGCTGTTTTTTCCGTGAAACCGGTTTCCAGCTCCATTCCGGCTTCAAGTTGCGTGCTGCTTGCCCGAGGCATTATGTTCCTGGGTTTCGATTCAACCCCGTGAACCTTGGTGACAGTCTGAAAAACCGAGTTTTGGCTAAGTACATTTTCCGGAAGCTGCATAGGATCCCCGTACATGAGCATGTGGATCGAAGCGGCCGCTCTTCTGCCCGCATTTATGGCTTTTATGGCTGCTTCCATATCGGACAGTGGTTCTCCTTTTGCAAACAGACCCTGGCAATCGGCCAGGGACGGTTCCTTGTATGGTGGCATGGCCTGCCACTTTACAGGGTCGGGAATCACGTCTGTCTCCCGGCCTTCCTGGTTTTCATCCTGTCTCGCAAAGATAAGCTCCGGGAATCTGCCAGCCGCAAATATAACAGTATCCGCATCAAGCATCTTCGGTTCTCCAGTCACAGTTGATCTGTACTGGACCTGTGATACCGAGTTTCCGACTCCATAAAACCTTTCAACCAAAGCGTCGAATATCGTGGCTGCCCCTGAGAGATCACCGTTTATACCGGCCTCTTCCGGGCCGTGTTCACGTAGCAGAAAAGTTACTGATTCGGCCCCTGCCGCTTTACATGCTTCAGTCGCCTGGGCCGCGATATTGCCGCCTCCGATTATAGCTACCCTGGGGCCGCATTGGGGGATTCTGTTTTTCAGAGCATCGATAAGCAGAAACATTCCCCCTATAGGCGATTGCAGTGCCGTACGGTCAGGGAAACACTGCCTGCTGTCCCAGCCACCGGTTGCAAGCAGTACGGCTCTGAAATTGTCCGCAAGCAGTGAATCGACCGTGAAATCTCTGCCTCCGATCTTTCCCGTTTTGGCTTCCACGCCGAGGTCGAGTATGCCGTCTATATCGTAGTCCAGGACCTCCATGGGCAGGCGTTCGGATGCTATTGCTTTTCTGAGAAGCCCGCCAAGCGCGTCCGATGCTTCCATAACCAAGGGGGAGTGCCCCAGCCGCGCAGAAAAATAAGCGGCGGACAAGCCTTCGACCCCCCCGCCTATTATTGCGATTTTCCGGCCTGTTTCAGGTGCGCAAAACGGTCTTGTACGCTCGTTTTTCTTTTCAAAGTCGGCTACGAATCTCTTAAGACCGTTGATGGCTACAGGCTCATCCACCAGATTTCGTCTGCATTCAAACTCACAGAAGCGGGGGCAGATTCTTCCGATAACGGTTGGAAAGGGTAGCCTTTCTTTTATAACAGCGAGTGAGCCCTTGTAATCCCCTTGTGCGATTTTGCGAATATATTCGGGGATGTTTATGCCAGCCGGGCACGCGCGGCGGCAGGGAGCTATGCAGTCGTCTGTAGTATATTCTCTCAATATACGACGCGTCACAGACGAAAGTTTTATTATATGTTTTGGACATACACGCTCACATGTTCCACATCCCGTGCATGCCTCCGGATCGACTACAGGCAGCCCGTTCTTTCCCATCGAGAGGGCTCCAAAGGGACATGCCCGCACGCATGTGCCAAGCCCCAGGCACCCGATGTCGCATGTTTTCATCCCGCCAAGCATCAGCGCTGCAGCACGGCAATCCTGAATGCCTTCGTATATGAATTTTTGGGCCGCCTCCTTCACACTGTAAGTGCATCCTGGCTCTGCTATGTCAGGTTCCTTTGCTTCGATCGATAGCCCCAGAAGGGCCGCTATTGTCTCAGCAAGTTCAGGCCCGCCGGCTACACATGAGTTTGGCGCTGATTTCCCGGCCACTATGGCTTCCGCATTTGCAGAGCAGCCGGGGAACCCACAGCCGCCGCAGTTGGCGCCGGGGAGCGCGTTTTCAACAGCCTCGACTTTTGGGTCGACATAAACGTAGAATATCCGTGATGCGATAGCAAGACAGATCCCTATAATACAACCCAGGACCGCCATCAACACAATAGCGTTTACCATGCCAGCGTCTAACATTGAATGCTCCTGCTCGATCTTTTTTTTATCATTTCACACACCGGCGCAATTTCAGGTATGTCGGTGTCCAGAGTCTCTCCTCTCAGGCTTTTCATGAAAAGATTTTCGTTGAAGGGAAGAGATGCCACAACCGATTCTTTCTTTACGTTTGAGGCCATTATCTTTTCCGATTGGCTGTCTGTTTTGTTTAAAATCAAAAAGCAGTCAGCATCTACGGATTTTGCCATCTGCTCTATTTTTTTTGCAAGCTCGAAGGATTCAAACGATGGGTCTATAACGCCTATTATGATGTCACACCCCTTGTCCAGCCCCCTGCCGAAATGCTCTATGCCTGCCTCGGTATCAACAAGCACGATCTCATTCTGTCCCGTCTCCAGCCTGGACAGGACGGTTCTGGACAGAACACCTATGGGACAGGCGCATCCTTCTCCGGCCTCGTGTATTTTACCCACCGATACCAGCCTTACAGCCCCATTTTGTGCCACGCATTCTTTAGGGAGAGAATCTGTTGAAATGGATGGGGCACCGATAAGGCTGTCCGTGGCAGGAAGGGGAGAATTCAGCTTTTCCTTAAATGCTTTTTTACCGCCAAGGTGGTCCAGCAGGTTCATGGGCGGATCAACACCCAACAGCCTGTGAAGCCCGGAATTTGACTCGTCGGCGTCCACCACGAGAACGGCCATTTTTTCTTTTGCAAGAGCCCTTGCAAGAACAGCCGTAACCGAGCTTTTACCAGATCCTCCCTTGCCGCATATAATTATTTTCATCAGCCGAACAAAGCCCTTTTATCCAGATTTTTACAGACTCAAAAAATGTAAATTAGCCCAGCCCTATAATTGTTGTCAAGGGTTATTGGACTCCCAAAAATCCACAGATTGGTTGCTGACAGATTCGTGGCTTTAGCCACGCTGCATAGGTCATGGAGCCCGGATCGGCGACTGCTTGCGGATAATGACAGAGCATAGTATTATCCTGATTTTTTGGCTGAAGTGGCAGGCTTTTAAAATAATCATGAGAACCTGATCGTCGCTAATATATTCCAAACACAGGGTTAACAGCAGTGCCAAAAGCAAGAGCCGGGGAATATTTCATCGACAATGCTCCTGTCATACTGGCGGGATTTTTAAGCCTTGTGATTGTCGATATCCTTCAGCTCCTGATACCCAGGATTGTCAAAAGGGCTGTAGACGATCTTTCCCTGATGAGCATCGAACCCTACGGGCTTTTGCGCTACGTATTCCTGCTGCTTGTAATGGGAACAGCCATAGCGGCTTTTCGTTACATCTGGCGCAGGTGCCTCATAGGCGCATCCAGGAACATAGAAAAAGAGCTGCGCACCAGGCTGGTCTCTCACATTCATAGGCTTGACACAGCCTGTTTTGACTCCACAAGCACGGGCGACCTTATGGCGCGGGCCACCAACGACATCAACAATATCCGGATGGCCACAGGACTCGGTCTTGTAGCGCTCACCGACGCAATATTTCTCGGCACCGCGGCTATAGGGTTCATGGCTTACATAAACGTGAGGCTGACGTTATACAGTCTGCTCCCGATGCCCCTGATTGTTGTTTTTACGAAAATATTCAGCCGCCGCATGCACAGGACATATCTTTCAGTGCAGGCTGCGTTCTCCGACATGACCGAAACGACCCGCGAGAAATTTGCCGGGATCAGGGTGATTAAGGCTTTTGGCAGGGAAGAGGAGGAGACACGCCAGTTTGAGGTTATATCCAAAAACTACATAAGAAAAAACCTCCAGCTAACACGGGTTACAGGCACGTTTTTTCCGATGATGCTGTTTTTTACAAATGTCAGCATTGCCATAACACTGTTGTGGGGAGGAAAACAGACCATAACCACGGTTATCACACCGGGCGATTTTGTAGCGTTCATCAGCTACCTTGGCCTTCTTACATGGCCGATGATGGCCATGGGGTGGGTCACCAACCTGGTACAAAGGGGAAAAGCTTCTTTTGACCGGATCAACCAGATACTGGAAGCCGAACCGGTAATAAAAGAAGCACCTGACGCAAGGCCGCTTTCCAATCCCCGGGGGCGGATAACCTTCCGGGAAGTAGTCTTTTCCTATCCCGGCAGTAACGGCCCGGTACTGCGCGGAATAGACCTGGAGCTGCCGGCCGGCAAGACTACCTGTATCGTCGGGCCCCCGGGCTCTGGAAAATCGACGCTTGTGAATCTTATGGCCAGGCTCTATGATCCTGACAGAGGTGTAGTACGGATCGACGGCTTCGACATAAGGAGCCTGAAGATTAAAGATCTCCGCAGTGCGATATCTTTAATGCCGCAGGAGCCTTTCCTGTTCTCGGGCACCATAAGAGAGAACATAACCTTTGACAGAACAACGCCGGACACGGATGAACGGCTTGTCAAGGCATGCAGAAACGCGGCTCTTTGCGATACAATACAACGGTTTCCAAAAGGGTTTGACACTGTCGTCGGTGAGAAGGGTATAGTTCTTTCAGGCGGCCAGAAGCAGCGTGTCGCTCTTGCAAGAGCACTTTACCATGATTCACCTGTACTGGTTTTAGATGACCCGGTCAGCCAGGTGGACAGCGGAACCGCGGCCCGCATCCTCAAGGGGCTACGGTCCTGCGCCGGCCAAAAAACTGTGGTTATGGTGTCCCACAGGCTGTCGGCAGCGCGCCTTTCCGACCTCGTGGTTGTCATGGAAAACGGATGTGTCACTGAGACCGGAACCCATGAACAGCTTGCTTCAGGCAATGGGTACTACTCAAGGGCATGGGAACTGCAAAAGCTGGATGAGGTCGAACCATGAGCCACGTTCCTCCGATAGCTGCAGAATCCTTTGTTGAGAAGCCGCTGCAAAAACAGAGCGACATAACCCTGCTTTACAGGCTTTACCCTTTTATACGTCCCCAGGTTCCGGTTCTGATGCTGGCGATTCTGATCGTTGTGGCTGTCACACTGCTGGAACTTTCTATCCCCTATATTACGAAGGTGGCCATAGATTCCTACCTGGTACCGCGATATTTTGCAACCGGAGAAAGCAGCGGCCCCAAAACGCCGATGATTCCCATAAGAATTTCAGGACCGGCAGCAAGGGAAATAGTCGAAAAGCATAAAGATCTGTTTGTGGTGCATGACAAGGAAACCGTTCTTATAAGCCGGGAAAACCTGGGCAGGCTTAATGTGGGTGAGATAGCACTGATAAGGAAAAACGACATCCGCAAAACCGCAGCAGCCGCCGCACTCGTGGTAGCCGTTGCGTTTGCCATGTTTGTGCTGAACTTCGCTCAGGTCATGATCATGGAATACGCAGGCCAAAAAATAATGCACAGCCTGAGAATGAAGGTGTTTTCGCATATTCAGAGTCAATGTGTCGATTTTTTCCTTCAAAATCCTGTGGGGAGGCTGGTCACCCGCACCACAAACGACATACAGAATATGCACGAAATGTTCACATCGGTTCTCACCTTTTTTTTCAAGGACGTATTCCTTGTCGCGGGTGTGGCAACCGCCCTTGTCCTTATTTCTCCGCACCTTGCTCTTGCCTGCTTCACCGTGCTTCCAGTTGCCGTTTTGGCGGCCGTGTTTTTCACAGGCGCGGCAAGGAAACCGTTCAGGATGATGCGCATCAAGATAGCTGAAATAAACTCGATAGTTTCCGAAACCATAGAGGGTATAAGCATTCTGCACATCTTTTCGCAGGAGGCCGGCAACTTTAAAAAATTTTCCGCAGCCAACATGGGGTATTACCTTGCCGGTATCAGGCAGATCCATGTGGTTGCCGTTTTCATGCCCATAATAGAGATGCTGGGGACCGTTGCGCTGGCCATTGTTATATATACCGGGGGACGCGGAGTGCTCTCGGGCGCCATCACGATAGGGATACTGGCGGCTTTTATAGCGTATATAAAGATGTTTTTCAGGCCCATACGGGACATAGCCGAAAAATACAACATAACCCAAAACGCCATGGCTTCGGCAGAGCGGATCTTCCAGATACTGAGCACAAACATGCCGGACGGGCATGAGAAAACCGCCGCACCGGTGTCCCCCCCCCTGCAGATAGAAAATATTGAGTTCCACGACGTTCATTTTTCCTATGTCAGCGATGAGCCGGTCCTGAAAGGTGTTTCCTTCAGTGTAAAGAAGGGGGAAACAGCAGCCATTGTCGGTCCCACCGGTTCGGGTAAAACGACTGTAGCAAATCTCATCATGCGTTTTTATGAGCCAACACGGGGGGACATAACTGTAAACGGGATTGACATAAGCGAAATTCCGCTGCAAAAGCTGCGGAAAAAGATAGGCTTTGTAATGCAGGACCCTTTTCTGTTTTCCGGCACTCTGCGCGACAACATACTGTTCGGAAAACAAGAGCTAAGCGACGATGAGCTTGGAAAAATCATAGAGCTGGCAAACTGCGGCCCTGTTGTGGCAAGGCTGGAAAACGGGGTCGATACGGTCATCTCCGGCAATGGGACTTCCCTGTCAAGCGGTCAGCGTCAACTTGTTTCAATTGCCAGGGCTTTTGCCAGTGATCCCGACTTGGTCCTGTTTGATGAAGCCACATCTTACATAGACCTTGAGACAGAAGCATGTATAAAGAGGGCGCTTGCAAACCTGTCAAGGAACAGAATCACCATAATAATAGCCCACCGCCTGGCCACGGTTCGCAATGCCGACAACATACTGGTAATGCGGCATGGGAAAATAATAGAGTCAGGCACCCATGAGCAGCTGATAGACAAGCAAGGATACTACTGCCGGATGAGCCGGATGGGCCTTTAATCCCCAATGAAAAGCAGGGGCAATAACGAAAAAACTGTATGGTCTACGGTTTCAAATCCTTTGCTACATCATCCAGTCCAAGCTCCCGCAACTTGCCCTGTGTGGGAATTGCGGTGCTGGTATCCCATCCTGTTTTTTCAAGGTATTTTGCAAAAAGTTCACCTGTATTCAGAGTAACCCCCTTAAGCGGGCCGGCATCAAGTGCGGGGGACCCAACTGCCCTGCTGGGAAGAGCAAAATCGGTTAAGGGCTTTATGCCATGCTTGATGTTGAAAGACTGGCGCAGGTTCTGAACCCGTTCCCCCATCTTCAGGTAATATTCCGGATGATGACTCCAGCCTGTAACCGCGTTAGTGTATGCGGGCAGATCAAGTCTTCCGCCCATCTGGACTCCGAACAGGCACGCACCCACGCAGTTTACAAATTGCATGTATCTGCTGGCGACCACAAGCAGATCGATCTTGTCATCCGGGTTGTACCTGCTTTTTGCCTTAAACAGCTTCGGCCGCGCAGGCAAATCTTTGAATATCCTGTTTAGTTCAAACAGCTCCAGCCATTGATACCCGTAATTCGTGTGTCTCGCCGGCGTAGGCTCAAGAGCGTAAGAAACGGCGAACCCTGGATCGTAACGGCTGTCGTGCATGGGCAGCTCCTGCCCTCCTGCGTGCATGGCGAATTCCTCGCCCTTTGCAAGCCTCTTTGCAGCCATTTTGCATCCATCGGCAAGAAGATCTCCGACTCCGTCCCTGCGGATCATTTTATCCACCATGGTAATTATGGCCTGGGAATCGCCCCATCCAATGTCGATTCCATCCAGTTCCTTCTTTGTTAAAAGCCCCTTTTCTCGGCACTCAATGAGCCACGCGACCGTAGCCCCTGCACCTATGGTGTCCATGCCTGCTCTATTAAGCATGTCGTTTATTTTAAATATTAAGTGCAAGTTGTTGTTCAGCAGGAGGGGCCCGAAAGCACATGCTGTCTCATATTCAGGCTTGTGAGTCTCTCCAACAGGATATGGGCCGTCATTGATCCTGAGTATTCCTCCGCACCCAACCGGACACGAATAACAGTGATATTTTCTTATTTCGTAGTTTACGATCCGTTGCGGATTTATCTTGTCGGAATGTGTAGACACGGGAAAATCACGAAACCCCGCGCCAGACCAGTTTTTGACCGGTGAATCACCATTTTCCGCCGATATTACGTTCGTGGCAATAGTGCCGTATTTTTTTAAAAGAGCTTTTGCCTGGTTTCCGGACAGGGCGAACCCTACGGGAGATACACGCAGAAAACGGCCGCTGGCATTGAGAACCTTTGCGCTAAAGATTTTTGCCATTGTTTCTCTGCCCCGGTTAAACCACGCCATGAATTTTTTGTTCAGCTCTTTAACCTTTTCCGGGTTAACGACCGACACCGTCTGTTTCCCGCCCGCAGCAATTGCCTTAAGTCTTTTTGAGCCCATCACCGCACCAAGCCCGGATCGGGCTGCAATGCGTGCCTTGTCGTTGGCTATGCCGGAAATAAGGGACAGGTTCTCTCCTGCAGGGCCAATTATGGCGAACTGGACGTTTTTGCCGACTTCCGACTTCAGTGTTTCATCGGTTTCAACTATATCCATGCCCCACAGGTGGGAAGCGTCAACCAATTCAGCCTTTCGATCAATCACCTTAAGGTAAACCGGTTTTGGGGATATTCCTGAAAAAAATATACCGTCATATCCGCTTCGTTTTATGGCTGGCGAAAGTTTGCCGCCTGCGTTGGCATCTCCCCATCCGCCTGTCAGGGGTGATTTACCGACAGCCATCCAGCGGCCGGTCATAAATGCGCCGCTGCCGGTAAGAAGACCTGTCACAAAGCCAAGGATATTATCCGCCCCGAGCGGGTCAGCCCCGGCCGGAATTCTGTTATAAAGAAACCACGCCGCAAGCCCCATGCCGGACCCAAATGTTTCATAAACGGCGTCAGGAACGGTCTCCTCCTCTATGGAACCCGTGCCAAGGTCAACCACCAGAATCCTGCCCATATATCCTTTTCCCATCTTTTCTCCTTATGGCTTATGGCATTCTTTTGCAGGCTGATGACTGCTGATATACTATGGTATTTATGTTATTGCGTTGCCTGACAGGCGCAACCTTCATGGGAACAAACCGGGATGGAAAGGACGCGGGTAAAATCTCTTGTCAAAGGTAGAGCATCCAAGCCTGAATCGTAAATTAAAGATAAGCTGCGTGGTCCCGTTACCGCTTAAAAAGTTTCGGCAGGTTCGTTGGAAACGGCTGTCTGCTTCAGCCTGTCTTCATCGTTTATGATAAACCTTTCGCTCATATACTTTGTGTCGGCGCTCAATTCTCTCATACGCTTTGTGTCGGCATTAAAATCCTTGATTGTGTCTGCAATTTCGCTGGCGGATTTGTCAATTGCAAGTATGTCTTTTGCTATTTCGGCCGCAACCATGGAGGACTGCGCAACGCTCTCGTTTACCTCGCTTATCCCGTTTGACGCTTTTGCCACGTTGTTGGCTATCTCCCGCGTGGTCGTTGTCTGCTGTTCAACAGCTGTTGCTATGGCTGAAACAACTTCGTTGATGTCGTTTATGGTTCTTGTTATCTGGCTTATCTCGTTTATCGTACCAACCGTGGAGTTCTGGATGCCTTCTATTTTATTTTTTATCTCCATGGTGGCTTCTGATGTGGCCGAGGCAAGCTCTTTTATCTCGTTTGCAACAACGGCAAAGCCCTTTCCATATTCACCGGCGCGGGCGGCCTCTATGGTGGCGTTAAGCGCGAGAAGGTTGGTCTGGTCCGAAATCTCGGCAATGGTCTCAAGAACATCACCGATCTCGCGGGCCGCCTTTCCCAGTTCCTCCACCTGTTCCGAAGCTTTCCTGGCCTGAGTCACAGCGTTTTCTGTCATGGTGCTTGCATTCTCGGAGTTTCTTGCCACCTCGGCTATTGTAGCAGTCATCTCCTCGGTGGCGGTAGCCACCATCTTTATGTTTGAAGACGCGGATTCCATGGCCATTGCGACCGATTCCATGTTGGAGTTCATCTCTTCAGCCGCGCTGGCCACTGCATTGGTGCGCATCCGGTTTTTATCGGCTTTCTTCAGCATGGATGCTGTGAATTCAAGAAGGCTGCCTTTTCGTCATGAGGAAAAATCTTTTCGCTCCTTTGGCCTTCACGAACCCTTGCCGTAAGGTCGTTTTTTGCCTCCATAAGGTCAACTGACATGGCCTTGCACACATCTATCACGTCATAGACCGTGGTAAGCACTCCCCCCAAGACAAACCATATAATCGCGCTGGTAAGTATGATCAATATCCCGCCAAGAATCCAGAAAGCCGCGGCTGAAGAGCTCATGACAAACATCAGCCCCAGCATGACGGCCATGATGGGAATCAACAGCAAAAGCAACTTGGTCCTTACACTGGCTCGCGCAATTCTTTCAGGGCCCATTATTCAACTCCTCATATTAATTGCTTAGGATCTGTTCATAATTCTTAAAATTATAAGATATTGCAAAAGGTGTCAAGAATCGGCTGCCTTTTTATAAAAGAGTTTTTCAAGGTTTTAGCCGCTATTACCGGCAAAGCAGGGGCCCGCGTTCGACAGTTGTAGGCCAAATTACGCTCCCAAATGGGGTCTCCCCGACCGTAAGTACCGGAAATTCCTACATCCGTCCTTTTGTCGACCAAAGAAAG
>MZGQ01000035.1 GCA_002085115.1 Desulfococcus sp. 4484_241
CGTCTGTTTCCGAGTCTCTTCATAGTCCGTCTGATGGTAAAGGATGAATTCCCGATATAAATATGCCACAGAGTGGCCTGTCAGTCCAGGCATACTGTTTTTTTGTTTGCATTATGTTATATGGATATGATATTCTTCCTTAGAAGAATTCATGTTAAGGAGAAAAGAAGAATATGAGAAAGATTGCCGTTGCCATGGCTAAGGGCGGTGTGGGCAAAACGACCACAGCTGTCAGCCTGGCACATGGGCATAAAGCCCCGGTACGGTATGTACGAGTTCGTGACCGGTCATACACGCGACGGTCAACCGGTTGCCAGGAACAGCGTGCTCTGCCAGGCTCGTGAGAATCTTTGGCTGCTTGCCGGTGGGATGGGACTTGTGGAATTAAAGCACTGGCTCGGTGAGTATCCGCGTGAAATGCGTCACTGTGTGATTGCAAACTCCCTTGTCCCCAAGAGTGATACCCTTGATTATCTGATATTTGACTGTGCGCCGGGATGGGACATTCTCAGCGTGAACGTTCTGATGGCCGCCAGTGAAGTCATGTGTCCTGTGTCTACCCAGGCACCTGCGCTCGATGGGCTTAAAAAGTTTTTTTCCTATCTGCTTTCAGCGCAGAAGCTGAACAGGGACCTGCGCCTGATGTATGTGCTTCCAACCATGTTTGACCGGCGGACAAAACACAGCTACAGGATTCTGGGACAGCTCGAGAAACATTTCAGCAGGCAGGTATGTACCCCGATAGGATACAGTACAACGGCTTCGGAAGCCGTTGCGGCCGGTAAGACCGTCTTTGAGTACAGGCCGACTTCCAATGTAGCCAGGGGATATGCCAGTCTTGTCAGGAGGGTTGCCGAAAATGGGTAAATCAAGAAAGACTGTTCCCGATTTTTTTGATGAAACAGGGCTTGACCCGGTAAAAGCCGTTACCGGTGCCCGGAAGGTTTCTTCTGAAGAAGAAAAGAAGAAAGCTCCCGATGTGGTAAAGAAAAAGGCGGGGTTTTACATCGATGCGGATCTGCTTGACCGGTTTGACAGGGTTTTTTACCAGCTGAAACTGGAAGGGGTTGCGGTTGGCAACAAATCGATGTTGCTTGAAGCAGTCCTGCGCTTTGCCATGGATGATATAAAGAAGGGCAAAAAAAGCTCTGTGCGCAGGATGTTCATCAGCCGTTAGATTTACAAAGTGACGGTACCCTGGTTTTTGCACATCTCTTTACCCCCAAGGAGTTGTTTTTGAAAAACGGAAACCGATATTGCAGAGAAATTGCGCATGGCATATTTTCCATAACGCTCCCGCTGCCCGGGGACAAGCCCGGTCCTGTCAATGTATATCTGTTTGTCGGTAAAAACAATGTAACCCTTTTGGACACCGGAACCGCGAGAGCCTTTGGAGCTTTGAAAAGGGCGGTCGCGGATCTTGGCCTTGCATTGGCTGATATAGACAGGATCGTGCTGACCCACAGCCATGTGGATCACTACGGTTCCGCGGCAAAGATAGCCAGGGAAAGCGGAGAGCTGTTGGATATAGCAGCAAACTTTAGAAATCCTGTCAGCATAGCTACCGGTATAGGTGTTTCAAGAAAGACTATGGCCGATTTTTTGGCTTTAATGGGTGTGCCTCCTGCGATGCGGAACATTATGCGCGTGCTTTCCGTGGTGTTTTCCGCCCTTGGGGATACCTGCGAGGTTACTACTATTCTGAGGGAAGGTGATATTGTGCCCATGGGAGACTATGACTGCATGGTAGTTGAAACTCCGGGACATACCAGGGATTCGATTTGCCTGTACCATGAGCCGACCGGAATGCTTTTTTCCGGTGATCACGTGCTTCCGCATATCACGCCCAATGCTTTTGTCATGCTGGAGGATGGTGAGGTGCTTCCTATGCGTATGAGTCAAAAGGAGTTTTACAGTTCCATAGATAAGGTGAGGTCTCTGTCTCCGCGAATCATCTATCCGGCCCACGGACGTGTTATTGAGGATTTTGAGGCTGTCGTGCGCATGTACGAGGAAAGCTACAGGCAGAGAGATGAGCTTATCATCTCGATATTGGAGAACAATAAAAGCCAGACGGTTTATGCCATAGCAGGGCGGTTGTTCCCCAAGCTTAACATGGCAAGGCTGCCGCTTGAAATTTTTTTGGCGGTTTCCGAAGTCTACACTCATCTGCAGCTTCTTAAAGAAAGAGGAGCGGTTGAAACTGAAATTTCAGGCGGAACGCTTTTGGTGAAAGCCTGTTGAAAAGTTTTTGGCCGCACCAGGCCATAAACAGGTCATAATAAATAAAGCTGTAGGTTCTGCTATTTGTTTTTCTGGAATGTTGCAAGGAACCTGTCTGTTTCCCATTCTTCAAGCATGGCGTTGTATGCATCAAGTATGTCATGGTGCCTCAGTATGCCTACAGGTTCGTTGTCGGTGGTGCTTTTAACCACCGGGATGTTTTCGATATCGTATTTTTTTATGTTCCTCAGTGCTGTTGAAACGGTGTCTGCAGGTGTAACTGCCTGTACGGGCGTTACCAGGTCCGCTGCCACGAGCAGATCGACCAGTTCGTTGGTTATCAGGGCCTGCCTGACCCCTTTGAGGGAGATTACGCCCATCAGCTTGTTGTTGTCATCCACCACACATACCTCGCCATATGCCGAGCGGAGCAACTTTTGCAGGAGCACGTTGAAAGGCATGCGGTAGCTCACGGTATCCACCTCAGGAATCATGAGCCGGTTTACCCTTATCTTGCCGAGGAGGTCCACCTCCCCCATGGCTTCTATATCTATCCCCTCCTCGAGCAGTGCCTGGGCGTAAACAGTCCGGCCTTTTATATATGTAACCACGATGTAGGCGACAATCGATGCAGCCATCAGGGGAAGTATGATCCTGAAGTCACGGGTGAGTTCAAAAACCAGCATTATCGACGTTAGTGGGATCGAGTTTATGCCGGCAAGCATTCCGCCCATGGCCACCAGCGAGAAGGCAACCGGGTCGAGGGATGCCCCGGTCAGGCTGTTTACAGTAGTTGCAAACAGAAACCCGAACATGGCGCCTATGCCGATTGCAGGAGCGAAGGTTCCACCGTATGCGCCGGCTTGCAGAAACAGGGCGAGAAAAAGTATCCTCAGAATCATGAGCCATGCGACTTCAGACGGGGGCAACCCGTTGTTTAACACCTTTTCCATTGTAGTGTAGCCGATGCCGAAAATATCGTTAAACCGGAGCAAAATTATCCCAAACAGGACGGCTACAGGAAGAAGGCGCATGAACGGGTTCTTGATTGACAGTACATCGTCAAGCAGATGCTTTATGGTTTTGGACGTTCCAAAGTACAGCAGGGAGAGCAGACCGCACAATAACGCAAGCAGAAGAAACCACGGGAAATCAAAAAAGTGGATTGTCTGGTAGTCGGGAAACGTGAATATCGGTTCATTGCCCAGAACAGCCCTGGATATAATATCGGCAACTATTGAGGATATGATAAGAAAGCTCAATGCTTCGTTTTTAAGATCATTTAGCAGGATAATCTCGATTGCGAAGAACACACCGGCTATGGGAGCGTTAAAGACCGCCGATATGGCTGCTCCGGCGCCAGCCGCGGTGTAAACCTTCACTGTTTCACGGTTCAGGGCGAACCAGCGTGACAGCGCAGAACCGACGCCACTGCCGATTTTTGCAACCGGGCCTTCCGGTCCAAGCGGGGCCCCGGTTCCTATTGACAGGACAGACACGAACATGTGGAACAACGTGTTTTTGAGCGGGATCACCCCGTTTTTTATTAAAAGCGCCTTTATAACGCTTACGACCCCCTTTTCCTTGGCCGTGTCCGGAAACATCGCTGTTGCTCCTGCAATAACAATGGCGCCTCCAACCGGTACCAGGGCAATCAGCCATGTTGTTTTATTCGGGCCGGCCTGGAATGGCCCGGAATTGAAAAAGATGCGCATCTCTTCAACCATGTAATGGAAGAAGAGCGCTCCAAGACCGGCAAGAGCTCCCACCATGACAGCGAACAGGATCTGTATGACATACCGGGATATGTTTGAATCGATATGCATTCCCGAAAATGAGTTTCTCAAAAAAGCCGGGGCCAGATGCCCCTTTTTATGTTTTGTGTTTGTCATGGTCAATTTTTCAGAGAATCTCATCGAGGTGACATGTTGAGGTGCCTTCGCACATCGGATTTAAAAAAAATTCCTTGGCTCATAACATCTTGATTTAAACTTTTTGTTTGAATTTACAGCCGGGTGTTAAGCATTTGAGCACTGTGCCATCTTTCTTGGTGGTTTTTTCCACCAGAAAGGGAGCGCCGCAGTTGGGGCATTCCATTGTTACAGGTTTGTCCCAGGTGGCAAAGTCACAGTCGGGAAAACGGCTGCATCCATAGAAAGTTTTTCCGCGTTTTGTCGTTTTTTCGACTATCTCGCCGTCACAGTCGGGTTTGGGACATTTGACACCAATCGGTTTTGAGTTTCCGGATGAATTCAGAGATTGTGTGTACTTACATTCCGGGTAGGCCGAGCAGGCGAGAAAATCCCCGTACCGCCCCTGTTTTACCACCATGGGGCTTTTGCATTTTGCGCATTTTTTTCCTTTGGCGGCGGAGTGGTCAGGCTCAAGCGGTTTTACCTCCCCATCTTCGGTCCTGGTGTAATTGCTTGAAAAGGAGCATTCAGGATATCCTGAGCAGGCGATAAACGGACCGTTTTTGCCGATTTTTATTTTGAGGTCCTTTCCGCATAATGGGCAGGAGAGGCCGGTATCCATGCCGACACC
Source organism: Desulfococcus sp. 4484_241 (assembly GCA_002085115.1). Taxonomy (GTDB): domain Bacteria; phylum Desulfobacterota; class Desulfobacteria; order Desulfobacterales; family Desulfosudaceae; genus MZGQ01. Next base: position 4,768 of record MZGQ01000035.1, read on the forward strand.
CTTAACGTTGCGCATCGTTTCATTGGCTTTCTCAAGGCGTTTTGAAAAGGGCTTATAGAATCTTTGCAAAAGAGATGTGGACTTTATCTGGTCAGATTCGATCCTGTCCAGGTCATTTTCAAGGTTTGCAGTAAACTCTACGTTCAATATATCCGGAAAGCTTTCAACAAGCAGGTCGTTCACGATAAAACCCAATTCTGTGGGCCTGAACGACTTGTTTACCATTTCAACATAACCCTTGTCCCTTATGGTTGAAAGAATGGTTGCGTAGGTGCTTGGGCGGCCGATCCCTTTTTCTTCAAGTTCTTTTACAAGGGACGCCTCTGTGAAGCGTGGGGGCGGGGTCGTGAAGTGTTGCCTGGGCTCCAGTTTTACCAGTTTTATATCATCGTTTTCCGACAGTTCGGGCAGAACAACCGATTTGTCGGGGTTCCCGCTGTTACCGTTTTCCGCGCCGTATAGCTTGAGAAAACCGTCAAAACGTACGGTTGAGCCGCTTGCTGAAAACAGGTAGTTGCCGGCGGCAATCAGGATCGATTTCTGGTCTATCAGCGCCTGACTCATCTGGGATGCCACAAATTTTTTCCAGATAAGCGTATAAAGGGAGAACTGGTCTTTTGAGAGATAGGGCTTTACCGAGTCAGGAGTGTGGAGTACCGATGTCGGCCTTATTGCTTCATGCGCATCCTGGGCCTTGTTCCTGTTTTTAAAAAAGCGGGGTTTACCGGGACTGTATTCCGGGCCGAAATTTTCACGGATAAAGCCAAGAGCTTCGTGGGCAGCCTCGGGAGCTATTCTTGTTGAATCGGTACGCATGTAAGTGATGAGACCGACCGGTTCGCCCGGGCCAAGATCGATGCCTTCATAAAGCTGCTGTGCCACAACCATTGTTTTTTTTGCGGAAAATCCAAGTTTTCTTATGGCGTCCTGTTGCAGCTTGCTTGTGGTAAACGGTGGTGGCGGGTTGCGTTTTACCGTCTTTTTTACGATTTTTTCTATTGCCCAGGTTTGGCATGAAAGCTCTTCAACAGTTTTTGACGCTTCCTTTTCGTTGCCTATTTCTATGGCACGGCCCGATTTCTTGACGAGTCTTGCCTGAAAGGATGGTGGAGCGGGGCCTTCAAGTGTTGCCGTGATAGACCAGTATTCTTTGGGAGTAAAGGCGAATATCTCCCTTTCCCTGTCGCATATCATCCGTACCGCAACCGACTGGACCCGTCCCGCGCTGAGCCCGTTTTTCACCTTGCGCCAAAGAAGCGGAGAAATCTGGTAGCCCACGAGCCTGTCCAGTATACGTCTGGCCTGCTGCGCATCGTAACGGTTTTTGTTCAGCTCTGTCGGAGATGAAAGCCCTTTTTGGATGCCGTTTTTTGTAAGTTCATGGAAAAGGACGCGGTGGAACCGGCGGCCTTTCTTTTTTAAAAGTTCGGCGGTATGGAATGCAATTGCCTCTCCCTCCCTGTCCGGGTCCGGCGCAAGGTAAACGTCTTTTGCATCTCCCACTGATGATTTGAGTGCCCGGATTATCTTCTGTTTGCCTTTTATGTTTACATATTTGGGGGTAAAACCGTTTTCGATATCGATTCCAAGTTCGTTGGGAGGCAGGTCCCTGAGATGCCCTGACGTGGATGTGACATTATAGCCGTTTCCCGCATACTTCTTTACGGTTTTGACTTTTGTCGGAGATTCAACAATTATAACCGGCTTATTCAATACAACCCTCTCTTAACAGGAACCGTTTGCCAGGTTCCTGTATTACAAGCCCTTTTAGTTCCAGCCGGAGCAGTATGCCGGCTGTTTTACCCGGCCCCATCTTAATCTTGCGGGCTATATCATCTATATGTATCGGGTAAGGTTCAAGGGTTTGTAACACCAGCTTTTCATCCATGTCAAGAGAGGGCTGTTTTTTTTTGTCTCCCGCAGTGTGGCCGGACTCGATACTGTTATCCCCGGCCAGGTGATCTTGTTTGGAAATATGGGAGAGCATGTGAGAGATCCCGGACAGGACGTCAGCAGCGTTTTCAACGAGTGCTGCGCCCTGTTTTAAAAGGCCATGTGTGCCGGTGCTTTTTGCCGATTTTATACTTCCGGGCACAGCGAAAACCTCGCGGTTCTGTTCCATGGCAAGCCGTGCAGTTATAAGAGACCCGCTCCTCTGTGCTGCCTCCACAACTATGGTGCCCAGAGATATACCGCTGATTATCCTGTTCCTTGCCGGGAAATGGTGCGGTTCGGGATCGGAAAAAACCGGGAATTCCGATATTACGGCTCCCTGGCCGGCTATATCCCTGGCAAGCCCTGTGTTTTCAGGAGGGTATATGCGTGCAAGACCGCTGCCCAGGACCGCGTATGTGTCACCACCGGCCTTCAAGGCCCCGCGGTGCGCCGCGGTGTCTATGCCTCTTGCCATGCCGCTGACCACGGTTATTCCTGATGCCGCAAGATCTGAGGCGAGCCGGGTCGCCATTGCCAGACCGTAGCTGGTGGGATTCCTGGAGCCTACTATGGAAATACAGGCTGCGTCAGGTTCTATCCGGCCAAGCACGTAGAGGTATGGAGGAGGGTCGTAGATCTCTTTTAACAGGGCGGGGTAGTCATGGTCGTTAAGGGTCACTACCGTGATACCCATCCTTTTGCAGGCATCCAGGACTTTTTTGATACTGTCCGGTGGTTTGTGGGAAAGAATGGCGGATGCGATCTTTTCGGTAATTCCCGTTGTAGCCAGAAGCTCTTTTTTTGATGCACAAAAAACATTCTCAGGGGAGCCGAACCTCTCCACCAGGAGTTTAAAGGTGTGGTTCCCAACACCTCGAACGCTTTTCAGTGAGAGCCAGGGAATGAACCTGTCCATATCAACAGCCCAGCCTGTTAACCCGGTTAGGGTCCATAATAACCCAAAGCCTCCGGGGAGGCTTTGTATATTCTAAAACAGCCTTCATGCCCGTCACATTCGGGGCATTACAGGTTTTTATGCCACCAAAGCAGGATCGGGCTTGCAACAAAAATCGACGAGTACGTACCTACAGCTATGCCGATCAGCATTGCAAAGGCAAAATCGTGAATTATGCTGCCGCCGAAAAGGAACAGGGCCGCAACAACCACGAGTGTGGTAAGTGATGTCAGCAGCGTGCGGCTCAGGGTTTCGTTAACGCTGACGTTGATAAGCGGTTCCAGCGCTTCTTTGGGGCGCTTTTTCAGGTTTTCCCTTATCCTGTCAAAAACGATTATTGTATCGTTAAGCGAGTAGCCTATGATCGTAAGCAGGGCCGCTATTATAGGCAGTGAAAACTCCTTGCCTGTAATGGAAAAGATGCCGATGGTTATGGTTACATCGTGTATCAGGGCAACTATGGCACCCATGGCGTATTTGAGTTCCAACACCCAGAAAAGGACAAGCGATACGACCAGTGCCACCAGTATCAGGTATGGTGTGCTTACATTAAAGACGGCAAAGAGCTGTACAGCGAGGATCAGCCCGCCCGCCACTATCGCTGCCGATATCCATTTGTTCTCAAACCTGCCGGATATGTATATGTTTATAAACAGGAGGGAGAAAAACAGGGCGAACAGCGCTTTTGACCTCAGGCTTTTCCCGACTGTCGGCCCCACCATTTCCAAACGGCTGATCTCGGGCTCAAGCCCCGTGGCAGAGGCAAGGGCACTTTTCACCTTCTCCTCGATATTGTCTACCTGTGTCATGTCAAGGCCGCTGCTTACAAGGTACTGGCAGTCCCCGGGCTTTGGGTGTCCATATTCCTGGACCTTTGAGACGTTGATGCCGTTGGCTTTTAAAGCCTTGGCCACCTTGTCTGTTCCTACCGGTTTTTCGAACTTTAACTGTATGATGGTGCCCCCGGCAAAGTCTATGCCATATTTTGGGCCCTTGTGAATGACAAGGGAGATGATGGTGAGTAATATCATGGCCCCGGATAGGGCAAAGGCCATTTTCTGTTTTCCAACAAAATCTATTTTTGTCCCGGGTTTGATTATCTCCATCGGTATAGCCTGCCTCTTTGTTTGATTTCCAGCGTGTTATATGCTTAAACGTTCCACTTTGCGGTTTGTCAGTATGTAGTCAAATATCTGGCGGGATACAACCAGCGACGTAAAAAGGCTTGCCAGAACGCCCAGGCTCAGGGTTACGGCGAACCCCTTGACCGGGCCCGTACCGAACTGGAACAGCACCAGGGCAGCTATAAGCGTTGTGACGTTGGCGTCAAGGATCGTCAGCGCGGCCCTGTCAAAACCGGCTGAAACAGCGGCTCTGGGTGTTTTGCCGTCTCTCAGCTCTTCCCGTATTCGTTCATATATGATTACGTTAGCGTCCACCGCCATGCCTATGGTAAGGATTATGCCCGCGATTCCGGGAAGAGTCAGTGTTGCCTGGAAGGCGGCAAGCCCGGCCCCTATAAGCAGTATGTTAAACAGCAGGGCGATGTCGGCTATCACGCCCGCCCCACGGTAGTAAATTACCATGAAAAGCACGACAAGGATGAAACCTATGTACATGGACATGAGGCCTTTTTGTATGGACTCCTTGCCCAGCGAGGGCCCGACGGTCCTTTCCTCGATGATTTTTACCGGTGCAGGAAGCGCTCCGGCCCGAAGCACAATCGCAAGATCGTGTGCTTCCTCATCGGAGAAGTTGCCTGTGATACGGGCCGATCCGCCTGTGATGCGGTCCTGTATGACCGGGGCTGAATAGACATGGTTGTCCAGCACAATGGCCAGTCTTTTTTTGATGTTTTCACCGGTTATCCTGGCGAATATGGCTGCTCCCTTCCTGTTGAACTCTATTGCCACGTAAGGCTCGTTGTACTGTGAATCGATCATGACCCTGGCATCGACAAGATCTGCGCCTGTGAGAGGGGTCGAACGTTTCACAAGGAAAGGCCTTTTGATCGTACGGCCTGTTTCAGGGTCGGTTGTTATCTGGTAGAGGATTTCGCTGCCCGCAGGAATATTCCCTTCCAGCGCACGGTTTATGTCATGCTCTTCGTCAACAAGGCGGAACTCCAGCTGGGCCGTCTTGCCGATCAGTTCCTTGGCCCTCTGCGGATTGGTTACCCCCGGCAGCTGCACCAGGATCTGGTTTTCTCCCTGGATGTTTATTGTCGGCTCACTTACGCCGAACTGGTCAATGCGGTTGCGTATGGTTTCAAGCGCCTGTTCGGTCGCCATTTTTTTTATCCGTTCTATCTCTTTTGCCGGGAAACTCATCACCTGCTTCAGGGTGCCGCTCTCCGTGGAAGATGAGATGATCGTCAGGTTCCTGAACTCCTTGTCAAGGATTTTGCTGAACCGGTCGATGTTCTCCATGCCCGTAACTGTGGCATATATCTGCATACCCTTGGGTTCTATGGTGACGTGCCTTACTCTTTCTTTTCTAAGGGTATCCTTCAGGTCCCTGGCAACGCTTGCCAGCCGGGTTTCCACAGCCTTTTCAGTCTGAACCTCCAGGACAAGATGAATGCCGCCCTGGAGATCCAGCCCCAGGTTGATCCTTTTTTTGGGCCACAGTTCGGGATTGATCGTTGGAAGAATATAGATAACCGCAACAATCAATACTCCAAGAGTAATAGCATGTTTCCATTGAAAGGTTTTCAACGTAGCTGTTCCTTTCTGTTATTTTCGCTGTTTTTTCCCGGTTTTCTTTGTTGTTTGGCTCTCTTTTTTGAATGCGATGTTCTGACGGGATACCTTGATTTTCACCCGGTCTGCTATCTCCACCGTTACAGTGTCATCATCAACGGCGATGATACGCCCGTGAATTCCCCCGCTTGTGATAACACGGTCATCTTTTTTCAGGCTGCGTATCATCTCCTGGTGTTCCTTGGCCCTTTTCTGCTGGGGCCGTATGAGAAGAAAGTAGAAAATAGCAAAAATGATTATAAGCGGAGTAAGGCTCATCAGCCCTCCAGCCTGGCCGCCTTGTGGCGGCGGCCCCTGCCCCATTGCATAAACGATATCGGCAAACACGGTTTCCTCCTGTTCTGACAATGCTATGTTTTAAGTTTTACCCCCCGGTTTATTGAATCAGGGGTGCCCGCGATTAATCAGTTTCCATCCATAAACGGTCTTTTCCCGCAATGATATAGTAGTTTGTCCGTTGAAAAACAACCTTTCCCGGAACTTTAATTATTCAAAAACGAACCTGCTTTCTTCAGGCCCCAGAACCGGATCACCTTCTACCCTGATGGCAACTCCACGTTTTTCTTCTATATCGATCAGTTCCTTGCGTTTCTTGTTTAGCAGGAAATCGGCCACTTCCCACGGTACAAAGCATGTAACATTTTCACCCTTGTGCTTAAGCGATTCAAGGCGGAGCCTGCGAATTACGTTTACACCACGTTTCTCTATTGCCATGACATACCCCCTGCCTTTACAGTGGGGACAGGGCGTCATGCTCGATGTCTCTATCGACTGTCGGAGCCGCTGCCTGGACATTTCGAGCAGTCCGAATTTGGAGATTTTCCCAATGCTGGTTTTTGCCTTGTCATCCTTAAGATGCTTTTTTAATGTTTTTTCAACCAGGGAGTTGTTTTTCCTGTGTTTCATGTCTATGAAATCGATCACTATGAGGCCGCCCATGTCGCGGAGCCTCAGCTGGCGCGCAATCTCCTCCGCAGCTTCGAGATTGGTCTGAAGGGCGGTTTCCTCTATGGAGTGTTTCTGCCTCGATTTCCCTGAATTGACATCTATCGCAACAAGAGCCTCGGTCTGGTCCAGTACTATCGATCCCCCTGATGACAGCTTTACGGTATTTTCAAAAATGGATGCTATTTGGTTTTCAAGCTCGTGCTTTGTGAATAAAGGCTTTTCGCCGTTATAGAGTTTTACTGTTTTTGCGTGTTTGGGCGAGACAAGGGAAATAAAATTTTTCACATCCTGATATACCGAGGGCTCGTCGATGAGTATCTCCTCTATGTCAGGGGTAAGGTAGTCACGGATTGCCCTTACCGCGAAATCCTGTTCCCTGTGGAGAACTGCAGGCGCCTTCTTTTTCATCCCCTCCTTTTTTATGGTTTTCCACAGACGCATAAGGTACCTCATGTCCTTGGCAATAACCGTCTTTGATGCACCCTGTGCCGCGGTCCGCAGGATTATCCCAAAATTATCAGGAAGGGGAAGACTGTCCAATATCCCTTTTAACCTTTTGCGCTCATCCTCGTCCTCTATTTTTTTGGAAACCCCCCTGTTGTTTCTGCCCGGCATGAGCACACAGAACCGGCCTGGAAGAGAAAGAAAGGTAGTAAGAGCCGCGCCTTTATGCATGATCGGATCTTTTACTACCTGCACCAGCACTTCCTGGCCGACCTTTATGAGATCCTTTATTGAATCTTCAACCTTTCCTCCCTGGAAATACCGCTCCTCGCCGTAATCCACAAAAACGGCCTGGAGGCTTGGCTCAACACGGACGACAACTCCTTTGTAGATGTTGCTTTTAGTGGTGGCGTGCGAAGTTGTCTCCAGATGGAACTCGCAAAGCCGGTTGTCCTTTACTCTTGCGATTCTACACTCTTCTGTGTCAACCGCGTTTATCAGTATCTTGTCTGTCATCTAATCCTGCCGCCAGTAGGACTGTCACCGGGCTCAAAGCAGAGCCGGGTTATTGTCTGTCATTGCTGTTATTCAGGCAATCCGGTTCATTTTGTTCATAACCGGTTTGTCCGGTTGCATCATAAATATTGAAGTTGTGTTTTTAAGTCAATGTTTTTTACCTGTTGTGCGAATCTGCTTAAAGAAAGTTTCGTTTATTGCAGTTTTTGCGGCGCCAAAGAAAGAAGCAGCATGCTTTGGGAATATAAAGTATGTGCTAAGTTACCCGCCCGGCCATTAAAACGGGCTAACGTGCCCCTTTGACATCTTTCTTTGCCGCTGTTTTACCTCCAGCGGCTTGCGATTTGCCTTTCTGCGGATTTTGTTTATGGTCCTGATTACAGGGCCATAAGATATAATTCGCCTTTCAAGCCTGTATTTGCCTGGAAAGTCGATAAGTATTATGCCCATTGCAATGGTCAACAATCCCTGGCCCGGAAGCACCAGCATTACGATGCCAGCCGCTATGGCAACATATCCCGCAAGGTTTTTCACGACCAGCAGGGTCAGCCAAAAAACGGGGTGATCATCTGTCCAGGGCGGCCTGACGCGTCTGTCGCGGGAAAAATAGTCTGGCGGAACGTGGACAACCAGCCATGGCACAAGTATCAGGCTGCCGATAAAGGTAGTGGCCGACAGTATCATTGTCCCTGTCAGGAGAGTCCCGTTTGCTTCTATCCATCCGGTCAAGGGTGTAGGTCCTTTCTGCTTTTGGTTGTCATAATATTTGACAAAAAGAGGTATGACAACAAAGTTTGTCACTCTTTTTGAAAAAATGTTCAAAAACGGTTTGAACCTGTTATGCTTCAAAAATATGGCCTATATCGGTATACTGTCGTTGGTTAAAATTTTGTATTACAGCAGTATATAGAGCCATTTTGTCTGAAACCGGCAGGGACTTGCTATAGAGATGGAATTGAAAAAGCGGCTATATTTTCTTGTTATGACCAGCCTGCTTGTGGTTGTTGCGGGCAGTTGCGGTTATTTCATTCTGTTCGGCGGACGTTACGGTTTTCTCGATTGTCTCTACATGACGGTCATATCCCTGACGAGTGTCGGGTATGGAGAGGTTCTGCCGATAACCGGCAATACCGCGGCCCAGGTTTTCACCATGCTCCTGATTACACTGGGGCTTGGTGTCATTCTTTACGGGATAAGCACCCTTGCCGCCCTGTTTATTGAAGGCGAGGTTTCCGGTTTTATGAGGGAGAGCAAGATGAAGAAAAAGATAAGTGCGCTGTCAGATCATTATATTGTCTGTGGGGGAGGTGAGACAGGTTATCCATTGATTGTGGAACTAGTGAAGAACGGAGAAAAGGTTGTCCTGATCGAGCATGATCAGGAGAAGATCGACAAGTGCAGTTCGATAGAGGGGATTTTGTATATAAAGGGGGACGCTACCGAGGATGTTCACCTTATTGAGGCGGGCATAGAAAGAGCAAGGGGCATACTGATCGCCTTGCCTTCCGACAAGGATTCACTGTATATAACGATGTCTGCCAGGATGCTTAACAAGCGTATACGGATAATAAGCAGGGTGGCGGACCCGGCTCTGGAGCCCAAGCTCAGGAAAGCGGGCGCGGATCGGGTGGTGTCGCCCAACTTCATAGGGGCGCTTAGGATGGCATCGGAGATGATCCGGCCCGTTGCAGTGGATTTTATAGACAGGATGCTCCGTGACAGGAAAAGTGACCTGCGCATACATGAACTCGTCGTAACATCCAGGTCGCCTGTCAGGGGCAAAAAAATCAATGACACATCTGTAGCGGACAGGCTGGGGCTTCTCGTGCTGGGCGCCAGGAATATTGATGGCGATCTTGAGCTTAACCCATCATCCTCGGCTGTGATAGAGGAGGGTATGACTCTCATCGTTATGGGCGAAGTGGATAAGATCATGAAGGCGCGGGCAGTAATGTAGACCGACAAATATCTTTTTGAAATGTTCAGGATTACCACCAGCTTCACACCGGCAGGCGACCAGCCGGAAGCCATAAGCAGGCTTTGCAGTCTGATACGTTCAGGCAGCCGGCAAAATGTTTTTGTGGGCGTCACAGGGTCAGGCAAAACCTTTACCATGGCTCATGTAATTACCGAGCTGAACAGGCCGACTCTCGTGATTGCTCCGAACAAGACACTTGCGGCCCAGCTTTACAACGAGTTCCGGGCGCTTTTCCCGGACAATGCTGTAGAGTATTTTGTCAGTTATTACGACTATTATCAGCCCGAGGCATACCTGCCGGTGACCGACACATACATACAGAAAGATTCTTCCATAAACGATACAATAGACAAGATGCGTCATTCAGCCACACGTTCCGTTCTGTCCAGGAGGGATGTGATAGTGGTTGCGAGCGTGTCGTGCATATTTGGTATGGGTACTCCGGAAGACTACGGCGGGCTTCGCATAGACCTTGAACCGGGCATGGTTGTTGACAGGGACCGCCTGATCAGTGACCTCGTGTCTATACAATACGAGCGAAACGATTATGATTTTTCAAGGGGTGCTTTCAGGGTCCGGGGGGACAGGGTGGATATTTTCCCTGCCTGCGAGGAGAGCAGGGCATATAGGGTTGAGTTTTTCGGTGACGAGATAGAAGGGATTTTCGAGATCGATCCATTGCGGGGAAATACGCTGCGTTCAGTTAAAAGAGCATCAATCTATCCGGCCTCTCATTACGTGACTACCAGAAACAGCAGAAAGGCTCTTGTGGAACGTATTATGGAGGAGCTAAAGGAAAGGGTGGATTATTTCCGCCTGCACAACAAGCTGATAGAAGCCCAGCGCATAGAGGAACGCACCAGGTTTGATGCGGAGATGATACTGGAGATTGGGTACTGCAACGGCATTGAGAATTACTCCAGGCATATAAGCGGCAGGGCCAGGGGTGAGCCGCCGGCTACGCTTCTCGATTATTTCCCGGACGATTTTTTGCTGTTTATCGATGAATCCCACATCACTGTTCCGCAGCTTGGAGCGATGCACAAGGGCGATCATTCCCGCAAGGCCACGCTGGTCGATTACGGGTTCAGGCTGCCATCCGCTCTTGACAACCGTCCACTTACTTTCGACGAGTTTTGTGAAAGGACTAAAAGAGCTTTTGTGGTTTACGTTTCAGCGACGCCGGCCGAATATGAATACGGCATGGCAGGCGATGCTGTTGTCGAGCAGATAGTGAGACCTACCGGTCTGATTGACCCGGTGGTGGAGGTACGGAGCGCGGCCAACCAGGTCGATGACCTTCTCGACGAGATCAGGGCGCGCATAGACGCGGATGAGCGGGTTTTGGTTACCACGCTTACCAAGAGGATGGCCGAGGACCTGTCCGATTACTACGCGGATCTGGGGATAAAGGTCCGCTATCTTCATTCCGAGATAAGCACGATTGAGCGGATGGAGCTGATACAGGATCTTCGCAGCGGCGAAGTTGACGTGTTGATAGGGATAAATCTTCTGCGCGAAGGGCTGGACATACCTGAGGTTTCGCTTGTCGCGGTGCTGGATGCCGACAAGGAAGGGTTCCTTCGTTCCGAAAGATCTTTGGTGCAGGTTTCCGGCCGGGCCGCCAGGAATATTAACGGCAAGGTGATTTTTTATGCTGACCGGGTGACCGAAGCCATGAAAAGAGCTATTGATGAGACGGAGCGCAGGAGGAAAATCCAGGAAGAATACAACACGAAACATAATATAACCCCTCGCACCGTGTCCAAAGATATCACTTCAGCCTTTTATCAGGTTCATAATGGGAAAGAGTCCGCTGCCGTTGACACCATAGGGGAAACCGTTGACGCGTATGGAGACCTGGACAGCCTGGATGAGATCGTGGCCAGGCTTGAGCGCGAGATGAAAAATGCGGCTGACGAGTATGAGTTTGAAAAGGCCGCAAAAATAAGGGACAAAATCAACGAGCTTAAAAGAGTGATGCTTTTTGAAGGGTTTTGACCCAGGCGCTGAACGTTGACGGGCATTGCAGGGCCATGCTCAAGGCCGCTTTATGAAACAATCAGGCTGCCGCTTTTGCTTAAACGCGTCACAAAGGAGATATCGTCGGCGCCATGCCGAAGGATGAACTTAAAACCAGGTTAACCGTTGTCCCCGACAGTCCGGGTGTCTACCTGATGAGAGATGAAACCGGCCGGGTGATCTATGTCGGCAAGGCGTTTAACCTTAAAAAACGTCTTTCCTCATACTTTGTCAAAAGGGAACGGCTCGATCCCAAGACGGGCGTACTTGTAAGCAGGATGGCCTCTTTTGACACTGTTGTTACCGCTACGGAGAATGAGGCTCTTATCCTGGAGGCAAACCTTATCCGCCGTTACAAGCCGCGTTACAACGTTATATTGAAGGATGACAAGCGGTACCTGTCGCTCAGGCTTGATCCGGGCCAGCCCTATCCGGCCCTGGAACTGGTGAGGAAACGAAAAGAGGACGGGGCCTTATATTTCGGGCCATTCCCGTCGTCCCGGTCTGTGCGGGAAACGCTTAAGGTTGTCGACAGGACATTCAGGCTGCGGAAATGCCGGGGCAAGAAGTTTAAAACCCGCTCAAGACCCTGCATTAACTACCAGATGGGCCTGTGCCTGGCCCCTTGCTGCCGGGATGTGGATGCGGAAGAATATAATGACATCGTGAAAGAGGTTGCCCTTTTCCTCAGAGGCAGGACTTCCGAACTCATTGACAAGATAAAGGCCGAGATGCAGAGAGCATCGGATGCCATGGAGTTTGAAAAAGCTGCCAGGCTGAGGGACAAGATGTTTGCGGTGGAACGTGTGACTGAAAAACAGGTGGTTGTGGCGTCTGATTTTGCGGACAGGGATGTTATAGGGATGGCTGAAGATGAGGAACTTACCGTTTTGTCAGTTCTTAACGTACGGCGCGGTGCGCTTGTTGGCACCCGGTTTTTCTCGTTTGCCGGTGTGCTTTCTCCTCCCGGCGAGACGATCAGGGCTTTTATTACCCAGTACTACGGCGACAACAGGCAGCTTCCCGACGAGATCCTGTCCTGCATAGAGCCTTC
>MZGQ01000036.1 GCA_002085115.1 Desulfococcus sp. 4484_241
TATGGTTCCAGAAGAATTTTAAGGCAACTTCTGTCAGAAGGGTATACAATCGGCCGTTACCGTGTCAGAAGCCTGATGCGGAAGCTGAACCTTAAGGCAAGGGGGCGAAGCGTTACAAGGTTAAGTGGCTCAATTCTCACGCCCGGAAAATGGCTCAGTTTTAAACGACCGTTGACAGCTATCGCTACCGGTTTGCCCGAAATTCGATTTTAAGTGCCATACCCTTTAAAAGATTTAGCAACTTTCCGGGCGTTTGATCAAAAAAATCCACCGGACACCCTCAACCTTGCGCAAAGGCCCCCGCGGCTTCTTGAACCATGGATTAATTTGTTATATTTCGCCTTTACTCTTTGATCCTTCTGAGCTCAATTTTGACTCGATTCATTGAATTAGGGCATTCCCATATTTGAACATCAGGGTCCTCACCAAGGGGGAAAGTTCCTCCAAACTGCAAGGTTTTTATCCACCCCAAAATATTGTGATAGAAATATCCACAAAATTCACCACATTTATGAAGGCTCAATTCAAATTCATCGCCAACCTTCATTCCAATAGTACAGTTACCTTTTGTTTCAACGACTTTGGCTACCACTTTATTGCCGATTTTCGGATATGATACTGACATTTTCTTCTCCTTTTGTGTATAGGTTAATAAAAAAATAAGATAAAAACTTCATTTCTGGTATTACGTAAATTGATTTCTCAAAAATATAACGGCGGCAATTGAGCGGAATTGGCCCGGCGTAGAAATTGTGCTGGAAGTTGGAGCGATTTCTGTGCGGGGCAATTTTTGCTCGAACGTTTTGCATCACCAGCGGCTCACCCGAACTTGCCGGATTCAGTGCCTCCTGCACGCATTGTCTCCCTACCGCAATTGGTTGTTATTATTTTTATTATCGCCATCCCCTCACATGAGCGCCGCCGCAGGCGGCGCAAACGTTAATTATATTGAATCTATATTTCCCATCCTTTCCCGATTATCATGATCCATACCATTTTTGTCAACAAATAAATTGTCCATTTATCGTGGTTTGTTGCAGCATTGTCCGGTTAGATTTCTGCATATAGCCGGGAGCCAGGTTGTTCTTTGAAAAAGTATTCATCCGGAGAGTAGCCGGATTTACGCAGTTCGTCCTGGATTTGTATTCGCAGCTCCCGGACGCAGCTAATACTGACGCGCTCCTGGTGGGTTTCATGACAATAAATGGCCAAAAGCAGGAGGTGATCAGTCCGGCGTAGATTTGTACCATCAGCCCATACTCAAGAGACTTTATCCAACATTGCAAGTGTGACATAACACTACGGGCCTGCGGCATATTAAGCCCCTCCGGCCATTGCCACTTCTGCAAACCTTTCCAGGTTTTCGCTGTTGCCTACCACTATTATCGTATCGTTTTCCCTTATGACCGCATCAAAGGAGGGATTGAATATCATCGAGTCGTCGGATTTTTTTATGGCAACCACTATGAGATCGAAGTTCTGGCGTATTTGTGACCCGCTTAAGGTTTTTCCGCATATTTCGGAATCGGGGGAGATCGGGATCTCTTCCATCTGTATATCCTTGTTTTTCCTGGCAAGAGCAAGATCCAGAAAGTTTGTGACCGTTGGGCGCAGCACCCGCATTGCCATGCTGTGCGCTCCTATTTCGTAGGGGGATTCCACCTTGTCCGCCCCGGCTGCCAGCAGTTTGGGTTTTACCGCTTCCTGGCTGGCCCTGGCCATTATGAACAGGTTTGGGTTCAGCTGCCTGGCTGTGAGCACGAGGAACACGTTGTCGGTATCGGTGGCAAGTGCTGCTATAAGCACCTTGGCATGTTTTATTCCCGCCTTGGTCAAAGTGCTTTCCTCTGTTGCGCTTGCGCAAATGTATAGTACCCTGTCCTCTTCCATTGCCGGAATAAGATCCGGATTTTGATCCACCACTACCAGGCCGACCGGTTTTTCCATCAGGTGTGATGCTATCTCCCTGCCTATGCGGCCATAACCGCACACTATGTAATGGTTTCGAAGCCGTTTTATTCTTGAGTCCAATTTTCTCCTCCCGAGAAGCGCCCTGATCTTTCCATCCACCATGAACTGGATCACGGAGCCTGCGACATACAGGCAAAGGCTATAGCCGACAAATATCAGTCCGATAGTAAACAGCCTGCCTGCATGACTCAGTGAGTGGACCTCACCATAACCCACGGTGGTGACCGTAATAATAGTCATATAGAAAGATTCGAGAAGGTTCCAGCCCTCTATGACAGTATATCCCACCGTTCCGCAAACAAGAACGACCGTAAATACAAGTATCAGCCTGATCAGGGTTTTCGTGTTGTTCAACAGTTATGTCCACCAATCATGGTTTTGGAGTGCAACGGGTTTATTTTATCGGGCTATTCATCTATCTAATAATACCGATAATATTCCCGGGACCACTTAAACGCAACAGCTTTTTGACTTGACGCAAGCCATGCTTGATTGTTATTAATCCGGGGATATCATGGAACATGAAGACCTCAAATATGTCCGCCGCCGCGAGCAGATGGTGGAAAACCAGATAGCGCGGCGGGGAGTTGCCGACCCAAAGGTTTTACGGGCTATGCTTACCGTGCCCAGGCACCTGTTTGTCAGCGAAGCCCTCAGGGACCAGGCTTACGGTGATTTCCCCCTCCCCATAGGGGAGGGGCAGACCATTTCACAGCCCTATATTGTTGCGGAGATGACCCAGGCGCTTGAGCTCGGCAGCAGTGACCGTGTGCTTGAGATCGGTACGGGGTCCGGTTACCAGGCGGCAATAATCGCCCAGATAGCTTCCCGTGTTTTCACGATCGAGCGGAAACACTCGCTCTACATAAAAGCACGCGCCCTGTTCGACAGGCTGGGTTATTACAACATAGCCACCCGCTATTCCGACGGGACCCTCGGCTGGAAAGAGGAGAGCCCATTTGATGCTGTCATTATCACGGCGGGAGCGCCTGAGATCCCTTCCGTGCTCGTGGACCAGCTCAAGGTCGGAGGCAGGCTTGTTGCTCCCGTGGGCGGGGAGTCATCCCAGGAGCTTGTTAAGCTGGTCAAGGAGAAAACCGGTATACGCTACATGAGTCTTGGCGGGTGCAGGTTCGTAAAGCTGATAGGTGAACATGGATGGCGTGAAAACTAAAAGTCTCCTTCCGGCTGGTTGCTTTTTCTGTTGCCGGACGGATTGCCGAACTTTTCCGCAATCCGTTTTTCCACCAGGGGCGGAACCATACCGCTTATGTCTCCTCCGAAATAGGCCGCTTCCTTGATTATTGAAGAACTCGTATATATCCATCTTAAGCCGGTCATCAGGAACACCGTCTGGATCTCGCGGTTCAGCCGTCTGTTCATCAGCGCCATCTGGAACTCGTATTCAAAGTCAGAAACGGCACGCATGCCCCTTAAAATGGCATGAGCGTTCTTCTGCTGTGCATAATCGACAAGCAGCCCGCCAAACGAATCGATCTCCACACCCTGTATATCTTTCAGGCATTCTGTGAGTATATCGATCCGTTCATCAACCGAAAACAGGGACTGTTTCGCCGGATTGACCAGGATGGCCACTATGATTTTATCAAACAGTTTAATGCCCCGCTTTATGATATCGATATGGCCGTTTGTAAGTGGATCAAATGAACCTGGATAGATAGCGGTTTTCATGCCATGTCCCTCTTGCCCTTTTGAATTTTGTCCAATTTTAAAAATGCCTTGCCGCTTTTTTTTGTTTCCCCTGCCTATACCATATAGTTGAAAAAATAGACAAGGGTTTTACCATACTTTCGCCTGTCTGCCCGAATCGGTCAAACCGCAGGAGCGGATGTTTTGCTCAATAGTATGGATGGCCTCCGGATCGTTTTCGACAAAAACCGCTGCTCTGGCGCCCCTGCTCAGCGCTTCTATACCCAGGGCCCCGCTTCCGGCAAAAACATCAAGAACCACTGTGTCCTCGACCTCGTTCATGAGGATGTTAAAAACAGCTTCCCTGACCAGCCCTGACGTGGGCCGTACTTTTCCGCTCTTTGGAAGTATGAGCCTTTTCCCTTTCAGTGCTCCGCCAATGACTGTTAACGCCATTTTTCACGCTTTTATTTTTTTAAGCTTTTTTTTCAGGTGGTTTTTGTCAACACCGATAGCGCTTGCTGTTTTCTCAAGGTTGCCATCATTAAGCGACAGGTGAAATTTTATAAACTCCTCTTCGAACCTTGTTTTTGCTTTTTCAAGGTCGCCTGTTGCAAAAAGATCGGCGGCCGGCAAGACAGGACTGGCCGCTTTAGCCTTGTTGTAAGGCCTTGGCAGATCCGACACCTCAATTGTTTCCTTGTCGATCATTATCGTAAGCCGCTCCATCAGATTTTTCAGCTCACGCACGTTGCCGGGCCATTCATAGCCGCAAAGGAGATCAACAGCCTCCCTGGAAAGACGTTTTTCTCCGGTTGAGTTCTGTCGGGCATGCTGTTTCAGGAATATCTCGGCCAACACAGGAATGTCATCCCTGCGCTGTCTCAACGGCGGGACCTCGATAGGAATAACGTTTAAAAGGAAATAAAGGTCCTTTCTGAAACGCTCTTTTTTTACCTCCTCTTCCAGGTTCTTGTGTGTCGAGGCTATTACCCGGACATCCACAGACACCTCCCTGGAGCTTCCGAGCCTTTGGAACTTCTGCCCCTGCAGAGCCCTTACCAGTTTGGCCTGGGTCTTCTGGCTCATTTCGGACACTTCATCCAGAAAAAGGGTCCCCCTGTTTGCAAGTTCTATCTTTCCAATCGATTTTGTAGCCGCACCGGGAAACGCACCCTTTTCGTGGCCGAACAGTTCGCTGTCAAGGTTTTGTTCCCGGATCGATGCGCAGTGCACATCGACAAAATGCTGTTCGCCGCGATGGCTTAGTATGTGTATCGTTCTTGCCACCATCTCCTTGCCGACCCCGTTTTCTCCTGTTATGAGGATCCAGGCGTCGCTGGGCGCCGCGGCTTCTATCTGCCGCTTCAATTCCTGGACAGCCTTGCTGTTTCCGTCGATGGAGCTCTTCTTTAGCGCTTTTTTCTTCAGGTAGCGGTTTTCCTCCTCCAGTCTGCGGAAGTTCAAGGCATTGTTTATGGCCACTATAACCTTGTCGATCGACAGCGGCTTTTCTATAAAGTCAAAAGCTCCTATCTTGGTGGCGTTCACCGCGGTCTCGATCGTTCCATGGCCTGTTATGATAACGACCGGGATGTGAGGGCTGGCCGCCTTAATCTCCTTTAGCGTTTCTATGCCGTCGATACCGGGCATCCAGACGTCAAGCAGGACTATGTCAGGAGACTCGGCCTCGACAATTTTAAGAGCCTCGTAGCCGTTTGATGCGGTTATTATTTCAAAGCCCTCGTCCGACAGAAGTCCGCCCAGGGACTGTAATATTGAAGGCTCATCATCTACTATAAGAACAGATGGAAACATGCTCTATCTCCCTTCGCACTGCTTTACCCGCGGATCACACGGGCAGTTCTATAATAAATCTTGCGCCTCTCGGCTTGTTGTCCTGAACACTTATCTTGCCGTTATGATCGGCTATTATGGAACTCACGATGGCCAGGCCGAGTCCCATGCCGGTCTTTTTTGTTGAGAAATAGGGCTCGAACAGGTTGTTTTTTACTATATCTGAGAGTCCCTTGCCGGTATCGGCAAACTCCAGCATCACTTTCATGTTGACCGGATCGTGCCTGACGGTTATGGATATCTCCCCCGCGCCCTCCATGGCGGTTATTGCGTTTTCGATAAGATTTATAAGGGCCTGTTTTATCTGTTGACGGTCAAGGTCGAGCAGGGGAAGCTTGTCGGGAGCATTTATGGAAAAGGTGATGAGGCTGTCTTCTTCGGCATAAAGGTCGGTTGTCTCCTTTATTATCTGGATAAGGTCACAAGGGGCAAGCTGGGCGGAGGGGAACTTTGCGAACGCTGCGAACTCGTTTACAAGGTTTCGTATAATATCCACGTAATCAAGGATGGTATTTATGCACTCTTCAAAAACAGCGTCATCCGTAAGGTTGGAAAATTTTCTTTTCAGCCGCTGTGCCGAGAGCGATATGGGGGTTAGCGGGTTTTTCACCTCGTGGGCTATGCGGCGGGCAACCTCTCTCCAGGCCGCCATCCTCTGCGCCCTTTCAAGCTCGGTCAGGTCGTCCATGACCATGACTATTCCCATGAACTGACCGGTTTTATCGTGCCTAAGTGCGTTGAGATAAACTATGAAACTTCGGGGCGTTCCGTTTATGGTAAGTCTCAGAGGCATTTCTATGGTGTCTTTCCCGTCATCTTTTATCCTTTTTATTATTTTATTGGCCATCTGCAGGTATTGTCCGGCCAGTACGTTGGCGTAGTACCTGTTTATGACCGATTCCTGGGTTATGGAAAGCATTCTGCAGGCCGATTTGTTTATTGTGGTTATTATTCCGTCCGCGTTGATGGAGATGACACCTGTAGAGATGTTGTTAAGGACGATCTCCATGTAAAGGCGGCTTTGTTCAAGTTCGTTTTTCTGCCGCTCCAGCGCCGTGGTGGCCTGCTCGATCTGCTGCCTGCCGGTACGCAGGTCATCGGTCATTTTGTTAAAAGAGCTGACCAGCATGCCTATCTCATCATCGGCCAGACGCTCTATCGTGTAGGACAGATCCCCTGCAGATACCTTCTCAAGACCTTTTGCAAGCTCCATGATGGGGGTGGTGAGCGATTTTGCGATAAAAAATCCAAACCATACCGCGCAGAACACCACCAGCAGGGCCACAATGGAAAGCACGATATAGAAAGTCACCTGCACCGGTTTTTTCAGAAGCTTTATCTGCGCATACTCGCGTATGCCCTTTGATATTGCCGCAAGGCTGTCCGACAGGTCCGGCGGGAGAAGGATGGATATTACAAGCATACCTTTTGCATTCTCCCTTTTTTTACCGAACGGTATGGAACAGATGGAGCTTACAAGTTCCCCTTCCGGTATGTAGCGGCTGATAGTTACAATTGCTTCTTTTCCAGGGCCGTCTTCCTTCAATTTTGAGGGCGGTATTATTCCGAACGGTTTATCCTCAAGCTCCTGTGTCACAGCGTAGGTAAGCCTTTTCCCATCGGCGGAATAGACTTCGACCGCGCTCAGGTGAAATTCCCGCTGAACGATCTGGATATATCTTGAAAGGTCGTTTGCCTTGTACGGGCGCAACAGGTTGTTTGTGACGATCTGGTAGCAGGTACGTTTAAGAAAGAACCGGTTGTTGTCCTCTATGTGAGAGTATATCTTTTTACCCACTTTCAGCGAGTTTTCAAGTGCCTTGTCAACCGGCGCGTTGAACCAGAATTTTATGCTTGTGTTTATGAAACTCATCGAAAAGAAGAACATTATGGTCGTGGGTACCAGGGTCAGGGATATAAAGGCAACCACCAGCCTGGTCCTGAGCTTGGCTCCCATGATGTTCTGTTTTCTGTCGTAAAAGAGTTTTACAAGATTTCTGAAAACCAGGAAGATCAGGAGGATCAGCAGCAAAAGGTTGATGTTGATAAGGATGAACATCAACACGGTGTTTGAAATGGGTATATGGGTGCCGAAGCTTATTACCCGGCTTTCTATTAACGTAAGAACGATAACCGCCAGAAGAAGAACGATTGCCATTATCAATTCCCGCTTTCTGCGGTTTCGTTCCTCTTCCGACAGTCCTGAGAGGAATGTGCGGAAGGCGTTTATAAGTTTTTTAAACATCGCTGCGGTTATTCCGACAGATTGTGTAGCGCCCATCCAGGGCTATAACCACTTGTGCACAAATGAAAAAGCACGTTTTACAGCGTCAATCTATCCCTGTTGTAGTATAATAAAAAACATACGATACATTAATATCACTACAAAAAAAGAAAGGCGCCAATATACAAAATGCGCAAAAAGGCAAAGGCAGATGCCTCTTATATCGCATATTAAAGATCATCCCCGGAACCAGGAGCTTTGGATGATCAGTCAAATCATTTGCGACAACACTATCATCGGCAGCTATGTTCTGCAAGATTGGAATGCAGGCCCAGAATCCACAGATTGGTCTTTGAGAAAGGTTTTCCGGTAATTATCCCCTGGAAATTTCCCATAAACCGCAAAGCGTTGGTGAAATTGGACTGCGGCCTGAAATATATGAGATCATGGGCCGCTACATCCTCCGGGTATACACATTGCTGTTCCAGTGGGGATCTGCGTTCTGGTAAGGTGCAGGGCAACGACCGGACTCGTCCATAACGGTTATTGTTATGCTCTGATCAGGATCTGTGGTGGAAAGGCCCCATTTGGTTTTGTTTGTAATACCGTTTGTGGATATATCAGAAATGGTGATATTTGTGCGTGTGGGGACTGAAAAATAATCGGAAATCGCATCTGAAATGGTGTTTGCATCTGTCTCGGCGCGGCTGCAGAACGCCTTGTTCCTGTAAGAAATAAAGTTTGGTATGGCAATTGCCGCAAGGATTCCTATGATAGCGATAACGATCATCAGTTCGATAAGTGTAAAACCGTTTTTGTGACCATTAACACCGGCTCTTGTTCCGTTCAAAAGGGCCTCGCTTTTTTCAGGGTTAAGTCATAAAAAAATATCAGCGATATTCCATGCAAATATGGTGCCACAATTTGATAACTGCTTTTCCGAAAACCGGTTTCACAGGCTAAAGCATCAGTCTCCCATTGTCATATAACAATTTAAATTCAAAAAATATACATATGATGGCTTTGTAAAAAGCCCAACATCTGCGTTGCGCTGCATCTTTTGAATGGTTTAACGTACGACCAGGTACGCTGCATTCCTCAAGATTTGCGACGCCTTGATCTTGAACTTTTTATTTTGCCCTCCCGATTCGGCATGTTACGGGCGCATCACACATAGCGCTTAAAAAGAAAAATGTTGGAGCAACAATATCATTTTTTTACAGCAAAAACAAACAATGAGGGCTACATGACAGGTTTTGTTGTTTTAAGGCCAAATTTTGTCAGCCAGGTTCCAACCAATGCATAACTCAGCAATCAATTTTATAAAAAAAGCGAAAAAGCCCAGTGAAACACTTCTGACATGCAAGATGTTATACATCAATATTCAGCTTTTCAAGCCTGTAACGAAACGAGCGCATGCTTATCCCGAGCAGTTCGCTTGCCCTCCTTCTGTTTCCGCCGGCAAACTCAAGAGCCTTTTTGATATAGGCCTTCTCGATCTCGGACAGTATCTCGTCAATATCCACGCCGTCTGCCACCTCGTCCAGGTCGAACCGCCTCCCAGGCACCCCCTCGATCCAGCGTCTCTTGTATGTCGAAATGGAAAGATTCTCCGGCAGGATTATGTTTGTCGTAGAGAGCGTAACGCTTCTCTCGATAAGGTTTTCAAGCTCGCGAACGTTACCAGGGAAATTATATTTTTCAAGCATATCAAGAGCATATGTTGAGAGCTTTGCCACATCCTTGCCGGTCTCGCCGGCAAACTTTCTGACAAAGTACTGGGCCAGTATCCGTATGTCGCTGCGCCGCTCCCTTAACGGCGGCACATTGATTTCAATAACGTTCAGCCTGTAGAAAAGGTCCTCCCTGAACCTGCCTGCAATAACCTCGTCAGCCAGCCGTTTGTTGGTGGCGGACAGTATCCTTGCGTCCACCGATATATCTTCTGTTCCCCCTACCGGCTTGAAAACACCGTCCTGGACCACCCGCAACAACTTTACCTGGAGCGGCATGCTAAGCTCACCGATCTCGTCCAAGAATATTGTGCCGTTGTGGGCAATGGCAAAAAGTCCCTTCTTTTCGCTGGTGGCACCGGTAAAAGCGCCTCTCTTGTGCCCGAAGAGTTCGCTCTCTATAAGGTTTTCAGGAATTCCACCGCAGTTTACAACCACAAACGGCTTGTCTGCGCGGTCGCTCTGTTCGTGGATCGCCCTGGCTATTATCTCCTTGCCGGTGCCGCTTTCACCGGTTATAAGGACGCGGGTCCTGGTCCTGGCGACCTGCTTTATCATCTTGTATATGTGCTGCATCTTGGGATGGCTGCCGACTATTCTTCCGAAATGGATATGATCCTCAATATTGCTGCCGAGCACCTCTTTTTCGCGCTCCACCGTCCTGATGGACAATGCCTTGTCAATGGTCTGCTTGAGTTCACCAATATCCAGAGGCTTGGGAACAAAATCGTATGCTCCCTCATTCATGGCTTCCACAGCCACCTCGGTTGCGGCGTATGCTGATATCATTATAACCACTGTATCGCTGTTCCCTTCCTTAGCAGCCTTCAACACATCTATTCCGGAAATATCGCCCAGCCTTACATCACAAAGCACAAGATCAAACCGCATCTTCTCAAGCTTTGATATTGCATCGCCGCCGTTTTCGGCACATACAACGCTGTAGCCCTCGCGTGAAAGCATGAGGTCAAGCAACTCCCTCATGCTCAACTCATCGTCCACCACCAGGATGTTAGCCTTTGCCTCTTCCATACAACCAGCTTCCCTGTTTTATTGGTTCTTATGCAATATCAGGATTATAACCCGGATTTCGACGCATCAAAAACCACCCCCCCGTCCACTATGGTCATCACAGCCCTTCCGTTGAGTTCCCATCCGTCAAAGGGGGTGTTTTTGCCAAGGGAACAAAAGGAATCTGCCCTGACAATCCAGGAACTGTCCGGATCTATTATGGTCATATCGGCAACAGCGCCCTCGAAGATACCGTTTTCCTTCCCTATTATCCTGGCAGGAGCCACAGACATCTTTTCAATAAGATCGGCCATTGAAAGCACGTTCTCTTTAACAAGAGCCAAAGACAGCCCAAGGGAGGTTTCAAGCCCGCTTATGCCGTTTGCGGCCGCATCAAACTCCACATCCTTGTCAACAGTTGAATGAGGCGCATGGTCGCTGGCTATTACATCTATGGTTCCATCGGCAAGCCCCTCGCGTACGGCATCCCTGTCCGCGGCCGATCTCAGAGGCGGGTTAACCTTGGCGGACGTGTCATACATACCAACCGCCTCTTCGGTAAGCGTGAAAAAGTGTGGGGCAGTCTCTGCCGTAACCTTAATACCCCGCTGCTTTGCATGGCGAATTATTTCTACCGATTCCCTGGCACTTACATGGGCTATGTGCAGACGCCCGCCAGTAAGTTCGCAAAGGGCAACGTCCCTGCAAACCATCACGCTTTCAGCGGCGTTTGGGATACCGGCAAGGCCAAGGCGAGAGGCAAACGTTCCCTCATTCATGACCCCTTTTCCCGCAAGCAGCAAATCCTCGCAATGGGAAATAACCGGCAAGCCCATTCCTTTGGCGTACTCAAGAGCCCTTCGCATGAGCTGACCATTGGTGACGGGATTACCGTCATCAGAAAAGGCAACAGCACCGGCACTCTTCAATTCACCGTATTCGGCAAGTTCCCTGCCCGCAAGACCGACGCTGATGGCTCCAACCGGGTATACCTTAACACCTGCGCCGCAACTCCTTGCCTGGTCGATGATAAAGCGGCACACCTGGGCGCTGTCGTTCACCGGGTTAGTGTTCGGCATGGGACAAACCGCCGTAAACCCGCCCCTGGCCGCTGCGGCACATCCCGTGGCTATGGTCTCCTTATACTCATAGCCAGGCTCCCTTAAATGAACATGCATGTCTATGAGGCCAGGCACCACGATTCTGCCGGAAGCGTCTATCACGTCCGCATTTTCATCGCCGGGCTCTGCATGTTCATCCATGTTTCCAATTCTTACAATCCTGCCTGATTCGATCCATATGTCATGGACGCCATCGAGCCTGCCGGGATCTATGACCCTGCCCCCCCTAATCACCAGCATTCCACTGACCTCCCATCACGAGATAAAAAAGCGCCATGCGAACAGCCACACCATTCTCCACCTGGTCAAGTATAATCGAGTGTTTTCCGTCAGCCACATCAGGCGCTATCTCAACGCCCCGGTTGATCGGACCGGGGTGCATTATGGCAACGTCTTTTTTCGCAAGTTTAAGCCGTTCTGCATTAAGGCCGTACCTCAGGGCATATTCCCTGACAGATGGAAAGAGAAACGACGCTGCGCGTTCTTTCTGTATCCTTAGCATCATTATCACGTCCGCCCCGGAAACAGCCTTGTCGGCGTCGTATGTGACATCGACCCCGAAAGATTCCACTCCGGCTGGGATCATTGTGGGCGGTGCGGCAAGTACCACGCTGGCGCCCATCTTAAGAAACCCCTCGATGTCTGAACGCGCCACCCTGCTACGGGCTATATCCCCTATAATCGCCAGGCGCAGGCCGTCGATTCTTCCCTTTTTCTCCAACACGGTCATCATATCTAAAAGAGCCTGGGATGGATGTGCGTGCATTCCGTCACCCGCGTTAATGACAGGAACCGAAACGTGGCGCGCAAGCATGTGTGGAACACCGGCGGATGAATGGCGGATAACTATAACGTCGGGGACCATCTGCTCGATGTTTCTGACTGTATCTACAAGGGTTTCTCCCTTGACCATGCTGCTGGTGGAGGCGGAAAGCGAAACGAGATCGGCGGAAAGGCGTTTTGCAGCCAGGTCGAATGAGACCCTCGTCCGGGTGCTTGGCTCATGAAAAAAACTTACAACAGTCTTTCCACGCAGTGTCGGAACCTTTTTTACCGGCCGCCTGAAAATCTCCTTCATTCTGCGGGCGGTCTCCAGGATCAGGGAGATATCCTCACCACTAAGAGACGCTATATCAAGAACATCTCTTGTTGAAAGACCCATTCCCAAAACCCTCCACTATCTCAGCACACGGCATATCCTGTCCCACCTCACATGGTCAAGGACGGAATCCGGTCTGTCGTTCCATGACCAGTATATCATAAAAGCCTTGCCCAGCACTGCCTTGAGATCGACAAATTTCCAGAAGCGGCTGTCGTAACTGCTGTCCCTGTTATCCCCCATCACAAACAGCTTGCCCATGGGGACCCTCACGGGGCCGAAATCGTCCCTCCCGGGGATTATCCTGGTATCCGTGTGTATGGCATGCTTGTCAGGCAAAAGTCTGCCGTTGACGTAGACCCGCTTGTCCCTCATCTCAACGATGTCTCCCCCCACGCCTATCACCCGTTTAATAAAATCCTTGCGCGGATCCTCCGGGAATTTAAACACTACTATGTCGCCATGTGCGGGTTTTCTGCCTTTTACAAGGGGAATCCCGAGAAAAGGCAACCTCACCCCATATACGAACTTGTTCACCAGGATATGGTCGCCGACCTGAAGTGTGGGTATCATGGAGCCGGAAGGGATCTTAAACGCCTGTACCACGCTCGCAGCTCGCTTCTCTTCCCATCCGCCGGCACATGCCCGACCCTGTTTGACAGATTCTCAGACACTTTTTCCACACGATATCCTTTCGACTCAACTTTCAAACTTTACTCCTGCGGCCTCTATCTTGGACGTTATATTGTTTTCAATCCATGTCCCGTCCCACCACTCCACCGGATCCACGAACACCCCATGTATCATCATTCCAAAATGGAGATGATCGCCTCCGGCAAGGCCCGTCATCCCTGAGGTGCCGATATAATCCCCCCTGGCGACCATCCGGCCGGGGTGAACGGTAATGGAGCTAAGATGGGAATACATGCTAAACAGCCCGCACCCATGGTCAATCACCACGGTTTTCCCGAATATGCCTATCCTGCCGCAAAACACGATTTTACCGTTATTGGCCGCAGGCACGGGGGAATGAGCAACAGAGGCAAGGTCAACGCCCATGTGAACGGCGTGGCTGACCGTCCTGCCATTGTAGATATACTGCCGTTTATCTCCAAAACCGGCCCGCCTGGCAGAATTGGGGAACCTTAAAAAAGGTCCCTTCCAGTATATTGCGCTGTCTGAAACCCTGCAAAGGTTGGCAATCTTTTTGGTGTCCTTGCCACGCTGTACCGAATTTATCCACACAAACTTTTCAATGGGCGTTTTACTATCACCCGGCGCATCAAACTCCGGCATCTTCATATTCAAGAAACCATCCGATATCCTTATAGTATCTTCTGCAAACTTTTTAGGCCTGATGCGATAATAAAACCCGGCCTTGGACCTGTTGCCGGCCCGGTCCGTGGCCACCACGAACATTGGTGTATCGGTGTCTTGCCGGTAGTCAACGGCAAAAAATGCCAGACAGACCGTTTCATCATCAAAAAGGCCGTCATACCCGGGGAAAAAGTTGTCACCCACCTGCACGCCATGGGTTGTGCCCTTTTCCATGACCCTGTAAACCACAAGGCCGGATCCTCCCCTTGTCACATAGTGATGCCGGCTCAGCACCGACACATCAGGTTTCCTGGTATCATTTTTTTCAACTTTTGCAAGATTGCCGTGCATCCAGTTTCGCAGTGAAAGGTCTTCCGCAGATATGCTAAGCACAGCAGGGCCGTCCGGGATACCCATCCGGCGCGGCTCCACCCTGACTTTGTATTTCTTGCTCATCACCGGTCCGGCAGCCTTGGGACCTTGTTTGTCAAGCACATCATCTGACAGGACAAAATCCCTGCCACCTGCCTGCAGAACGATTTTAACATGACGCAGCCCGGAACCCTTGTCGGAAACAGTGACAGTAAAACCGCAATCAGCGCCGAGGTACGGTCTGAAACCTTCCACAGCGATTTTTGGACTTTCCCCCTCCAGCCTTGGAGCAAACACAGCGATGACAGCACACAAAATAACCACCGGGATAATAAGCAGCCAGCGAACCCGCCTTTTCCTACCGCGCAAAACAGCCCCCACCGGGATAATAAGCAGCCAGCGAACCCGCCTTTTCCTACCGCGCAAAACAGCCCCCTGTTCGATTTTGTCTCACACCTGACTTTACAATTTTTATCAAAAACCGTGGTAACGATACCAGTTAACATCCCAACATTCAAGTCCAAATAGGGGGTTAGCTGGAATTTCAAATAATTGACAACTGACGATATTGCAGGCGGCCGGATTTCACAATCGGTGGATTCTTGACTTTGACGCCATGCCGGGATACAAGGCAGTATATACCAAGGAAACAGTAAAGTCGCAGGTGGAAAAGATGACAGATACAATTATGCTAAACGATATCCCCATTGGAGGCGGCTCACCACTTGTGGTAATTGCCGGGCCATGTGTTATAGAAGATCTGGATACATCGCTTAAAGCTGCGGAATTTCTTAAAAATGTCACAGCAAAGCTCAACATCCCCTTTATTTTCAAATCCTCCTATGACAAGGCCAACAGGAGTTCCATCCATTCTTACCGGGGCCCGGGCATCGACCTCGGCCTTGACATATTACGCAGGGTAAAGGAAAACACAGGTGTCCCGATACTTTCGGATGTTCACAGCGAGGAGCAGGTTGAGCCGGCGGCACAGGTGCTGGATATAATCCAGACACCAGCCTTTTTGTGCAGGCAGACCGATTTCATAGTGGCTGTAGCAAAAACAAAAAAAATCATAAACATAAAAAAAGGACAGTTCCTGTCCCCGTGGGATATAAGCCAGGTAGTGGAAAAGGCGCTGTCTGTCGGCAACGACAGGATTCTGATAACAGAGCGGGGCACCATGTTCGGTTATAACAATCTCGTGGTCGATTTTCGTGGTATCGAGATCATGCAAAAGCAGACCGGCAAGCCGGTTATCTTCGACGCCACACACAGTGTCCAGCTTCCCGGCGGCCAGGGGACCTGCTCAGGAGGCCAGAGAGAGTTTATCCCCTGCCTCGCCAGGGCAGCTGTTGCAGCCGGGGCTGACGGGATTTTCATGGAGGTCCATGAAAATCCGGACAAAGCTCTTTGTGACGGGCCAAACTCCCTGCCTCTTTCAGATGTTGAACCCCTTCTTGCAAAGCTCGTTGAGATAAGGGCAGCCATATGATCATGCCTGACAGAAAAAAGATGTCTCTTGACACACTGAAAACAGTAAGGCTCCTTCTTCTTGATGTGGACGGTGTTCTGACGGACGGGACCATCCTGTATCCGGGTAATGGAGAAGAGATAAAGGTGTTCTGCGTAAAGGATGGCCTTGGGATACGCATGCTGCTGCGCGCTGAGATAGGTGTTGGAATAGTGACGGGAAGAGCATCAACAGCGCTGAAAAGAAGATGTGCCGAGCTTGGCATATCGCCTGTTTATGAAAACGTTGCCGAAAAGGACCTGGTTCTTGAAAAAATAGTCAAACAGACGGGCATAACTCCGCCCCGGATTGCATTCATGGGCGACGACCTTCCGGACATTCCCCTGATGAAAAGAGTCGGAACACCCATTGCCGTTGCTGATGCACATCCCGCGGTAATAAAGGCGGCAAAGATTGTAACCACTGCCAGGGGCGGAAAAGGCGCGGTCAGGGAAATCTGTGAACAGATCATAACAGCCCAGGGCTTATGGGAAAAAGCCGCAGGCACCCCCCTTGGGTCATGAAACTTTCAAGGGCAATATCAACAATCCTGCTTTTTCTTGTATCAGCTGCCCTATGTGCGGTGTTCTACCTGCTTACTCAAAACATACCTGTTACAGAACCACGCAGCGCTCCCAAAGCAGAAAACAGCTCCCTCCCTGATATTGTCATTACCGGGTTTGAACAGTCATCTGTAAAAAACGGCATAACGGAACTGACCCTTAAGGCGGATACCGTATCCTTTTTTGAAAGAAAAAAACGCATGCTGCTTGAAAAGGTCTCTGCCACATTTTTTTCAAACGACGGCACCAGTTCCAACCTGGTGGCAGACAGGGGAATCATG
Source organism: Desulfococcus sp. 4484_241 (assembly GCA_002085115.1). Taxonomy (GTDB): domain Bacteria; phylum Desulfobacterota; class Desulfobacteria; order Desulfobacterales; family Desulfosudaceae; genus MZGQ01. The sequence continues at coordinate 16,710 of MZGQ01000036.1, forward strand.
AACACAAGGACAAACAACATAAACCTTTACGGGAACATAGCAGCAACCAGCGGGGTTTATAAAATAATGGCACAAACATTGTGTTATGACGCAAAGAATAATATAATCCATTCAGACATCCCTGTTGTAATGACGGGAGACTCTCTTTATTGCAGAGGAAACTCTTTCACCTTCTACCCGTCTACCGGCAGGGCTGTCCTGTCCGGCAGCGTAAAGGCGGAGATTTCCGGCAGACAATAAAAACAAACTTTACCAAATTAAATTATTTGATACCAAATGAAAACAATATCATACATCGCCACGGCACTGCTTTTGCTCTCAATATCCGGTCCCTCTTTTGCAGATGGTTTGACAAAAGGGCAAAATACGCCCATCCATATAACCTCGGACCGGCTGGATGCATACAGCAGCTCGGAGCACGCGCTGTTCACCGGCCATGTTCATGCGGTTTCCGCCGATTTTGAAATAAAATCGGATTCTCTTGACCTGTTTTACACAAACAATCCTCAAACGAACGGCAACGAACCGATTTCATTGGGGACAGGAAAGGCGGTGGAGAAGATAATAGCCACCGGCAATGTTACCATCGTTTCGATGGGCAAGACGGCCAAAACAGAAAAGGCTGTATATTCACGCAACACCGGCAAGGTAGTGCTCATCGGCCCTGGCTCCAGTGTAACGGGGGAGAATGGAACCATTGCCGGGGAAAAGATCACGTTGGACACTGTAACCGGCGATGTAACGGTTGAGAGCAGCGGGCAAACCAGGGTCAAGGCGGTAATCCAGCCCAAGACCCTGGACTCCGGAAAACCCAGAGAGATAAAACAGGATAGATGAATATATGGCCAGACTCCTTCTGCGCGAACTTGTTAAACGTTATGGCGGCCGAAACGTGGTCGATTCTGTAAGCCTGGACCTTGAAAGCGGAGAGGTGGTCGGGCTCCTTGGGCCAAACGGTGCGGGAAAGACAACCACATTTTACATGGCTGTCGGGCTTATCAGTCCGGATGGAGGCACAATTTCCATAGACGAAGAGGATATCACCAGCGACCCGATACATATAAGGGCCCGCAAGGGAATCGGCTACCTGCCGCAGGAGTCATCTGTTTTCAAAAAACTGACCGTGGAGCAGAATATAAAAGCCGTCCTTGAATACCGCAAAATTACAAAAGAACAGATAGAAAAACGCACCGCAAGTGTACTTGAAGACCTTGGCATAGCCCACCTTGCACGGAACAAGGCCGGTGTCCTGTCCGGAGGGGAGCGAAGACGTCTCGAGATAGCAAGAGTACTGTCGATCGATCCGTCCTTTATCCTTCTCGACGAGCCTTTTGCCGGCATAGACCCGCTTGCCGTGGCTGACATACAGAGCATAATAGGCCAGCTGACAAACAGGGGAATAGGGGTTCTCGTTTCAGACCACAATGTGAGGGAAACCCTGGGGGTATGTGACAAGGCATATATCCTGAACAGGGGTGCTATCATAGAGGCCGGTACACCCCATGAGATAGCGAACAGCCAGACAGCAAGAAGCATATACCTTGGTGAAACCTTCAGACTTTAACCAATCGGAGTTGTTAAAATCAGGGCAATCGGCTCAACATGGCACTTGACCTAAGACAAAACCTGAAACTTACCCAGCAGCTGATCATGACCCCACAACTGCAGATGGCTATACGGCTGCTGCAGCTAAACCGCCTGGAACTTGTTGAAACGATACAGCAGGAAATGGTGGAAAACCCGGTTCTGGAAGAATCGATTGAAACCGGGGAAAAGACCGGTGATGATGAGATTGAGCCAGGCGATATCGATATTACCAAGGAGGTGTTGATCGAGGATAAAATAACCGACCAGGTGGAGTGGGAAAATTATCTAAACGAGTACAACTCATATGGAAGAGCCCATTTCGAAAGTGAGACCAGGGAACAGCCGCGTTACGAGTCGTTTATCGCAAGCAAGGGCTCACTCAGGGACCACCTGTTGTGGCAGTTTGTCATGACCCGCCCCTCGGCAGAGGAAGAAAGGATTGCCAGCCTTATTATAGGCAATGTTGACGATGACGGTTACCTGAAAGCCAGCATAGAAGATATTGCTTCAGATGCCAAAGTCCCTGAGGCAAAGGCAGAAAGGGTTCTTTCCACAATACAGGAATTTGATCCGCCTGGCGTGTGTGCCAGGGACCTCCCTGAATGCCTGCTGATACAGGCCAGGCAGCTTGGCATAAACACACCGTTAATGGAAGCCATTATAAAACACCACCTGAAAATGCTGGAAACCAAAAATTATGCCGCCATAGCAAAGGCACTTAAAACAAACCGGGAAACCGCAATGGCTGCCATCAAAGCCGTCCTTTCGCTTGAGCCAAGGCCGGGCAGGGCTTTCAGCGAGGAGGATGTGAGGTACATAGTTCCGGATGTGTATGTATACAAGTTCGAAGATGATTTTGTAATACTGTTAAACGACGACGGCCTGCCCCGGCTGCACATAAATCCTTACTACAGGCAAACCATACGAAGCGGGGGGGCAGTCTCACCGGAAGCCAGGGAATACTTAAGAGAAAAAATACGGTCGGCATCCTGGCTTATCAAAAGCATACAGCAGCGGCAGAAAACCATATATGCCGTTATGCAAAGCATTCTGAAATTCCAGCGCGATTTTTTTGAAAAAGGTGTTGAGCACTTAAAGCCCCTGGTCCTCAAAGATGTGGCAGAAGATATCGGGATGCATGAATCCACCATAAGCAGGGTTACCACAAACAAATACGCCCATACCCCCCAGGGAATCTTTGAGTTGAAATATTTTTTCAACAGTTCTATCGGCAGAACCGGCGGAGACGCTATGGCGTCTGCAAGTGTAAAGGAGAAAATAAGGCGGATCATAAAACAGGAAGATCCCAAAAAGCCGTACAGTGACGAAGCAATATCAGAAATGCTTAAAAAATCGGGCATAAACATAGCCAGGCGTACCGTTACAAAATACCGGGAAGCCTTGGGTATACTTCCGTCTGTTAAACGTAAACACATGTAAGGAGACTCGTTATGCAGGTTTCAATCACCTTCAAGAACATCGAATCATCGGAAAGGCTCAAAAACTTTGTAAAGGAAAAACTTGGCAAGCTCGACAGGTTGTTTGACTCACCGGCCAAGGCCGATGTAACCCTGTCGGTGGAGAAATTCAGGCGTATAGCCGAGGTCAACATCAGCGGAGACCGGCTTAACATAATTGGCAAGGAAGAAACCGAGGATATGTACGCTTCAATCGACATGGTGCTGGACAAATTGGAAAAACAGATAAAGAAAAAAAAGGAAAAGATCAAGCAGCGCCGGACAGGCTAAAAAAGAGGAGGGCAAACCGGTCAAACCTGGTTGCCCATGATCTCTGCCTCAGGGTATAAACCAACCTTTCCTGGATGGGGGGGACACCCGCCCCCATCCATGACCCCACCAGAAGCCCAAACACACTGAAAAATCCAACTTTTCACAGCACAGCATCCAGAGGCTGAACCGGCCAGGCGTTTTTGTGTTTTCCGGGGTATGGTTTGTTCTAAACCAGGAGACTTTACAGCCAATCTTGCTGCCCCGGGTTGACATACCGGTCAGATTAACATATTTTCAGACCCTGACATGTCCAGAGAAAGATGGGACTCGCGTTTAAAAAAGGTGGCAACAAATGAAACTGCTTGATGTACTGCGAAAAGAGACTGTACTGGTCAACATGGAAGCACAGGACAAGAAGGGCGTCCTTGAAGAGCTTACAATGCCTGCGGCAAAAATATCGAATATCGACCACAGCAAGCTGGTCCGAATGCTCATGGAAAGGGAGCGCCTTGGGACTACCGGTATAGGTGGAGGAATAGGGATCCCACATGGCAAGCTCAAGGAGCTTGACACGGTTATCCTGTGCGTGGGACTAAGCAAAAAGGGCGTTGATTTCGACGCGATGGACGGCAAGCCTGTCCATATCTTTTTTCTGCTGTTTACCCCGGAAGGTTCAACAGAGCTGCACCTTATGCTGCTTTCAAAAATTTCCAAACTTCTCAAAAACGAAATCTTCAAGCAAAGACTCCTGGAAGCACAGGACGCCGATGCAGTTCTTGAAGTAATAGAGGAGTATGACGAAGAACCGTAACCCTGCTCTCTACTTACATATGCCTGTTGCCTGATTCGGATAGTGTCCATCCATCTTACCGGATGCCACAACAAAAAGACGTTTTTAGATTTGCAAAATGGCAATTTTTTCGCAAGGCCAAGGGAAACAAGGGGTTTGCTCCAGGCGTACTTGTCGTACGCTCCAGCCCAAAACCCCAGCAGTTTGGCACCCCGTATTGCGGGAAGGGGGCATTTATGGACGAAACCGGGTAACCGGGCCGTCCCCTTTGCCTTTCACAGATAAACGGCTCGGTTTATCTTTGCGCCTTTCAAATACAGGAAAGTCAATTAAAAAGCGGGGAGCACAAACGTTCGGCAGTCAGGAAGAGTAGAGTATACAACAGGGCACTTCCTCCATGCGCAATCTTAAAATACAGATCATAACCGGACTTTCAGGGTCGGGTAAAACCACTGTCCTTGATATTTTCGAGGATGCCGGGTTTTACTGCGTTGACAACATGCCCGCGGCTCTTCTCCCCAAATTCCTGGAATTGCCTGTTAAAACCGCGTCTGATGTCGCAGGGCTCGCCTTTGTAATGGACATGCGCGAAACCGATTTTCTCCGTTCCTTTCCATCGGTTTTCAGAAATCTGAAAAAACAGCGGTACAATATAGAGATACTGTTTCTGGAGGCCGGGGAGAACATCCTTATACAACGTTACAGCCAAACCAGGCGGCACCACCCTCTTTCAGGCGACAAAGGACTCCTTCAAGGCATAAGGATGGAACGGGATCTCATGAAAGAGATCCGGGCAATGGCAGACAGGATAATCGACACGTCAGGCATGACCATCCATGATCTTAAGGCATATATATTAAAGCTCATGGGCAACGAAACCGCCAAAGTGCAGATGAATATCCATGTTATGTCATTCGGTTACAAATATGGCATACCACACGAAGCGGATATAATAATAGACGTCCGGTTTTTGCCCAACCCCCATTTCCACGATGATATGAGGCCTCTTGACGGAACATCGGAAAAGGTGCGCAGGTACGTGCTTGAAAATGAAACCGGCAAAAGTTTTTTGCAAAAATTTTTGAACTTGATTGACTTCCTCGTACCTTTATACAAAAATGAACCCAAAGCGTATCTCACGCTCGCAATAGGCTGCACCGGCGGAAGGCACAGGAGTGTTGCAGTTGCCACAGCGGTTTATGAACACATGAAAAATATAGAACCCGGCGTAAAGATATCGCACAGGGACATCGGCCATGAGGCATGATAAGCGACAACGCTATTGTATGCAGTATATAAAACGGAACAGGATATCTAACCGGTATGATCGGAATTCTAATCGTTACCCATGGTAATCTCGGAGATGCGTTGATAGACACGGCTGAACTGGTTCTTGGCTCCCGCCCCGAAAAAGTTGCTGCTGTTTCCATCGATATTACCGAGCCTGCGGAGAAACTCCGGAAAAAGATCGCCGATGGGATAAAAGCTATGAACGAAGATGACGGGGTGCTTATCATGACAGACCTGTTCGGTGGATCACCGTCAAATCTGAGCTACTCCTTTCTCGAGGAGGGAAGCATCGAAGTTATTTCCGGCGTGAACCTTCCGATCCTGGTAAAAGCCATAAGGGCCAGGCACTCCATGGATCTAAGTGAACTTACAAAACAGATCGAGGATGTAGGGAAAAAAAGCATATCCATTGCAAGCAGTATCCTTAAAGGCAACAAACGGAGCTGATGCCAACATCCCGTTTTCGCATAACCGATGCCGACCATTTCGACATACAGGCCATAAATCGCATCGAGGCCGCCTGTTTCAGGAATCCATGGAGCAAAGAGGCCATAGCCTCCGAGTTGACCGTGGACAGTGGAATTGCCCGTGTGTTGCGTTGCAGGTCCACCGGCCGGGTCGCAGGTTATCTTTTTGCAAGGATTACCGTTGAAGAACTGCACATCCTGAAACTGGCTGTGGCCCGACAGTTTAGAAGATCCGGGGGAGGGACCATGCTGGTGACGGATGCCATAAGGTCTGCACGGCAGCATGGATTGGCAAGAGCGTTTTTGGAGGTCAGGGCTTCAAACTTGACTGCGATAAAACTTTACGAGAAAATTGGATTTTACATTGCAGGCATACGTCCCGGTTATTATACGGATAAAAACGTTGATGCATCAATGATGGTAAAATCATTATAAGGAGGTTGCGACATGACAATCAGACTTGGGATAAACGGATTCGGCAGAATAGGACGCATGGTGTTCCGGGCTGCCATTAAACACCCTGATGTTGAGGTGGTGGCCATCAACGACCTGACAGACGCTGCAACCATAGCGCACCTGCTGTCGTTTGACTCCGTGCACGGCAGGCTGGGTGTCGAGGTCGTACCGGATGACAATGGAATAGTGGTCAACGGCAAGGCGATACCGGTAACAGCGATAAGTGACCCGGAGAGGCTCAAATGGAAAGATTTCGACGTGCAGATAGTGGCCGAATGCACAGGCCGTTTCAGGGACAGGGAGTCAGCAGCCAGGCATCTGGATGCAGGCGCCCGGAAGGTGATAATATCAGCGCCTGCAAAAGAGCCGGACATAACCATAGTTATGGGTGTTAACTCAACATCGTACAACCCAATGGAGCATAACATAATTTCCAATGCCTCTTGCACGACCAACTGTCTTGCCCCTCTTGCAAAGGTTATACATGAAAAATTCGGCATCAGGGCAGGGCTTATGACAACGGTTCACTCCTACACCGGGGATCAGCGGCTGCTGGATTTCCCGCATAAGGATCTCCGCAGGGCCCGGGCGGCTGCTCTTTCGATGATTCCCACCACAACGGGAGCGGCAAAAGCGGTTTCCCTGGTGCTGCCCGAACTGGCAGGGAAGTTAACCGGCCTGGCCATACGGGTTCCCACCCCTAACGTATCACTCGTTGATTTTGTTGCTACCATCGACACGGATGGAATTACCGCATCAGATATAAACGAAGCCCTGAAGGAAGCGTCGGAAAACGAACTGGCAGGCATACTTGGATACAGCGACCTGCCGCTTGTGTCATCGGATTACAACGGCTCCTCGCTGTCGTCCATAATAGACGGCCCCTCAACCGATGTCATAGGCAACATGGTGAAGGTGCTGTCCTGGTATGACAACGAGACCGGGTATTCCACAAGGATGGTGGACCTTGCCGCGATGATCGGGAGTGCTATGTAAAATAAGGAGAAGCTAAAAATGAGTTCCGCAAAACCACTTATCGCCGGAAATTGGAAAATGCATAAGACCTGTGAAGAGTCCGCTGCTACCGCTTCTGAACTTGCAAAGCTGGTAAGGGGGGTATCAGGCAGGGACGTTCTTATCGCGCCTCCGTTTACCTCTCTTACAACAGTAAGGGACGCTATCAGTGGGAGCGGTATTGCGCTTGCCGCGCAGAACCTTCATTGGGAAACAAAAGGCGCGTTCACGGGCGAAATTTCGGCTCCCATGCTTGTTTCGGCAGGGTGCACCCACGTAATCATAGGCCACTCGGAACGCAGGCTTTATTTTCATGAAACCGATGAAACCGTGAACAGAAAGGTAAAGGCGGCACAGGCCGCCGGGTTGATCCCCATCGTATGCATAGGTGAAACAGAAGAACAAAGAGAAACGGGAAAAACGTTCAATGTCCTTGACAAACAGATACGAAACGGGTTAGAAGGGCTTGACTTAAACGATGCCGATGCCCTTGTGATCGCCTACGAACCTGTATGGGCAATAGGCACGGGCAAAACCGCGACAAGCAGCCAGGCGCAGGAAGTACATGCGTTTGTCCGCTCGATAGCGGGAGAAATGTTCGGCAAAACCCTTGTACAGGGCATGCGTATACTTTACGGTGGAAGTGTAAAACCGTCCAATATAGCCGAGCTGATGGCAATGGAGGACATAGACGGAGCGCTTGTGGGAGGCGCGAGCTTGGATGCGGAAACGTTTGCAGGGATTGTAAAATACTGACACCAATTATTTTTTAAGGATAAACCTGATGGCCATACTGATAACCATCATTCATATTATCGTCTGCATAGCGTTGATTCTCATAGTGCTGCTGCAAACGGGAAAAGGCGCGGGCATGGGTGCCGCCTTTGGCGGAGGCGGAAGCCAGACCCTTTTCGGAAGCACGGGCGGAAGCACGTTCCTTAGCAAGGCTACAACCGTGGCTGCCGTCATATTCATGTTGACATGTCTTTCCCTTGCTTATATGTCAACGCACAGACAACCGAAATCGATAATGGAAAATGTCAAGGTCCCGGTAACCGTTCCGGCTGCCGGGCAGGGCGCGACACCAGAAGCGCCTGGTGGCCAGTCAGGTCATGCAAAATAAGAAATGCCGAAGTGGTGGAATTAGGTAGACACGCTGTGTTGAGGGCGCAGTGGGGAGACCCGTGCCGGTTCAAGTCCGGCCTTCGGCACCACATAGTTATTTCACAGAAAGGTTCCGGTAGTTGACCGGAACCTTTCTGTTTTGCAGATCAAAAACGTTTTTGCGTCCTCACAATAATCTCAGGGTGTCTATTATCCTGTCCACCGTGCAATAGCGCTCAAAATGATCCGCCAGCCGCTCATAATGCCTGAATCTTGCAAGTCTGCCGCTTGCGGCTCTCCTCGGACTCAAGCCCTTTTGCCTCTGTTTTTATTTTTCAATGCCTTCCCTCGCTGTGACGCCCTGCCGGTAATAGTGCTTTACCTCTTTCATCTCTGTTACCAGGTCAGCCTCTTCAATTATACGGGGATCGGCGTACCTGCCGGTGATAACCAGCTCGATGTTGTCAGGTTTTGTCCGGATAAGCTCAAGCAGATCATCTGCTGAAAAAAGGTTGTAAAAAATTGCAATATTGGCCTCGTCCAAAATCACGATATCGTATTTTCCGGAAAGGATGATACCGGCAACTTCCTCCAGGCCATCGCGCGCCGCCCGGATGTCATGCTCATCAGGCTCGTTGCGGATAAAGCATCTGCGCCCATACTGTTTTACTGTAATAAAGTCAGACAACAGTGAAAGCGCACCAAGCTCGCTGTACCTCATCCCTTTTACAAACTGGGCAAAATATATTTTAAGCCCGGCACCTGCGGCCCTCAGGGCAAGCCCGATGGCAGCTGTGGTCTTTCCCTTGCCATTGCCGGTATACACCTGAACATAACCCTTCATAAGCATCTCCATGTTTTTAGCCGTAACCATACATTCAAACGCCAAAATCCGCGATCGGTTTTTCAAAAATCCGGCGCCGGGCGGTTAAGCCGGCAGAACTATGATCTTTCCTGTCCGGACATTTCAGCGCGAAGGCTCTCAACTGTATCTGTCAGTTTCTCAAGCTCGTCGTAAAGCGCTTCCACCTCAATCCTCAGACCATGGCAAGCTTTTGAAATCGCGGTTATTTTTTTGCCGTCTCCTGTTTCAGACGCCTCTATCATATCCCTGTCAAGCTGCTGGAGTTCGGCCTCCTTTTCCTCTATTGTCCTTTCCACCTCGGTGATCCTGCGTTTGATGGGGCGTGCCCTGGCCTCCATTTTGGCAATCATGGCTGCCTTGTGTTTGCGAATCTCTTTTTTCGATCTGGTGTCCCGGCCGGTTATTTGCACCTTGCGGGCCGGTTCACGCAGACCCCCGTCTTCCCACCCTATCCTGTCAAGGAAATCGCTGTATGTCCCGTCAAAAAAGAAAGCCCCGTCATCCCGGAACACCACAAGCCGGTTCGCAAGAGCGTGAAGGTACATCTCATTATGGGTAACAATAACCACCGCACCGTCAAATGAGTCAAGAGCCGAGAGAAACGCCTCGCACGATTCCATGTCAAGATGGTTAGTAGGCTCATCAAGCAGCAAAAGGTTGGAGGGGGTCGCCAGAATCTTGCCAAGAAGCACCCTGCTTTTTTCGCCGCCGGACAACACGCCCCAAGAAGCACCCTGCTTTTTTCGCCGCCGGACAACACGCCAACCTGTTTTAACGCAAGATCACCGCCAAACATCATGAGACCGCAGATATCCCTGGCCCTCTGCCGTGTGCACCCGGCGCCCATTATCTCCTCTTCCACTGTAAAGGAATCGTTCAACTCCATCCGGTTGGTCTGTGCGAAATAGCCCACCTTGGTAATTCTGCCGTCACGCGGAGACAGTTCCCCGGCAAGGAGCCGTAGCAGTGTTGTTTTGCCTTTGCCGTTTCTGCCTATAATACATATACGGTCATGCCTGTTTATGACAAACCCAAGCCCGCGGAAAAGCGGCTTTTGCGCATCATAACCAAAAGAGAGATCCTCGGCATGAAGCAGCACCTTTGCAGGGAACGGAGCATATTCAAAATAAAAATCAAGCGTCTTTACCTTCTCAAGCCTTTCTGATGGCTGCTGTTTTTCCAGGGCCTTGATGCGCGACT
>MZGQ01000037.1 GCA_002085115.1 Desulfococcus sp. 4484_241
AATATCACAAGCCAGATTTTTCGATCATATCCTTCAGTTCATCGGCAAGGCCTGAAAGATCAGAGACGCTCGAAGCAAGCCTGTTGCTTATGCCCCCAAGCGCTGACAAAGCCTCTGATATACGGTTCAGCTCTGATGTCACGTCCGAGTTTATCGACGAGCTGTTCTGGGCACTCTTTGCCACAACCTGGATCGCTGCGGCCATCTGGCCGATGTTCATTGCGATCTCCCGTGTCGTGGAGGACTGTTCCTCCATTGCAGCTGAAATGGAAAACACCACCTCCTGAACCTCATCTATACCATCGGCCGCGTCCCGAACCGACTCCGACGTGGCAAGGGTCGCTTCCTGTATGTTTCTGACCAGTTCCTTTATTCCCTCGGTTGCGGCAGCCGTTTGCCCTGCAAGCTTCTTTATTTCATCGGCCACAACGGCAAAGCCAGCACCCGCCTCTCCTGCCCTCGCTGCCTCTATCGTGGCGTTCAGCGCCAGCAGGTTGGTCTGTTCCGATATCTCGGTTATAGTCTCGGTAATCTTATCTATCTCACCGGCGGCTTCGCCCAGCTCGCTGATCTCCCTGAACGCCTCCCTGGCCTGTGCTGCCGCCCTGTCCATGTTCTGGTGCGCCAGTTCACTGTTTTTCGCTATCTCCCTGATTGTAACGTCCATCTCTTCAGACGAGGAGGCAATGGTATCGACATTCATGGCCGACTGCTCCATAGCGGCAGCAACGGAACGGGCATCGGTGCTGAGTTTTTCCATAGATGAAGCAACTGCGCCCAGCCGCTTTGCCACCTGCTTTACGTCCATGTCAAGTTCACCGGAAAATTCAAGCAGCTCGGAGGATGACACGGCAAACTGTTTCGACTTGCCGGCAACCCCTCCCAGCAGCCTGGTGGCACGGTCCAGGAACCTGTTTAAAGCAAAGATCAGCGCACCAGTATAATTATCATCGGAATGCTCAAGCCTTGTGCCAAGGCCTATATCCCCTTTTGCCAGGGCATCAACCATATCGGCCGCATGCCTCACCGGCGACATTATACGCTGCAACGATCTTACCACCAGAACCGCAACGATACCGCACAGAATCATAATGACAACAAACAGACGCAAAAACGTGCCTGTCAAGGCCCCTTCAGCAGTACTGTCCGGTGGTTTAGAACCAGCCATAATAGTGCTGTTTACATAGGCACCGGCCCCAATGGTCCAGCCCCAGGGTTTGAAAGCCCTGGCACATGTCAAAGCAGGCACCGGTTTGCCGCCTCCTGCTTTTGGAAGGTCACACTCGATACACACATCCCGGTTCTTCTCAAAACCTGCCCGGATCTGTGCAACGATATCCCTGCCTGCCGCATCGGCCATGTCTGTAATGCTCTTTTTGCCGCTTTTGTGCCAGAACGGATCTGCAAGAAGATTTCCATCGGTATCTGCAATCCATAAAAAGGTGTTCCCACCGGCCCTGGCAGCGGCAGGTTTGATAACATCCAGAACCATCTGTTTAAGCTGCAACGGAACATCTGCCCTTGCCGATGAGCCGACTATACAGGCAAGAGGAGCAAATAATTTTACGCAGGCTATCATAGGCTGCGGGTTTCCTGACTTTCCGGCAGGTTTCCACCGATACCGAACGACCCCTTCCCCTTTGCTTCGGCACATGGCAACAATGTCTGCAAACAGTTTCCTGCCGTCCGGGTCGGTGAAGTTGGCAACGTTAAGCCCTTCAAGCCCAGGCCTTTCCGGAAACAGCAGGACGCGAGGACTGGTGTCGATTATCCAGAAACGCCCTCCGCTATGATTCATGCGCTTTACAGCATCAAGTGCGGCCTCGAGCGGAACGTTTCCACCGGCAGGCTTTTCATACCCGTGCTTCAATATGGCCCGCTTAAGAGGCAGGCCGGTATTGTTTTCAGACTGCGTACCTTTTTCGCTTTTTTCATATGCACGGGCCACGGCATCGTATGCAAGATCGACGCCCTCCTTTAACAGCTCAACGATTCCACCCTGAAGGTTATCACCTTCTGCTTCCATTGCGGCAATCCCGGCCAAAAACCGACAAACAAACTCAAGCCTTTCATTGAGCATTATCCTTATGCTTTCCGGTGGCTTTTGTACAGGACGGCTCCCGGTCCCGCTGGTGAGAGCAGAGAACTGAAGCCAGGACACCAGTAAAGCCAAAAACCCTGCACCAACTACTCCACATGCAGAAACGAGAAAAGGCCTGTCCCACTTGGCAAGCCGTATCCATTTCATGATTACAGCCTCCTTATTTACACTAAAGCATATTTCACGCTGCTTTACCTCAAAGGGTCAAATCAAAAGCAATCAGGCAACCAGTAGATTACTAATGGGAAATTCAGCCCCAACTGTAAACAGATATCCTAAAAACCGGCCGCCTGTCAAACGAGCATGGGTACAATGCACAGCATGGCTTGTGGCATTATTGAGTATTGCAATTGACCCTGCCAACTGGTGTGTGTTATAAATTGCCTCATGGTTTGTATTTTAAGATATGAACTTTTCTTTCCTTATGCTTCTTTTCTCTTAAACAGTGAAACGGAGACTCGCATATGATATTTTCGCAGATATACAATATGATAAACATGGGAATTGCTGTGGTTGACGAGGATCTGAAGGTGCACCACTGGAACCGCTGGCTTGAAATCCATACAGGCATACCTGAAAAAACCATCCATGGCATTTCGCTTCTGGATCATTTTCCCAACCTGAACCAGAAATGGTTCCTGAAAAACTGCAAAAGGGTTTTTACCGCAGGCAACTTCGCCTTTTTCTCCCACAAACTGCACCGCTACATCCTGCCGGTAAAACCGGTGCACCATTTTTCCCCGGGGTTCAAATTCATGCGCCAGAACTGTCTCATGGGCCCCATATACAACGACGAAAAAAAAATAGACCTTGCCTGCCTGATGATACAGGACGCAACAGAAGAAGCAATGTATGAAGCCAGTCTTCAGGCACTGAGCAAAAAAGACAGCCTGACGGGTCTATACAACAGGGTCTATTTGAACTCTCAGCTAAAACGTGAGCTTGCAAGGCATAAGCGGTATGACTCACCTTTCACGATCATATTGGCAGACATAGATTCCATGGGTGTGATCAATTCAACACGCAGTTACACCGCCGGTGACGAAATCCTGATAAAAGTGGCCGACATTCTTCGCGCAAGACTGCGGGCAGTGGATATTGTGGCCCGTTACGAGGGAGACGGCATGTGTATTCTCCTGCCGGAAACGCCATTAAAACCGGCAATGCACGTGGCGCGTGAGCTTGGGGAAAGGGTTGAAAAGGCCGGAATCCCTTTTGACGAATCAGGCAAACCTGTTACCATCAGCCTGGGAGTAATCGATGCGGGTGCAAAGGAGCTGGAACTTGATCAACTTCTTGGCAAAATAGACAGCGGTTTTGTCAAAATATCACAGAACGGGCCCGGTTCGGTAACCCAACTTTAATCTGCAAGTCCGGGGTTTTCAAGGAAAATCAAGCACCCTGTTGGCCAAAAGGTGTGAAACAACCTCACATACCGGCATACCTACAACGTTGGTGTAAGAACCGTTTACCCTGCTGACCATAAAAGTTCCAAGGCCTTGTATGGCATAGGCTCCTGCCTTGTCGTACGGCTCGTCGGTATGTACATACCACTCGATCTCCCTTGCTGAAAGATGCTTAAAACAGACTTCCGTGACAACCGAATCGGCATGGTGATGGCCGTCCGCCATGCATACAACTGCAAAACCCGTATAAACCCTGTGGACATTCCCGCTAAGCCTGGCAAGCATCTCCCGCGCCTCATCGGCCGACTTAGGTTTTCCAAGCGGTTCGTTGTCCAGAACCACTATAGTGTCTGCGCCTATTACCCAGCTGTCCTGGAAGATCCCTGCCACATCCACAGCCTTTGCCATGGCCAGGGTTTTGGTGTACTCAGCCGGGGCAGACCATAAAAACGAGTCCTCGTCCACCCGGCTTTCATGAACAACGAAACAGATCCCGGCCTGTTCCAGCAGCTGTTTCCTTCTCGGCGACCGGGAAGCCAGGACAATTGATCCGTTATGTATAAGCGAGCCTGCTCCTGCCATTATTCACCTTTTCACCAGCCTTACAACCGTCTCTATATGAAACGTATGGGGAAACATATCTACGGGCTGAACCTCGGCAACCATGTAGCCGTCTTTGAGCATTCCAATATCCCTTGCCAGGGTGGCCGGGTTGCAAGAGACATAGACTATCGTTCTCGGCCCCATCTCCATAACCTGTTTAACGACCTTCTGGTGCATTCCTGCACGCGGAGGGTCTATGACCATAACTTCCCGGCTGTTCCCAAGAGATGAAAGGGTCGCCTTTACGTCGCCTGCCATGAACTTGACATTTTTTACACCATTCAGTTCACGGTTCTTCTCTGCATCGCTGACACAGCTTGGGTTTGATTCAAGGCCAATCACCTCATTGGCAGAGTCGGACAGCCATATTGCTATGGTCCCGATGCCGGAGTACAGGTCCACGACCTTCTCCCTGCCGGAAAGACCGGCAAACTTCCGGACCACATCGTAAAGCCGTACCGCCGCCCTGGTGTTGGTCTGCAAAAAAGAGTTGGCCGACACCTCGAACCGGAACCGGCCAAGTTTCTCAACAATAAACGGGTCACCTCGCAGGTTGATTTCGCGCTCCCCCAGCGCAACTCCCGCCTTACTTGCCGTTATGTTGTTTACCACAGACACGACCTTGCCATATTTGTCGAAAAGCATGTCGGCAAGCGGCATTACAACAGGAATTTCTTCTGTAGCCGTTACGATGTTGACCATCCAGTTATCCATGGCCACAGAATATCTAAGCATCAAGAACCGCCAGAATCCCTTGTGTGTCCGCAGACCGTAAACCGGGACTCCTGAATTTTTTACGTACGTGCGCACATCCTCCAGGATAAGATTGCCCAGCTCAGGCATCAGCAAACATCGTTTTGTATCAAGCACCTTGTAAAAAGTGCCCGGGACATGAAGACCGAGCGCAAAACCGGCATCAACGCCGCCCGATCCCATCTCTTCGGGCAGAAGCCAGCGCCTGTCCGAAAACGAAAACTCCATCTTGTTCCTGTATCCGAAAACCGGGTCAGACGGTATAACCGGGTTGACAGCGACTTCATCCATAAGGGCTATGTGTGCCAGTGTTTCGGCGACCTGCTGTCTCTTGTATTCCAGCTGCATCGAATAGTCCAGCGTCTGTAGCCTGCACCCGCCGCAATAACCATGATAGCAACACTCAGGGGTAATCCTGAAAGAAGAGGGCCTGATGATTTCAACCAGCCGGGCCTCGGCATAACCTTTTCTCTTTCTGGTTATGACGACCGAGACCCGGTCTCCCGGGAGAGCATGATCGACAAAGACCACCATACCGCCGACACGGGCAAGCCCCCGCCCGCCAAAGGCCAGTTTTTCGATATCCAGACTTAAAGTCCGGCCCTTTTTCACGCTATCCGCCGACAGGTCAGTGCCGGCAATTTCAGATCCGTTCAAGGTAACGCTCCAAACGGTCCAGGCCTTCTGTTATATTTTCCATGGAGTTGGCATAGGAAAACCTGAGGTACCCCTCCCCGTTTTTCCCGAAATCTATGCCCGGGGCAACGCCCACGTGCGCTTTTTCCAGTATATCAAATGCAAGGCCGTAAGAATCCCCGGATATATGACCGGCATTCACAAATATGTAAAATGCACCGGTAGGTTCAACCGTAATGCCGAATCCCAGTTCCCTGAGCCGCTTTACCATGTAAATTCTCCGCTTATTGTAAACGGCACGCATCCGTTTTATGTCATCGCCAGCCTCCCTGAGAGCCGCGATGCCTGCAAACTGCACCACGGAATTGGCGGATATCATGAAGTTCTGGTGAAGAATCTGTAGCGTACGGACAAACGGCTCAGGCACTATCAGGTAACCCAGCCTGAGACCGGTCATGGCATACAGTTTTGAAAACCCGTTCAACACGAAGGCGTTATCGGTAAACTCCAGGATGGAGTGTTCCATGCCCTCGTAAACCAGGCCGTGGTAAACCTCGTCTGAAATTACATATGGCCCAAGCCTGGCTATGGCCCTCATCCTCTCCTCTGACAGCAGGGTTCCCGTAGGATTGGACGGGGAATTTATGAATATTGCCTTAGTCTTTTCAGATATGGATTTCCTTACATCCGCAGGATCAAGCTGGAATCCCTCTGACTCGGAAACCGGGACCGTAATCGGCGTTCCGCCTGCAAAGGTTATGAAATTGGGATAGCAGGCATAATGGGGATCGGAGATTATCACTTCATCACCCGGATCGAGCAGGGCCGCAAAAACCAGCATCATCGCCGGTGATGTGCCGGAGGTTACCATAACCCTGTCCGGCTCCAATGAAACGCCATACCTCCCGTGGTAATGTTCACATATAGCCTCCCGCAGTCGGATATCGCCGAGGCTGTGGGTGTAGTATGTGCGTCCATCATCGAGAGCCTTTTTAACCGCAGCCTTCACGCATTCCGGTATATCGAAATCGGGCTCCCCCACCTCCAGATGGATCACGTCAATCCCTGTTCTCTCCATCATATCGGCCTTTTCAAGGACATCCATCACCAGAAACGGAGTAATCCGGCTTGTCCTGTTTGAAGCTGCCTCTTTCCTGTGACTTGTTGTCATAACTCAAGTATCCTGTGTCCCATTAAACAGAGCAATATTGTTCCTCCGGAATCATCAGCGCCGGCATTTCAAAAGGCTTTCGGATACAACAGGGGGCGTAGTGATTCTATACAGGCGATGTTCACTCTCCTGGATGGCCCCCGGATTGGCCATCCAAAACATACGTCATCAAAATCAAAGTGTCTCAAGGAAGGAAAGATCCTTTACCTGTGAATTCTTTGTGCCTATAACCAGTATCTCAATTCTTCCGTCACTCAGGTTTCGGTAATAAAGTCTTCCGCTGTATGCAAAGATTGCCTCAAACACCTTTTCGCTGCTCTTTTTCAGATCCACCTTCCGCTTTATGTCTACCCGGCCCCCGGAATCAAGCTGTTTTATAACCTCCTCGGCTTTTATCTTCATGTCTTCCGTAAGAGATGCAAAACTCTCTATCGCTCTTTTATTCAAAAGCACATGCTTGTACAACGTCTTAAACCGCTTATCAATATTAGTATAGACCGTAGTCTTCCTCCTGCCACGGGAACGCTGACGGTCCATTCGCTCTACGACTTCCCGCAGCGCCTCGTTTTCAAGCCGAAGCTCCTCCTGGATCTCCATACTCTTTTTTATTTTCTCCTCAAGAGCGATTATCTCTTCCAACATATCGTCCTCGTTGCGGCTTGCCTTTTCCCGGTACTCGGACAGGGTTTCCCTGGCATGGGTAATCTCGCTTGCAAGCCTATCCCTCTCCTCGTTGAGCATCATTATCCTGTCATAGTGCCTGCCTTCGAGTTCCTCAAGCCTTCGTATCTCGTTGAGCCTGGCCTCCTCTTCCATTTTCGCCCTGCGCATACCATCATTGTAATAATGATAAAAAACCAGTGCCGCCGGCATCAAAAACACAAGAAACAGCACTATGTCGAGAACAGAGCCCCTGGGTACGGTAACATTCACACGTACCGACAAACCCTGCTCCATCAGCCTGAAATTTTCGGAAGCCACCTGGCTTGGGAAGGGAGGGGCCAACAACTCGGCATCCGGTTCGGCCGGGGCAGGATAGACAATCACGTTGCCGCCAGAGGTGACCAGTACATCAACGATCACCCCCCACCTTCTCCATTTTATCCCCTTGAGATATGATTCCATGTTTTCAGCAACCACATCGCTCAATCTTTTGGCCCCGACAAGAAGAGGCCGGTAATCGCCGATATAACGCTCCTCTATTTCCGATGTGCAGCGCTTTTCCAGGTAAGTCTCGAACGAATACACCGCGGCAAGTTGCGCCGCAGGCACAAGAACGATCAGGATCAGCAATATTTTCAAGGGAAAATATTTCATATAAACGTAAAATGCTTATTGCATCAATTTTTTTAAAATCAATTTTGCCTCTTTGGCCCCGTAAAAATCATCGCTGATACTAAGCGCCCTGTCCAGAAAGGCCGAGGCCTTATACAGCTCTCCATTACATTTGTACACCATGCCCAGATGGTAGTTCACTGTGGCACTGTCCGGTATCGCGGCCGCCGCCTGTTGCAACTCCTTTCTGGCATCATTACAACGCCCCATCCTGTAATAGATCCATCCCAGCGTATCCCTGATGTATGGATCATCCTTTGCAATATCCATGGCCTTAAGGGCAAACTGCAGGGCCTCGTCAAGCCTGTCAGGGATCCCGGAAAGCAGATAGGCAAGGTTGTTTGCCGCCTGGGCAAGCCCTGAATCGATCGACAAGGCGGTTTTGTAATGAGCCTCTGCCTGCTTCAGATCACCCTTCATCTTGTAAAGAACCCCGAGAAGCATGTGGGGGCCGGCCAGGTTGGGATTTTTCGCAAGTATGGCCCTATACTGTGAGATCGCGCCGTCAATATCCTTTTCAATAATGCACAGGCGCGCAAGAGCATAATATGGCTTTAAAAAATCGGGATCTGTGGATACCGCCTTGCGAAAGCTCAGACGGGCGTTTGCCAACTGCCCCATGAGCATGTATACCCCACCCTTGAGATCATAAGCAGCAGCCTCGTGCCTTCGGCGGAGTGCCTGTGACAATCCCGGCATCACGGCCAACTCCCGGATTCTTTTGTCACACCTTTCAAGTGCCTTTTCATAATCCTTTTTAGCAACATAGAGAAGTACGATATTTTCAAACACCCCGGTGCGGGACGGATCCTGCCTCAGAGCCTGCTCGAACCCCTCTATGGTCTGGTCATACTTTTCCATAAGCCGTTTTACCCGTTCGGTGCGCGGTTCCCCGAACGAATAAAAGTATGACGCGCTTACAAGCGAGGCAAAAGATTCTATGCTCTTTATTCCCGGTTCCCTGGACAAGCGGGTTCCGCCCAGATTAACGACTGTATTCGTGTGCTCCTGTATAAAACGCAACAGATCCTGATTCACCCTCTGCGCCTTTTCCTGTTGACCGTTATTCAGATAGAGCTTTGCCAGCTGAAGCCTTGCGCTTATGTTGCCCGGAGAAAATCTTATCGCACGACGGAAAGCCTTTTCCGCATCAGCCAAATCATTCTTCCCGGCAAAAGCAACTCCTTTCAAATAGGCGAGGTCACCTGAAACCGGATTTTCAGCAAGGTATGTATCACAAAGCGAGATCGCTCTGTCATATTCTCCAAGGGCTATAAGCAGCCTCACCTTCATCAGCCGGGCCTGGGAAAACCCGGGATTGACTTTCAGAACCGTCTCTATCTCTCTTTTTGCATCCTCATACTCTCCGTTCCCAAGATAAAAATTGGCAAGAACAAGCCTGGCCCTGATATTTTGAGGCTCATGTTCCAGGGCGGCCTTGTACATCTTCAAAGCCTTTTCAGGTTCTCCCGAGAGCTGGTAAAAATCTCCCGCCGCGATATAGGAACGAACATGGCCTGGATCTGCCTTTACCGCCAGTAAAAAGGAGTGCCCGGCCTTTTTCATCTTGCCGCGGGAAACATAGAAATTGCCAAGAATGATGTGAACGTCGGGGTTTTCGGGATGAGTTTCGGCAAGTGCGGCAAGCGATTTTTCCACCGCATCATAATCCTTACGGGCCATGTAAAACCTCGCAAGTGCAAGGTAAGGCTCTATCCCGGAAGGTGCGCCTGAGACTGCACGGTTCAAACACTCCAACGCTTTTTCGCTATTTCCCCTCCTCATATAAACATTGGCAAGATGGACAAGGGCTTTCGCATCTCCGGGCCGGGATGAAAGGATCCTGCGGTAACACTGTTCGGCCTGTATCAGTCTCCCTTCCCTTTCGCACAGGTCGGCAAACAGGAAAAGAGCGTCCAAATTTTCCGGATGGTCCTCAAGTATTTCACGAAGCCGTTTTTCAGCCCTGTCATGCCTGCCTGCAAGCAGATCGAAACGGGCAAGCGTAATTTTGGCCTTGACGTTTGCCGGATCTGCCTTAAGCACCATTTGGTACGCCTCTACCGCATCACGGACTTTTCCAAGCTTCAGCCTGGTTTCGGCAAGACCGGTCCATGCCTTGGCAGATGAAGGATTATCAGACACGGCTGCGAGGTATTCAGCCTCCGCCTGTGTGTAATGCCCCTTTGAAAACAGTTCTGCGCCTCTTGACAGATGACAGCCGGATGTTTCACATTCTGACCGGCAACCTGGAATCGCCAGTAAGAGAAAAATAAAAGCACAGCCTGCTATAACCACTAACGGACTTCTTTTTTCCATCAGGACACTTTCCTTCCCAAAACAAACAAAAAAAACCAGGCCCAAAGGCCTCTCCTATGTTTTCACCTTCCTGTCTATATGCGGCTTTATGTCAAGTATCGGGGTATCGTTTATCATGTCGGCCCCTTTCACGGTGATCCTGTTTTTGCATACATCCAGAACGGTGAGAACAGACATACCTATGGGATTCGGCCTTACAGGTGAACAGATAGAAAAAACACCCGTCGCCCTGTCGCGATGCGGCGGGATCTGGCGAAGATGGCGCGAAGGGTCAAAAGCCGGGCTCTTGTGAAAATGAAACAGTACAACTATCTTTTGCCCCGGCTCGATGCCGGAAAGTCCGTCTGTGTATTTTTGATCGATCACGAGCGTACCTTCAACATCCGATATGCTCCAGTGCCTTGGAATTTCCACGGCATCGGTATTGAAAATGCCTATGGGTACCATTTTTACTTCATCAAAACGGGTCATCTCATTCTTTCCCTCCGGCAACATTACCCGGAAGCGCAACGGCCGTGCCTTTCTCACAGTGGGTGTCACTGGCCACCACTTCACACTTCACCTTGAAAAGAAAAACAACCTTATCTTCAGCGCCACTGCCGGACAGTGTCTCGTAGTTGCCCTGCCCCTTTGATATGACAAGGTCTGCTTTTTCAAACTGTCGCAAAAATTTATCAGAGCATTCCGGCAGAAAGGTTCCCGGCAGATCCGTTCCGTTGTCAATAACTTCAACCAGCTCTGACAGCCCGACTGCATCGGCATCTTCCATCGTTGCGTCGTTTATGACAGGGCCGCCTCTTACCGCGAACACAACCCTGTCAGCGGGAAGCTCCTCTATCAAAATACGGTCAAAAAGTATCTCCCCCGCATTGTCCCCAAGATAGAGGATGTGCCGTGCCTTCCTGGCTGCCTGCTCAAGATGGTCCGGGTCGCCATGAAGAGGGCCGGTGAGAGAATCTTCTATCACTCTTCTGACATATGATTTATCAAGGTCGGAGGCAACTCCGAAGTCTATTATATTGCCCGCCACGGCCAGCCGCATGGCGGTGGCAAAAGGGTCCTTGGATTTTTTAACCCTGTTTTTCATCTCGTCATACATGCCAAGGGCAAAGGCGTTGTATTCCGCCTTTACCACACTGTATGGGTCATCGCTGCCTGTCAACTCCCTGATCTTGCGGTGAATCTCCCTTCCCATAAGTGGTGGGGGCTGATCCAGATCCATCTCGCTGATCTTTTTCAGCATATCGCGCAGGACCCGTTCGTGCAGGGATTTATCCCCTGTCACAAGGCGTGATGCCTCCAGGCTCTGACGGACAAAACACGGGATACAGTCATGATAAGTTTTCATGGTCCTCAAATTCTACATAACAGGTTACGGCCATGCAATTAAAATAACGGGCCGCAAGACGAGGCTGGCCATCTGCCCTTTGAGACCCGCTTTGGTTCTCTGTACCTTACCATATGCTGTTTTTCCCTGTCATCATAACACATACTAAACAACATTAAAAAATCGGCCCGGAGACCTGATATGGTTCGCAAACAGGTTATAAAACAACCGGAGCCTTCAAAGGTATCCGCTCTTGCCAGGGGGCTGCCGTGTACGCGGATAACAGCATCTGTTCTTGTGAACCGTGGTATAACCACGGTCAGGCAGGCCAGAAGTTTTCTTGATTCCACTGTGGCGGATCTGCCGTCTCCGTTTTCGATCAGGGATATGGATACAGCGGCTGGCCGGATCTGCAAGGCAATCGAAAACAGAGAGATTATAATGGTATTTGGAGACTATGACGCCGACGGCATAACATCCACGGCCATACTTGTGGAGTTCCTCAAACATGCCGGCGCCAGGGTAAAATACTATATCCCGCACAGGATCATGGAAGGATACGGGTTAAAGAGGGAACATATCGCAAGCGTGGCAGCAAAGGAGAAAGCAACGCTCCTTATCACGGTGGACTGCGGGATAAGCAGCCATGAAGCCGCCGAGGCGTGCAGGGAATCAGGGATTGACCTTGTTATTACAGACCACCATAAAACAGAATCGGCCCTGCCTCCTGCCCTGGCAGTAGTAAATCCGTCCCGTGCCGACTGTCCGTCAGGCCTTTCCTGTCTTGCGGGAGTTGGTGTGACCTTTTATCTTCTTATAGCACTGAGGGCTATGCTGAGGGAAAAAGGATTCTGGAATAAAATCCCGGAGCCTAACCTGAAAGCATGCTGTGACCTTGTAGCTATTGGCACTGTTGCCGATATAGTCCCGCTTGTCGGCGCAAACAGGATACTTGTAAAAACCGGGCTTGAAATGATCAACAACAGATGCCGTCCCGGTATCGAAGCGCTCATAGAAACCGCAAAACTGAAAAGACCTGCCATAACTTCCGAGGACGTTGCCTTCAGGCTGGCACCCCGCATAAACGCCCCGGGCAGGATAGACCACGCGCTCAGGGCATTGGAGCTTCTGAGGGCCGACTCACGGGAGGAAACAGCCAGGCTGGCCGGCCTGTTAAACCGCCTCAACACAAGACGGCAGGCAATCGAGGAAGATATATACAGCGAGATAAGCCAGGTGCTGCTTGACCGCGGGCACCGGATGAAAAACATGCGAACCATCGTGCTCGCCCATCGTCAGTGGCACCAGGGAGTTATAGGGATCGCAGCATCAAAGGCGGCGAGGCGATACTGCATGCCTGTGGCGCTGATTGCGGTAAACGGTGATATCGGGATCGGTTCGGCCAGGAGCATTCCAGGACTTGACCTTTACAGGGTTCTTAAGTCATGCGCAAGGTTGCTGGAGGATTTTGGCGGCCATGAACAGGCTGCGGGGTTTAAAATAAAAACCGAAAACATTCCGGCATTCGAAAAACAGTTCGAATACAAGGTCAATATGGAAACAGGGCCGGAAGATTTCATCTCTTCGGTCGATGTTGACTGCGAACTTCCATTTTCCGCCATAACTCCAAAGCTGCTTGATGAAATAACAGCCCTCCAGCCTTTTGGCACAGGCAATCCGGAACC
This sequence comes from Desulfococcus sp. 4484_241, assembly GCA_002085115.1. Taxonomy (GTDB): domain Bacteria; phylum Desulfobacterota; class Desulfobacteria; order Desulfobacterales; family Desulfosudaceae; genus MZGQ01. The sequence continues at coordinate 13,337 of MZGQ01000037.1, forward strand.
GATCTTTTTCGCCGACAATATCAGGGTGGTATCCTCCACAATGCTAAACAACCGTCACCGCAGGATGTCATTGATACAGCCCGGAGGAAACAGGCCGATAGACGCCATACAGTTTAACACCCCTCAAAAACAGGTAAACACCGGCTTCTTCAGGAGGGTGCTTTTCAGACTGCGGCAAAACACCTGGAACAGGTCTGGCGGGCCGCGGCTTGTCATAGAAGATGTAACCGCATAGCATGGCTTAACAAAGCTCCGCCTGCCATGGGCGCACTGTATCGCGCCGTTTAAAACATGTTTTAGTTTTTTCTTGCATTAAGGGCGGACACAAATTATTGTAACCTGTGATTTGAAAATTATTGCATAAACAAGGTATTGATAATTATGGCTAAAGTTTTTAACAGGGGCAGCAGGGAAGCACGCCTGCTGTCGAAAATAGAATCTTCAAAAGAGTATGAAAGGCGAACCGCCATAGCCAAGGTCAGGGATATATCCGAAACGCTTGCCACTGCAATAACGTCAAAACTGATCGAAGCCGGACTGGTTGAAACCAAAAATCAGAACAGTCTTGAAGAGATGATACATGGGTGCCTGGAGGAGCTGACAAGAGCGGATGACTTTGACGTTGATTACAGTATAGCGCCTTTTCGCACCATAACGGCGGTCCCGAATATCGTCAGCCTTTACGTAACGGCCTTTGTCATAGAAAAGGTGATCGACCACAGAGACACCGTTGACATCTACGGTTCTGATGAAGAAATATATGTCTGCATAAACAGGCAGGTCACAAAGTACATTCAATGACAGGCCATGCGACCGAACTTTCACCCGTCACTGGTCAACGACGTGTTCGAAGACCCGTGCCTTTTCATAAACTTCCTGTTTGAAAACCGCGCCATAGCTTTCGATCTCGGCGATATTCACAATCTCTCCTCAAGGGATATACTAAAACTTACACACATATTTGTTTCCCACACACATATCGACCATTTTGCAGGTTTCGACAGGTTTCTCAGGATCGCTCTTGGACGCGACAAAACCGTGCATATCTTCGGTCCCCGGAATTTCCTTACAAACATCGAGGGTAAACTTGCTTCATACACCTGGAACCTTGCCGACAACTATGAAAAAAGCCTTGTCCTCCGTGCTACCGAAGTAACAACAGAAGGATTGTATACACAAACCTATGCATGCAGGGACCACTTCATCCCCAAAGATCCTGTCAGGCAAGCTCCGCCATCATGCATACTGACAGAGGAGCCGGGGTTCACCGTTAAAACAGTAATCCTCGACCACGGCATACCATGCCTGGGGTTTTGCTTGGATGAGCGTTTCCACATAAACATAAAGAAAGACGCACTTACGTCGATGGGGCTGGTGCCGGGCCCCTGGCTTCAGGATTTCAAAAAAGCACTATACGAAAACATGCCGCCTGACACCATTATCAATGCAAGAGGTGAGAAAGGGGAGCATCCGCTCACACTTGAAAAGCTTGCAGACTCGATCGCGGTTATAACGCAGGGACAAAAAATAGTGTACATCACTGACGTTGTCTTCAACAGGTCAAACAGGGAGAAAATTGTTCTTTTTGCTCAAAATGCAGACCAGCTGTTCATGGAATCCTATTTCCTCGACAGTGAAAAGGATATCGCCTCTGCAAAGCATCACCTGACAGCAAAACAGGCCGGAGAGATGGCAGGCATGGCTTGTGCAAAAAAATTGATCCCGTTCCATTTTTCACCCAGATACACCGCATGCAGGGATCTTGTAGAGATAGAGGCCATGGAATCATTTGCACAGGCCATGGGAAAAGCACAGGGATAAACTCAGATGGTACGGCTCTGCGATTTTATAACACCGGACAGAATACTCTTCTGGGGGAAACAAACGCGTAACGGTGCGATACTGCGTCTGATTGACAGGGCATCCGGCCTCGGGCTTGCAGATGATCGGGATGCGTTTGAACACGCTGTTATGCAGCGCGAAAAAATATCTCCAACGGCAATAGGAATGGGTGTGGCCATCCCACATGCAAGGCTTGCGAGTATAAAGGATTTTTTTGTTGTGCTTGGAGTTGCGAAAAATCCCATAGAATGGAAATCCGCAGATCCCAACCCGGTACGCCTGGTCTTTCTGGTTGGAGGCCCGGACGCGCCGGAGGAAAACAGTGAAAAACGAGCCTGCCTGGCAGAGCAGTACCTTAAAATAGTAGCCCGCCTGATGCTGCTTGCCAAGAGCTCTGTCTACAGGGAAGCGATCCTCAAGGCAACCGATCCCAAACAGGCCGCAGAGCAGCTCAGGGCATTTGACCGCAACTGCTGTGGTACATGACATTCGCAATAAATAATTACGGTTCCATGTCGGGAACACCGCAATCCTGTGGCCAAATCAATCCGTAAATATCCTGGTCGGGAGACAGGCATGCGGGCCTGCCCCGTACAGCACGGGAGAGGAACAACCGTAAGCGCAGACATTTTCTTAACGGGCATACATTACCACCCGGGCCTTCCACAACTGTTTTCAATTATCGCTTCTGTCATCTACCCGATTGCGTTATTATCCTTGAAACAGAATGGCGCACTAACCCGGATTTTTATGGTTGTCGCATGACAAGCTATGACAGGAAAAAAAAGGTTCTTATCGCTATCCCGACCTACAACGAGGCCGGCAATCTTCCTGAAATGGCCAAACGGCTGGCAGGCCTTGGCCTTGGGGCCGATATACTCTTTATAGACGACGGTTCTCCTGACGGCACCGGCGAGATTGCGGACCGGATAGCCGCCTCGGACCGGGCCGTGATGGTGCTTCACCGCCCGCACAGGATGGGAATAGGCAGCGCGCACATGGCAGGAATATCATTTGCCTGCAAAAACGGGTACGACCTGCTTGTGACCATGGATTGCGACTTTGCTCACGCGCCGGAGGCCATACCAAAGCTGCTGAAGGCCGCAGAGGAGGCTGACCTTGTTGTCGGGTCCAGGTTTGTCAGTAAAGACGGGTTCGGCAGCTGGGGCATTTGGAGAAAACTTCTGTCAAGGCTGGGCCACATGGCAACGAGGCATATACTTGGTATGCCGTTTGACGCAACAGGCGCGTTTCGTGTTTACAGGCTTGACAGAATCCCCAAAGAACTGTTTGCGCTGGTCAGGTCGCCTCGTTACGCGTTTTTTTTTGAAAGCCTTTTTATACTTTTCTCAAACGGTGTTACGGTCCGGGAAGTCCCCATTGTCGCAGGGCTTCGGCGTTACGGGACATCCAAGATGGGGGTGGCTGACATGTTTTCAAGCCTTTTCACCATAGTTCGCCTCCGGGCCAAAACCAGGGTTTTTAAAAGGAAGACATGTTAAGTTTTTGAAAACTCTTCTGCCATTCTGCTGTTTGCCCGGCTGTGCAGGCGGATGTTTTCAAGAAACCCGCAGTGGCCGCCGGAATCTGATGTTTCTGTGGTGAGAAGTGGTGACGAGGCCAGGTTTGCAAGATCTACAGCCGGTATTATAGGGTCGTCCATGCTTGCTATTATAAGGGACGGAACCCTTAGCGGTTTTAAAACATCTCCTGTTATGGCATATCCGTTCAGGTAGGCATCGATATCGGGGAATTCCGTGAACCTTTCCACAAAATAAGCGGTAAGGGCGCGGATGCTTCTTTTGTAACGCCGTACGTTTGCAAGCTCTTCAAGATGCGGGAATATTTTATACTTTGTCTCAAGAGATGCGGTCCAGTTTCTCATGAAATAGGCGTGGTACATTCTTGGCCCCTTTTCCAGCGCCTCCATGGTACGGTGCGGGGAAAGCACCGGGCATACGGCAACCACCCGCTCAATCCTTATGCCTGCCGCCGGAGCCTTGAGCGCCACCCGCAGCACAAAGTTGCCGCCAAGTGAAAATCCGCCGAGAAACAGCCGTTTGTGGCCAAAGGCCTGCTGTATCTGTTTTACCGCGCCTACAACCTCGTTGAGCCGGCATGAGTGAAAGATCCCTTCGTTCAGATGGTGGGTCATCCCGTGATCCCTCAGGTTAAGGCGAAAAACCGAAAAGCCCCTGTCCCACAGGTATCCTGCGGCCGACACAAGATAGGCCGAGTCCGAGCTTCCCTGCCATCCATGTATCAGGACGCACAAACCGGGACCGGCCTGTTTCTGAGCAGCGTAGTAACCCTGGAGCCTTACACCGTCGCCGCAGTCCAGTATGAAAGACCTGGATGCTTTGAGCATCTCCCGCGCCTGGCGGGCGGCAATCGTTTTGCGGATGGGGCTGCTGCTCAAAACAGACTGGATGTGCCTGTTTTTCAGCCAGAGCGGAGGACAGAACCGGTTCATGGCGTTTTCCTGTCCATGTTGCTTGTTCCTGTAACCCTGTGCACGAAATAGAGGGGAGCGGTCTCTGAAAGCCTTGTGGCGTATTGGCCAAGCAGACAGACCGCCAGTGACAGCATGCCTGCGGTAATCATCAGTATTGCGGCAGGCATGGAGAGCCATGCAAAAGGCTGTGGAGTATTGGAATACAGGCTGACCAACATCAGGGACAGGCCAAATCCGATAATCAGAAGCGAACTTATCACGCCCATAATGCCTATCATCGGGACAGGTATCGTTGTCATGCCAATCAACAGGTTGATGTAGAGCATGGCCAGTTTGATAATGCTGTATTTGGAGCGGCCTTTTGCCCGGGCGTTGTGCGCTACCGGGATCTCGGTGTGTTTTTTTGAAAAGCTGTTTGCAAGGATAGGAACAAATACGCCGCGGCTGGCGTATTTTACCATTGCGTCAACAACAGGCCGGCTGTATGCCCTCATCATGCAGCCGTAGTCATGCATCATAATGCCGGTCCATTTACGGAATTTTCTGTTGATCACCGATGACGCAACCCTTCGAAACAGGGAGTCCTGCCTGTCCGTCCTTATGCTTCCGACAACGTCATACCCTTTCCGTATGGTATCGACAAGCCGCGGTATCTCCTCCGGCGGGTTTTGAAGATCCGCATCCATTGTTATCACAAAATCCCCTCTTGAATGTTCGAAACCAGCGATAACCGCGGGGTGCTGGCCGTAATTCCTGTTTAAAAAAATTCCCACCACCCTGCCTGGATGTTTTTCCGCCGCATCGTCTATTTTATCGGCAGACTCGTCCGTGCTGCCATCATCCACCAGTATGATTTCAAAACAAAGCCCTGTATCTTCACAGGCCGAAATGGATCTGCCGACAAGTTCGTCAATGGTCTCAGCCTCGTTGAAAACAGGAATTACAACGGAAAATGATGGGTCACCTGTCATCTGCTAAAACATCTCCCGGGAATATTGAGCCTGGCCTGCCATCCGCATCTGCCCGCAGAACAGGCCGCCAATTCGTATGCCGTTTTTTATTGCACAAATTCGATTGTTTTTTCAAACCCTTTATTTTAAAAGCCGGATTTGATTTGCCGCATCCACGTGCAGAACAATCATAAATCAAAAAATTTCGGGCCGGCAGGGCGTGTCTATATAAAGTTTCTTTCCTCTTGTTTTTATTACCACAGCTCCGTCTCTGTCCGTCCTGTAGACCGTTGCACCGATTTTCTTATAACGGGCAAAGACACTGTCATCGGGGTACCCGTAACGGTTCTTCCAGCCTGCCGATATCACAACGACCCTGGGCCTGACATGGTCAAGGAAAAGTTTTGTACTCGATGTCTTGCTGCCGTGATGCGGGGCAAGCAGCACAGTGCTGGCAAGCCGGTTTCCGGCCGCGGCAACCAGTTTTCTCTCTCCATTTCTCTGGATATCACCGGGAAAGAGAAAAGAGATTTTGTCCATGGCAATCCTGGCAACAAGGCTGTTGTCGTTTGTCTCCCTGCGGGCCTTTCCGGAAAGCCGGTCCAGGAAGCCTGCCGGCGGGTACAGGATATCGATCCGTATGCCGTCTGCCGTGTGTGTTTTGGGGAGCTTTTCGTACCCTGGCATGGCGATCCCGTTACGGACTGCGGCCGCGGTAAAGGCTCTGTACTCGGAACTGTGCCTGGGCTGTCCGTTTGACCATATCTGGCCGACATCGAAGTTTTCCGCTATGAAAACCAGGCCTGCGAGATGATCGGTATCCGGGTGGGTGACTATCATGGTGTCTATGGTGAGAATCTTGTTACGCCACAGAAACGGTGCGATTATCCATTTACCGGTGTCAAACGCCGAGGCCCCGTTGAACCCTCCGCCGTCGATGAGGATCGTCCTGCCGAATGGAAGCTCAAGCACTGCGGAGTTTCCCTGCCCCACGTCGAGGAAGGTGACCCTGAGATCGTCATGCAGCAGCCTGCGGTTCACCCAGTATGCGGTATCGGCCAGCATGAGCAGCAATGCGCATCCAAGAGCCATGACCGCCGGACTGCGCAAAAGCCATTGTGCCCTGGCTTGGTTTACATTTTTCTTGCCAGGCCATTTCAAAGGTCTGCCCGCAATGGCGATGGCAGCCCACAGTGCCGTGTAGCAGCACACCATCTCAAGCAGGCTGGGTGTGACGGTTCTGACAGACGCCGGCTGAATGGCTGCTATCTTTTCAGCGATCGTGATTGCAAGGGCGACAAGATGCCCGCTTGCCTTGAAAAGAATAGCTCCAGCGCAGTGGCTTGCCTCCAGGGCAAGCGCCCCAAGCAGGCCTGCCGGTACCGCCAGGAAACCGACTATGGGAATGAGAAGGCAGTTTGAAACAAGCCCGGCAAACGACACCTGGTTGAAATACCGCATTGTCAGCGGCATGGTGCCGGCAATGGCAAAGGCCGATACCAGCAGAAAGGATATCGCTGTTTTTAAAAACCGGTTGTGAATGGGAGCGAGCCTTGGTCCAGCAGCAGACATTCCGTGCAGAATGAACAAAACGGCGGCAAAGGAGAGCTGGAACGATACGGAAAACAGTGATGCGGGATGAATCATCAGTATTATAAGCGCCGCAACCGCGAGCGTGTTGACAAGGTTATGTTCCCTTTCCACCACAAGGGAGAGCAGGAAAACCACAACCATTATAACCGCCCTCTGCGTTGACGGCGACATGCCGGCGATAAGCCCGTAGGCCAGCACGGACAGAATGGTGACAAGGGCGGCACATTTTTTGACCCAACCGTTCCATAAAAGCACGGTAAAAAAGGAGAATATCGATGAAAACACGGCAAAAACGAAAGCGGCCACGATGCCCACGTGAAGACCTGATATGGCAAGCAGGTGCGCCGTGCCGGACCTGATAAACGCTTCCCTCACCTCCGAGGGGATATCGTTTCTCTTGCCCACTGTAAGGGCCTTGAGCACACCGGCCCGTGATTTTTCTTTTACGCTTCTGTCAATCGCGTCTGCGATTTTAGTGCGCATTTTTTCAACAGCAGCCCGCAGGGTAGGCCGTGGCTTTGCCGTGATCACCGTGAGCCGGTCGGCGCTGGTGTATGTGTGACCGAACACGTTCCGGAAGGCCATGTATTGCCGGTAATCGAATGAGCCGGGATTGTTGAAATTCCTTATGGGCCTGATCGCACCGTTAAACCTTATGACTGTACCGAATGGAAATTTTTCAAACGCGTTGTAGACAGATGTCCGCAGACGGCCTTTAACCTTAACAGCGTTTCCGCCAGGTTTTGAAAGTTCCAGGACTTTTAAGAAGAAGACCTGGCGGTTCCCTTTTATGACGGGATCGCTGTCCACGCTGCCGGTTATGGTGTATCTCCGGCCGTTTGCCCACGTTTGCAGGTGGTCCGGCAAAGGCGGCGGGTAAAGCGCCCCTGCGATGAAGGACCACCCCCTGAAAAACAGGAGCCCAAAGAACAGCCAGAGCAAAGATCGTCGCCATGCAGCGATCAGTCCGCATGCAACCACAAAAAGACCTGCCGCTGTAAAAAGGGCTGCTCCCTGCCGCAGGGGAATATACCTTCCGGCCACGGTGCCCGCAACTATTGCAGCAAGCAGCAGAATCGAGGGAAGCGGCCTGGGGCTAAGCAGTTTATGAAAATTTTCCGACACTTATTCTGTTTTACCCGGTATATGACGTATAAAGGTTTTTGCCCTGTGCGTTCTTGTTTTAGAGGCGTAAAATGCTTTTACAGCCTTTTATATATAAGGCTGCCGTGCCAGTCAAACATGGCTGTGGTATAAGTGCTAAAACCCTGTGAACCGGAATTGCAAAAAAGTGCCGAAAAGGCATGTCCGGCCGCTCCGGGCTGCCTGCCGCAAAATTCGCGATTGTTTTTGATAAAGTTGTCTTAGCGGCCACGGCGGGTGAAAAATTTCCCTCCTGTTCCCTTGAAGGACTCGCCGCCTTCCAAAATCTATTTTTATCAAAGACAACACATCCCCCAAAAAAATACCTTTATTTACAATACCTTGATAGCTCAAGATTGCCGTTTTCCATGTCTCTGCGCAGGAAATGTTTTTCTCTACATTCCCCCCAAACAGAGAATGTACATGGGTTCGATTCCCACCGCCACATCTTTAGATGTTTTGACATGAAAAGCCTGAATGCCATCATCCGGGCAGTTCCGTTCACTGGTTCATGATGTCCAGATATCCGGTATAGCTGAAAAGCCAGTTGCGCTTATGGGAAGTCAGTTCCCGGACAATGCCCAAACTTCAAGGCGGTATCGGTAGAAATCTCTACCGAACTATATACCATACTTCCCTCTCCATCTTGAGTGAGTTTAGGAGATCTTCATCAATCAATCCGTCTTGAGTAAGACCGGCATACTTTTGGAATGCCTTTATTGCTGCTGCAGTTCGGCGGCCATATTGACCATCAATTGGACCAGGTTCGTAACCCAGTTCAGTCAAAAGCTTTTGGACTTCTCTAATGAGTTGATGTGAATAGCCCAACGTTTTAGCATCTCTAATCGCCTTAGCGACAATCTGACTTCGATTGGCCTCGACTTCTCGCCGTGCACGATCTAACGTGCCAATACGGTAGCGATAACTCCCACAGCGACGATTATAATCAGCAACAATTTTATTGAACTTATCAACGCCTTCATTAGAATCGATGAGATCTCTCATGGTGTCTATGCGAATGCTTTCGCGGACACACCAGCGGATCTGCGAAACAGAATGAACGTGGTTTGTACCGACAGGGGGTTTTTCATATAGCTGTTCCAAACTCCTGCTTGTGTTTGACGTCTTGGCAGAAGTTGGATTGCTTTGCCGAAGATTGTAAGTATAGGTTGGTTGAGACGGATTATATGATGCCTTCTTCGGACTTTGCCATACTTGATTGACAAGCCAAATCAGAATAACAACCGCAACATTGACAAGACAAATCAGAAGAACACCCGCAACTATGCGAAAAATCAATTTCAAGGCAAAGCCACCGGCACTATTTCCACTATCGACGGTTTCAACGGATGAATGAGAAGGTGTCGATTTGTGTTCTGGTTTGCTGCGAGAAGTTGTCTTTGACGTTGACGGTGAGACATAAGTGGCCTTAGACGGTTTTGACTCCGATGCGGGTCCAGACTCGACTATTTCATCAACTTCGCTGACATCGGATGCCAAATCGATAAGACCGGCAAAACCCTTTTTATTCTTTTCATTATCTACAGCCATAGCCACAGAACTTTTTGCCTTCGTACTGAAACGTCATGCCCAATTTCATGATGGTGAATGTCGGATGTTAATTCTAACGAGCCAGAGAAGCCGCGTTCGCTGTCATTACTATCGTCCATCACACTACTAATCTTCCAACAAGCTGCTTATACGATCGCCGCCACGTTCCCAAAACATACGAATAGCAGCCTCAAGTATATGAATATTATCTTCATCTTGATAAGAAAAGTATGTGGCCAGTTTTTTATCATTTTTCTTGCCAATACAAAAAACGCCAGAGTCATTCCATATAACAAGTTCGCTCCAACGACAAAATTCTCGTTTGTTGGATGAAAATAACTTTTTACGTTCCAATTCAATCCCAAGATCGTGAATAAGAGCAGAACCAAATCTATATCGTTCCCCCTCTTTTAGACCTTCTAAAAACTCTGTCAAAATTCTAACGCAGACAGTCTTCCATAATCTTTCTATAAAGTTGTTGTAAATATCCTTTTGTTTTAGTTCAATAGAGGCTAAATCTGATATATTGCCAAATACAATCTTATATGTTGTTCCTGTTGGGATACCATTAACTGAGTGACGGGTCCCCCCCCACCGAACTCGAGTTATTGAATCTAATTTCCATCGGCGTCCTTTCCATTCGATGCCCTCGGGAGAAATTCTCAGTTTGTTTCTGAATATCCCACCAATAGTAGCTTCATATGTGATTTCTCTCTCCCACTCTTTTGCTCGTGTTTTTGCTTTTTCAAGTAGTTGAACACGTTGTTCTGCGATTTCATCCAGTGCACTCGCATCCTCAGCGGTGCGCTCAGCGACTTCAGCAACCTCTGCAAAAACTTCCTGAAGCATACTGGTTAGACGTTGCGAAAGGTCCAGCTTGTCATGCTCGTTAAATAAATGTATTGCCAACTCTCGTACTATCTTAGCAATATGGTTGCTTTTGTCATGATCAAGCCCACGACTCTTTGTGCTGACTTGAATCGGTTGTGCAACGGAGTCCCAATTTTTGACAACCTGTATGAGTTTGTCCACCAATCTTTCAAGAACAACATCTGATTTTTCAGTATCAGCAGCTTGTTGTATTTTCTCTACAAGCATTTCGATATTTTTGCCTTCCTTTTCAAGAAAAGGTTGGGCTTCGATTTCATACGAATCGACTATATCGTCTATAAGTACAGGGCCTTGTTCTTCTCCTTCTTCAGTTGCTGACTCCACCGCAATTGTCATTGCATCGACTAAGTGTTTTGAGTGAAGCTCGTCTAAGGCCGACTTGATAACTTGTCGGTAATAAATACGTCGCTCCTGAATCTCAGCTTCCACTACAGAAATATCGGTAACCTCGGGAAAACCGGAGACGACACGCTCTTCATTGATTATTGTGCATAAATTTTCAGGCTTGACGTTTTCAAACGCCCATGCGAGCTCAAGTATCCACTTGGCTATTTCTTCCGGATCGTTTGTACCCGTCAACCGTGATAGGCCCGCGGCCAGTAAGTTAGCTCTTGCCACTGAGGTTAGTTGAGAGATGCCAAGCAGATCATTAACCGAGTTATCCAGCAAGGCCAAAATTTCTGTTACCCGCTTAGGCCCCAATCCTGGCAGCCATGCAATTTCAGCAGAAAGTCGTTTTCTGGGATTCGTCAGATCTGATCTTGCCTTAGCGCATTCACCAGAATCCGTCATAAGGCTACGCTCATCCGCGAGCTCAATGATTTTTCTGCGGTTGTCCCGCGGTGTAGCCCCAAGGATATAAAAAGGATTCTGTAATAGGTCCATACCGCCCCTCAGTTCTAAAATCCTATACGCCCGCCTTTCTTTTCTTTATCTTTTGGAAGACTGGCAAGTGCACTTGTAATGCTGTCTTGGTCAATGTGAGATTTCCCTGCCTTGGCAGCAAGACGAGCAGCCTCACGCACAACGAATGCAGCATCCGACAATGGCTTGCCCGTCAAGGTTTTTAAGAGAGGGGATATATCTATATTATCTGCAGTTGGTATCTTACCAAGCAATGAATTTAGTAACGACTTGACTTCACCACGTGATGGCATTCCGACCTCGATTATATGGTCAAATCGTCCTCTTCGGAGAATTGCCGGATCAATGAGTTCAATCAAATTGGTCATCGCAATAATCAAAACTTTATTGTTGATTGCCTCAGGAATTCTTCTTAGAAATTCTGCGACTTCTTCGACATGATGTAACCCGGAAGAGCTACCGGCACGCCGGTCTGATAAGAAGGATTCCATCTCATCAATAATTATAACTGATGGTGAAGCATCGAGTGCTTTATCAAAAATTTCTGATATTTTTTTGCTAGTTTCATGAATATAGGGGCTTCCAACACTATTAGAGTTAATTGAAAAACTCGGCCAATCTATAAATTCTACAAGGCGTTCTACAGCGAAGGTTTTGCCGCAACCTGGTGGGCCGTGCAAAACAATTGCCGATGGAAATTCTATACCAAGGGCCTGATATTTTTCGGCATTAAAAATAATATCAATGACGTGCTCGTTGAAAAATTCTTCAAGTTTCGGCCGTCCTGGAAGGGTGAACACTTTATGCTCATTTTTGTCAGGCTGTGATTGAGGTTGCTCATGATGAACAGCCCCATCGGCAATAGCGGTCTTTTCATCCGATTGGCAGCCCGCCATCAACGGGAACAGAAAAGCCTGCCGCTTTGATGATTTCCGTCAGATCTCCGGGTGACATCCATCCCGTTAAATTGGTTAGCCTCCGAAATGATTCGGTAGAAATGATAACACCGCCAGTAAGCCATGTCCCGAGAACAACTTCATCCTCGACACGAGGGGTTAACGTCCACGTAGGAAGTAGTCTGGAATATTGCTCTATATAAATTGCGTCATGAAAAGAAGAATCCTCAGATAGTTTACGCGATTCTTTCAGTGCAAAAGAAAACGCAATGGCGTCGACCTTGCTTTCAGGAGGGCCACCGTTTTCTACAGGAACAAGCATATATTTTTTATGACTGCTCAGGACCCGGAAGGATGAAGTCCCGAACGTAATCTCACCAAACAGCGATTCATCGAGAAAGCCGGTATCAAACCATCTCTGAGCCAATTTGGGAAGGGCAAGCAGGATGTTGTCTGATCCATTGGTATCAAAAATCTGCCAGCTATCGCCTGAAAACAAAAGTGACCGGATTTTTGATCCATCAGTCAACTCGTATCCATATGGTAACCATAAATCCTTTGCCATAGATCATCCTCGAATAATATTTGTAGCTTCAAATATTTCATCTTCAGCCACATTCCGAATCATAATCTGACGCAATTGATCAACAATATGCCTGAGCTTATCGATCTCGTCGGAGTGGAGAAACTGTAATCCTATTTTTGAAAGCTCTTCAAATCTATGCTTGTCCACAAAGAGGTGGGGAGAAGCGGCCATTAATTTGAAGCGTTCAACAACAAACCAATCTTGCCTCCACAGAATTACAAAATTTTTCCTTTTAAGTTCGTTCAGGTGATCTTCAAAGTTTTTATCATTTCTTTCGATGGACCGTTGGGCTGTCCTTGCGAGATTGTCAAAAGCAGTGGCTTCAGACGGACGCGCATACTGTCGGACATATTCATCAAAGAACGAAACGACCCCATCGAGATCAACCTGTCTTATCTCTTTAAGGTGTTCTTTTCTAACATGGGCAAGAAGACGCCGCGCTTCCAAGACCTTTTCCATAGCCTCTTGCGCCTTTTCAGTCTCAGCCTCTTGAGGGTCAAGGGAAACGGCCGTATCCAGTTTCTGACGAGCCTGTTCCAGCTTCGGATTATTCACAACGCCTGAAATTTCATCTATTCGATTGAGGGTTTTCTCCCCCTCCTCGACTATCAATGCCAATGTTCCCGCATCTGATAGGTCATACTGCCCCTCTTGCCGTGAATAAAAATTTCTGCCGGAATGAAATGCTGCTCCAATACATGGCACTGAAACTTCTATGACTATATTTCCGGAATCCAGCATCTCATATTCGCATTCCAAATCCGCACCGGCAGGAATCACCCCATCATCAAAGTCTGAACCCGAGATTTTAAGAACACCAATTAACCGATTGTCGGAAATAGGATCTTCAATCTCCCCCTCCCACAGCTTAAAGTTGAGAGAGCTTGAAGCCCCAGCCTTTAGAGACTCCGCCGCTTTAAATATCTTCTTGCCTTTCTTAGGCAGCGGATCTCCGGAACGTACCAACCAATCAAGCACCGGCCGTCCTCCAAGTTTTCCGAGAACTTCGATGCCAACGGAGTGCGATGCAGGTATCGCCTCAACGGTTGCTGCAGTTCTTGTAATAACAATTTTGTCTTGTTCTAAAACAATTGGACCACCAAAAGAATCGAAAACAAATATCTTAAAGGTGTTTTCGCCCGCCTTAGAAAGAGTGACATCCACAGTTACCCCATGCTTTAGAGGTAAACGGCCAGAGGTCCAGCCTGTATCTATACTGTCAATCTGAAATTCCGATCCATCTTCCACCTGCCCCGATAGTTGAACCGCAATTTTAGCCTTCGCATCCGGGGTTCTGGCTATATAATTAAAATTTAAAGCCAACCCTCCTCCGGAAGAGATTTGTCCTCTGCTTTTTTTCCTTGTGCGATTTTGAGAACTCCAATCGACAGATTCTGCAAATAAGGCCGCTCCTTCTGCAACAGCAGTCATGGGATTAACTTTTGCGGTCTCATCAATACCCAATTCAGATGCGACCTTATCTCTCAAGGGTTTATAGTTTGTAGGCCCCCCAATAAAAACTATGCGCTCCAAATCATATGCTGGTGGTAGTCCAGCCTTTGAAAGTGTCTCTCTGGCCGCTTCTATCGATTCCGCAATCTTGTCAGCGATTAATTTATCAACAGTTTCCCGGCTCAACGGAATCTCCAAATAGATTTCTTCGCCATTTAAATCACGGGCTCTAGCTTCGTCTTCATTAAGAATGATGACCGACTCATTACGGGATGAGAGCTCGATTTTTGCCTTTTCCGTTGCCCAGGCAGCAAGACGAATCAATTTTTTGTAGTTTGGATCAACAGAGAAGTCTTCAGGAAGGTTAAAATTTTCCAGGAGCCATGGTTTTACAACATTATCCACGAGTATTCGATCAAAATCCCGTCCCCCACACATGGCAATCCCGCCATGAGCAAGAAGGTTGATGCGCCCCCCTATGCTTTCAGCGATAGCAATATCAAGTGTGCCTCCCCCAAGGTCGTAGATTAAAAACGTACCGCCCAAATTACGGGCCCGCATTACACTCATTACAGCTGCTACTGGCTCCTGCATAAGAGCAACCTTGCCTATTCCAGCCATTTGCGCAGCCTGCATGGTCGCGTCCTTTTGCATCTGGTTAAATGCTGCCGGAACAGTAATCACGCTTCCAGTGTTGGGATCATTTCTCACCTCTTCTGGTAGATATCCGAATAGCACTTTCAGGACTTCAGCAGAACATTCTTCAGGCGTCATAGTGATATTTACTGCAGATAGCTTTATGGGAGTACTCGTACCCATAAGAGGCTTGAAGAGCGTTGCCGCGTTGTCTGGGCTTTTGGGCGCGTAGTCATATGCCCCTTTGCCAACATATTTGTGGCCGCGTCTGTCAATGTAGATGGCTGACGGTGTAACGTCATTTTGCTCAGGGCTCTTCCAAATACGAGTTTCGGTACCGTCATAAGAACAGATCGCGCTGTTAGTTGTGCCAAGGTCAATTCCAATAAAATTTTTCATAATTCCACCTTCCTGAGAATAACTATACCGGTTTTGACTAAGCCTTCTTTCCCCATGATAATAGGTTCGAGCATCTGATCAACAATAAGGGTATCATTTACTTCAAATTCCTCTATATTAAGAGGCGTCGCTGCCATTCCAGGATCGAAAGGCTGACCTTCTACATTAACAAGACGCAGACCAGCTTCATCCAACGATTCTTCTATTTTTTTTAAAAACCAACGAAATTGGCTCTCGTAGCGAGACTGTTGTCCAGCATCAAGCTTCGCCAGCACCCTGTCAAACACTCTACCAAATCTCCATGACTCGACAGCCATATTTATCACAGATTTAGTCAATGTTTCCAGAGTAACCGGTATCTGTTTATCTTCTGTCATAGAATTTTCTCCATATGTATTGTTTTGATGTGGTTTAATTAAAACGGACACCATGTTAAGAGTCAAACAAAAAAGGATGTGTCCGATGAACAAGAGAAAGAAGAGACCGAATTATACGAATGAGTTCAAGGGAAATGCGGTGAAGCTGGTGGTGAAACTTATCGCAGAAGCCGGATTGATGGACGAAAAGCGTTTGGTCGACTTGAGAATCGAGAGACCCTCTCGAGAACTCCATAAGATGCTCGCGCCTGAACACAACTATGCTCATGTAAAGAATAGACAGACCCCGTCATCTGCGCTTGTCGGCCAAGACGGTGTTCAGTAAATACTTAACTTTTTAATATTATTATAAATAACCTTGTTGGCGATGGTTTTATGTATCTTTCAATACTATATCCACCTGAATCAACGAGATTTTCCTATTTCCTTAAAATTTCCATCAATCGCGGATTTTGGGGCTGCTGCAGTTCTTGCAAACATGTTGTTTTCCGTGTTACAAATTGCCGTGGCACGGTCCTTGATATTTTATTCGCCTGTGGTTTGCTTTCAGGCAACAGGCTGCCTTCCTTGGGTTCAAGGGAATTGGACTGCACCAGGGTAACGGTCAATAACGATTTTCCAGCAAACAGGGAGGATTTCAGACATGAGGCTTTCGGAACCCAGGATTCCGCCGGCAACCCCGGATGAGATGTCAGAAGATGCAAAATCGCTGCTCGGCCTGGTGACTTCAAGGTCCGGGCGGGTTGATAACATTTTTGCCACTCTTGCGCGCCATCCGGTGTTTTTAAAAAATTTTCTCGTATTCGGCAGTTATATACTGGCAATGTCTTCGCTTCCGCCCAGGGACCGGGAAATCCTCATCCTTCGCATAGGCTGGCTCTGCAGATCGGAGTACGAATGGGGACAGCACGTTGAGATGGGAAAAAGAAACGGCCTGACAGATGATGATATCCTCCGTATTACAAAAGGAGCTGATGCCGAAGGCTGGACAGAGCTTGAATCAGCCCTTGTGCGGGCCGCAGATGAGCTGCATGATGATGCCTTTATCCAGGACAAAACATGGAAGACCCTTTCTATGTATTATGACACCAGGCAGTTGATAGATCTTATCTTTACAGTCGGACAGTACAACATGGTGTCAATGGCCCTTAATACACTTGGCGTTCAGCTTGACGAAAGATTGTCAGGTTTCCCCGAGCAGGCCTGAGCCAACCGCAGGGACGGCTGTACCTGCCATGCCTTCTGGCCGGGCGGCTTGTGTAAGTTTAATGCGTGTGGCGGTTTTGGCGAAACCTTATATGGATGGTATGAAACATTTTTACCTTTTTACAAGCAACCGCATGGAGGAACTGTCAGCCGCCTTTTGCCGGGAGCTGCTTGCAGGACCGTTTTCTTCCCCTCTCCGGCAGGAGACTGCAGTCATCCAGAGCGGCGGCATGATGCGGTGGGTTTCGATGGAAATAGCCCGCAATACCGGTGTTTGCGCCAATATACGGTTCGTTTTTCCAAACAGGTTTTTGCAGGATGTCCTCCACTGGGCCTTTCCGGACAACTCTTGCAGGGAGAGAATCCTTGGCGTTGAAGCCATGGCATGGGCGATAATGTCAATACTTGAAAGGGCGGACAGCGAGCCTGAGCTTGAGCCGCTTTTGTTCTATCTGAAAGACGGCGATTCTCGCAAACGGTACCAGCTGGCGGTCCGGATAGCCGATACCTTTGATCAGTACATGGTTTTCCGGCCTGACATGATTCTGAAATGGGAAAAAGGCGATCTGCCTTCTGACAAGGTTGAGCGTTGGCAGGCCCACCTTTGGCGTTTGCTTGACAAGACCGGATTGGCCTGGAGCAGGGCTGCCCTGTGGAGGGAAATTATATCCCTTGCCGAGGAAGAATCCCTTGCGCCCGACCTTTTCCCGGAACGTGTATTTGTGTTTGGCATCTCCAGCCTGCCCAAACTGCACATGCAGGTTTTAAAGGCGCTCTCTTCGATAATCGATATCTATCTGTTTGCGGTAAACCCATGCCGGGAATACTGGGGTGATATTCTGTCTCCTTTTGAACTGGGGAAAGCAGAAGCAAGATTTGACAGCCTGGGTGTCGGTACGGATGACCGCCACATCGAGGAGCACAATCCGCTTCTTGCCTCAATGGGAATTACGGCAAGAGATTTTTTTGACATGATAAACGAGCTTGATCCCCAGGAGAAGGAACTTTTCAGGGATGTGGATTCTTCGACCATGCTGGGATGTATCCAGAACGATATACTCCACAACCTGCCCGCTTCAGAAAAGGTCCCTGTATCACATAACGATTCCTCCATAATGATATTCGCCTGCCACGATCCCATGAGGGAAGTCGAGGTTTTGCATGACAACCTGCTTGACATGTTTGAAAACTCTCCTGGCCTTGCTCCTGAGGATGTCCTTGTAATGGCTCCGGACATAGAGGACTACGCTCCCTACGCTCCATACATCAGTGCCGTTTTTGAAGCAGGGCATGGGGACGGGACGTCCATACCGTTTACTATAACCGACCGCAGTCCAAGATCGGCAAGCCAGGTTGTAAAGGGCTTTATGACGATGCTTTCCCTTTTTCGCTCCAGGTTCGAATTGTCGAGAAAGGACGGTGGGACGCGCACTGCCGATCGCAGGGCTTGACGGCAGCGACGCCGATACGCTTGAAAAATTCATTGTTTTCTGGAGAACACTGGTACGGTTTTACGATATCTGCAGTGACGTGCATTCCCCTTCGGGCTGGCGGGAAATCCTGACCGGTTTTGTTGAAGCGATGTTTGAGCCGGATGATTCCAGTGAGACGCAGCTTGATGTCATAGCAGGCGCAATCAACAGTCTCGCGCGTGAGGCCGGACGTGCCGGTTTTAAGAGCAAGGTTCCACTGGAGGTTGTGACAGATTATCTTGAGAGCTGTTTTGCACGCCAGGAGTATGGCTCATCCTTTATGGCCGGAGGCGTTACCTTCTGCTCCATGCTTCCCATGCGGAGCATACCTTTTAAGGTGATATACCTTCTTGGCATGAACATGAATGATTATCCCCGCAAATCCTATACTCCGGGATTTGACCTGACAGGAAGGTCTCCCAGGCGGGGTGATCGCTCAAAACGCAATGATGACCGGTACCTGTTTTTGGAAACCGTTTTTTCCGCAAGGGACAGACTATGCATAAGCTATATCGGCTATAACGCTTCAGACAACAGCCCAAGGCATCCGTCCGTGCTTGTCAGCGAGCTTTGTGATTACATCTCAGAAAGATTTTGCACCGATTCCGGCAAAAACGTGCTGGACCGCATCATTATTTCTCACAGGCTCCAGCCGTTTCATTCCGATTATTTCAGGCAAGGGCAAAGCGGCCTTTTCAGTTATGCCCCGGAGTACAGGGACGTGGCCGTATGTTTTACAAAAGAGCGGTCAGAACCCTATCCGGACAAGATTGGCAGCGCAGAAGAACCGGACGAATCATGGCGCGAGGTGGAGCTTGAGGATTTGTGCCGCTTTTTCATCAACCCGGCCAGGTTTTTTCTGACACGAAGGCTTGGCATGCGGGTACCGGAAACAGATGAGGCTCCGGACGACAGTGAGCCTTTCATGATCGACGGTCTTGAGGAATATCATGTTTACCGGAAAGTGGTTGAAAATACACTTCTGGAAAAATATGACCGCAACAGACTGCGCAATGCGCTGCGTGCCCGGGGAAGGCTTCCTCATGGAAATTTCGGCGACCTGATGTTGGATCGCATCTGCATGGATGGTGAAATGTTTGCCCGAAAGGTTAAAGAGGTAATAGGGTCCGTTTCCATGGAGACGGTTGATATAGAGATCCAGACAGATGGGTTTACCGTTTACGGCAGTATAGATGGAGTTGCGGGAAACGGGTGGTTCAGGTTCCGGTACGGTCGTGCTTACCCCAAATATCTGTTCACAAACTGGATATACCACCTTGCCATAAGTATGTTTGCCCCAAAAAAAGCAAAAGGAACCTACATAGCAAAGGATAAAATCGTAAGGTTTGAGCCGGTTAAGGACAGTTCTGCCCGCATGAAGGAGCTTTTGGACGCCTATTGGCAGGGTCTTTCAAGGCCGCTTCTTTTTTTCCCTGAAAGTTCATTTGCATATGCCGAAAAAATTGCAAACGGGAAAGGCCGTCAGGCCGCATTGCATGCTGCTGAAACCGTTTATCCTGAAAGGGATGATCCATTTTACCGTTTGTGTTTTGGCAAGGCTGACCCGCTTTGTGATGGTTTTGAAGATATCTCCGTAAGGCTCTTTTTGCCGCTTATCGAGAACATAGAAAGTGAAAAAATTTGACAGGTTTGACATACTGAATGTTCCGCTTTCCGGAACCGCTCTTGTGGAGGCTGCGGCCGGCACCGGAAAGACCTATGCCATAGTCGGGCTCTACCTCAGGCTGGTGGCAGAGCAAGGGCTGGATGTGGACCAGATTCTTGTGGTTACTTTCACGGAGGCTGCCACGCAGGAGTTAAAAGAGAAGATAAGATCGGCATTACGCAGGGCGTTTATGGCGTTCAGGCACGGCGTCAGTACCGGCGATCCTGTTGTGGACGGGCTTGCTGAAAAACTGCAGGAAAAAAGAGACCTTGTTGCCAGGCGTTTTTACCGTGCGCTTGTCTCGTTTGACGATTCAGCGGTTTTTACAATACATGGATTTTGCAGCAGGGTGCTTGGGGAACACGCCTTTGAGAGCGGTGCCCTTTTTGACAGCAGGCTTGTGACAAATCAGGATGATTTGAAACGTATGGTGGCCGAGGATTTCTGGCGGATAAATATCTGCAACAGCTCACCGGTGTTTGCAAATTATATATTGGAAAAGGGCAGCTTGTCTCCTGAAACATTGTCGTCACTGCTTGCCAGCCGGGGAGGACACCACGAAATAAAGCTTGTCCCTGATCCCGACGAACGGGTTGACACAAAAAAGGAGGAAGCTCTTTTCCTTAAACAGTTTAAAAAGGTTGTAAAACAATGGGAAGAACACGGTAAAGAGATCTGTACCATATTGCGGGAACATGAAAGTTTGATGAGGAACAAGTACAGGCGTGACTGGGTGGACGGATGGATCGGAGCCATGGAAAACTATCTTGGCTCAGAGATACCTTCACCTGAGCTGTTTGCTAAATTTGAAAAGTTCACTGCCAAAGGTATTGCCGAAGGGAGCAAAAATGGCTTCACCCCTGTTGAGCATGATTTTTTTAAGGTCTGTCAAAAATTTTCAAAAACGGCTGCCAACCTTAAAGCCCTGTTTGACCGGCGTGTGGCCTTGTTGAAAAGCAGATTTTTAAAATATGCGCAGCAGGAGCTTAAAAAAAGAAAACGGTTTTTAAATGTTTTATATTTTGACGATCTTATTTCAAACCTTCACGAGATAACAGTTTCCGGCTCTGGTTCCGCATTGATCGGAAAGCTCAGAAAACGCTACAGGGCCGCACTGATAGACGAGTTCCAGGACACAGATCCTCTGCAGTATGATATCTTTTCATTGATCTTTCACGGCAAGGCCCTGTTTTGCATGATAGGGGACCCAAAACAGGCGATCTACGCGTTCAGGGGAGCGGATATATTTGCCTATCTCAAGGCGGTTCCCATGGCCGACGCTGCATATACGCTAAACGAGAACTGGAGGTCAAGGCCGGGACTTGTAAAATGCGTCAACGCACTTTTTGAGGGGGTGAAAAACCCGTTTATTTACAAGCGTATACCTTTCAGGCCGGTGAGCCCGGCTGCCGACGCCAATGTCCCCGAACTTTCTCTTGACGGCAAAAGCTGCCCAGGGCTGTGTTTCCGTGTTTTGCGAAAGAATAACTTTCCCGACACCCGTAATAAGAGCGATTGGAATGATGTAATCGCAGCCGATACGGCCGCCAGGGTGGCAAAGCTTGTCGCAATGGGAAACAAATCAAGGGCAATGATTGGTGAAAGACAGCTTGAAAAAAGCGATATAGCAATACTGGTACGGAAACACGCCCAGGCAAACCTCGTGCATGAGAAACTTTCCGCCTTGAAGGTTCACAGCACCATTTTGAAGACCGGAGATATTTTTGATTCCCATGAGGCTTTTGAAATGGAGCTTTTTCTCTGGGCTGTTGCTTTTGCCCGCGATGCAGGCCTGGTAAAAGCCGCATGTGCTACGGATATGATTGGATATGACGCAGGCAGGATAGAGAAAACAGGCGTATCCGGCCATGATGATTCCGGAACATTGGAGAGATTCGCAAGGTACAGGGATACCTGGCAAAAAAAGGGGTTTATGGCCATGTTCCAGGAAGCGGCAAGAAAGGAAAAGTTTTTTCCCAAACTTGCCGCTTTCCCGGATGGAGAGCGGCGGTGCACCAACCTTCGCCACCTTGGCGAGCTGCTTCACCAGGCATCACTTGAGGAGAACCTTGGCCCTGAACGGCTTGCAAGGTGGCTTGTGAGGCATCGGGAAATGCAAGGCGAATCGGAGGAGCGCCAGTTGAGGCTCGAGAGCGATGAAAATGCGGTTAAGATAATAACCATACATGCAAGCAAGGGACTCGAATATCCCGTGGTGTTCTGCCCGTTCCTGGGAGATGATGTAGCCCTGAACCGGAAAAGGCGGGACAAAGGATTCCTGTTTCACGACAAAAACGATAAAGCTGTTCTTGTCCTTGAAAACCCGGATGATGATAAAGATATAAAAGAATGGCGTGACAGATGGGAGCGGGAGGAATCCGCAGAGGATGTCAGGCTCCTGTATGTAGCCCTGACAAGGGCCAAGAACATCTGTTATGTTTCTCTTGTCCCATCCATGGCGGAAAATTCAAGGCTTGGATTTCTCATCAAAAAAGGTGGCAAGCATGAAAATATTGACAAGGGACTTGATGCTCTTTTGCAAAAAGCCGGCGACTCACTTGTGGTGGAAAAAGTTCTGCCTGCCGACCTTGAGACTGATCCGCTTTTGACGGCAGAGGAACAAGATTCCAACACACTGGAAGCCAGGCGGTTTTCACGCACCCTGCCATCCGATTGGCGGGTCACAAGTTTTTCGGCATTGAGACAATCTACTGTTGATGATCTCTCACGGCACGCTGCCTCGGATGAAGCAGGCAGTTTTGCCGTCAGTCTGCCGGAAGGGATGGAAAGTTTCCCGGCCGGTGCAATGCCCGGCCTTTGCCTGCACGAAATCATGGAGCATCTTGATTTTACCATGGCAAAAGATTCCGGCTATCTTGAGAGCGTTGTTGCAGATGGTCTGGAGCGGTACGGTTTTTCCCATGACTGGCTCGGAACCGTATGCTCCATGGTGCAACGGGTGATCACAACGCCGCTTCCCGCAGAAGGAGGGCAGAAAAGCATTCTTCTTTCAGATATTCCAAACAGCGCCCGCGTAAACGAAATGGAGTTTTTCTTTCCGTTGAGGACTGTAACTCCCAACATTTTAAGGAATGCTTACATGGAAACAGGCCATGATGCGGCCATTTCCGACCGGCTTCCCGACAGAATCGGGAAACTGAATTTTTCACAAACCAGGGGTTTTGTCAGGGGATTTATCGACATGGTTTTTGAAAGCGGCGGCAGGTATTTCATCGTTGACTGGAAGTCAAACCTGCTTGGCGCCACACTGGAATCCTACCGTGTTGACAACCTCAGAAAGGTGATGGAGATGGAATACTATTTTCTGCAGGCACACATATACGCTGTTGCGCTTAACCGTTTTCTTCAAACCCGCCTGGATGGATATGACTACAGGACCCATTTTGGCGGCATATATTATCTGTTTTTGAGGGGGATCGACCCTGACGCCGGGCCGGAATACGGTATATACAGGGAAACTCCTTCGGCAAAGTTCATTAAGAGGCTGACAGAATGTCTCGTGGATCAGACTGGCAGGGGCGTATAGCTATCCCATGAATATTCACGAAGAAACATCACAGGAGTTTGCAGGTTTCGGAGAGTTGGATCTCTGGTTTGCACGGATGATGACCGAACTTGACGATAAAGGGGGGAGGAACCTTTTCCTTGCCGCGGCACTTGCAAGCAGGTGTACACGAATCGGGCACGTGTGCTGCGATCTCTCAAGCGCGGAAGCGATGGCAGCGCTCGATAACGACAGGATTCGGTTCCCCAAGGCAGACAGTTGGGTCAAAACCCTGTCAGCAAGCAGAGTCGTGGGAAAACCTGGAGATTACACCCCCCTGATACTGGATGATGCCGGACGGTTATATCTTCACCGTTACTGGACATATCAGAAAAGGATTGCCGGCTTTGTCAGGTCAAGGGCAACCGTTTCGATGGAATTTGACAAAGAACTCCTTGGAAGGAGACTTTCCCGCCTTTTCCCCGGCCACAGTGAAACGGAGGAGCCTGACATGCAGAAGGTAGCTGCCGTTTCGGCTGTTACACGCGGCTTTTGCGTTATTTCAGGCGGTCCGGGTACCGGCAAAACTTATACTGCGGCAAGGATACTTGCGCTTATAGCGGAACAGGCCCATGCCAGGGGTGATAAGGCAAGGATTTTTCTTGCCGCTCCAACCGGCAAGGCTGCGGCCAGGCTGGGAGATGCCGTTGCAAATGCCTATGGGACAGCAAACGAGGCGCCCGAGGTTTTGGCGATGATCCCGGAAAGGGCGTATACAATACACCGCCTGTTAGGCGGCAGACCTGGGGGAGGCCTGCCCCATTACAACAGGGAAAACCGGCTTGAAGCCGATGTGGTGCTGGTGGATGAGGCATCCATGGTGGATATCGCCCTTATGTCAAAACTTGTGGATGCCCTTTTGGACAGTTGCAGGCTCATACTGGTTGGCGACAGGGACCAGCTTGTTTCGGTTGAGGCCGGCTCCGTGTTTGCCGATATATGCATGGCAGCCGGTCATGGGTTTTCCGGCGCCTTTTTGTCCCTCCTTGAAAATCTCGGAGTAATTTCAGGGCAAAGCAAAAGTTTGCCTGCAGCAGTCAATGACCCGATGCTTGCAGACAGCGTGGTGTATCTTGAAAGGCATTACAGGTTTGAAGAAAAGAGCAGGATAGGCCATGTAAGTCATCTGGTTAGTTCCGGCGAGGGCGGACAGGCCGTTACCGTGTTACAGCAGGAAGGTTGCCTGGATGCTGCCCTGCCGGACCGTATCGATGCGGACAGTTGGGAAAAACGTGTCGGAAACCCCATAGCCGAATGGGTGAAAGAGTACATGGCGGTCGCAGATGACATCGGTAAAGTGTTTGAACGTTTCGATACGTTCAGGGTGTTGTGCGCATTGCGCGACGGCCCTTACGGAGCCGTTGCGATAAACAGGTTTGCCGAATGGTTCCTTGAAAGAGAGGAGGTCGTGCAATCCGGTCGGACATGGTATGCGGGCCGTCCTGTCATGATCCTGAAAAACGATTACCGAATGGAGCTGTTTAACGGTGACATGGGGGTAACCCTTGAGGACAGTGAAGGCAGGCTAAAAGTTTTTTTCAGGGATGTTGGCGGCGGGTTCAGAAGCTTTTCCCCGGAAAGTCTTCCCGAGCATGAGACCGTTTACGCAATGACCGTTCATAAAAGCCAGGGCTCTGAATTCGACAGGGTGCTGTTTGTTACCCCGGACAGGGACAGCCCTGTGCTTACGCGAGAGCTTATCTACACCGCAATCACACGTGCCAAAAACAGTATTGAAATCATAGGCGAAAAGGATATATTGGAGCTTGCTGTATCCAGCAGGCCTGCTGCAAGAGCATCCGGACTTTCTGACGAGATAAAACACGGCGCAAAACACGGGAGGAAAGATGAAGATAGCCATAGCAAGTGATCATGCAGGATTCGGGATGAAAAAAGAGATAATAGCTTACCTCAGGCGTAACCACATGGCGTGGGATATAACCGACATGGGGCCGGATGATGACGCCTCTGTGGACTACCCGGTATATGCCCACATGGTGGCAAGTGCCGTGGCCAGAGGCGAATACAGAAGAGGCATACTCCTGTGTGGAAGCGGGATAGGCATGTCAATGACGGCCAACCGGTTCCCTGGGGTGAGAGCAGCCCTGTGTGTGACTCCCAAAATGGCCGAGTTGAGCCGTCAGCACAACAGGGCAAACGTCCTGTGCCTTGGCGCAAGGCTTGTGGAACTCGAGGATAACATCCAGATCGTTAAAACATGGCTTGAG
This sequence comes from Desulfococcus sp. 4484_241, assembly GCA_002085115.1. Lineage (GTDB taxonomy): Bacteria > Desulfobacterota > Desulfobacteria > Desulfobacterales > Desulfosudaceae > MZGQ01. Next base: position 39,109 of record MZGQ01000037.1, read on the forward strand.
ACGGATTACAGCGATGAGCCAAGACATACCAGGCGGTACCGCCTGATGGACCTGCTGAAAACCGTCTGATTGCGATACAAGGCGCCGCTTTGCCCTGTTTTCCAGGTTTGCCTGCTGTTCCTTGCCTGTGCTTGTGTGGGCAAAACCCACGTGTCTGCCCTCTTGCCCGGGTATTTCACAAGCTTATTTGGCCGCAAGCGGTATATTTTATTTTTCATCCTTCTTTTTTGAGCGGTGCCTCAGTGCCGCGTGTGCTGCAGCCAGACGGGCCACCGGCACCCGGAACGGTGAGCAGGAGACATAGTCAAGCCCCAACTCGTGACAAAGGGCAATAGACTCAGGATCGCCGCCGTGCTCGCCGCAGATGCCGCATTCTATGCCCGGTCGTGTTTTTCGTCCCTTGGCCACTGCGATACGCATAACCTCACCCACACCATCCCTGTCCAGAGTGGTAAACGGATTTTCAGGCAGCAGACCCTGGTTCAGGTAACTCATCAGGAATCCTGACTCTGCGTCGTCCCGTGAGATGCCAAATGTGGTCTGAGTCAGATCGTTGGTGCCGAAGGAAAAGAACTCGGCATAGACCGCGATCCGGTCTGCGGTCATGGCTGCCCTTGGGACCTCGATCATGGTCCCTACTTTGTAATCTATGGTTATGCCCTGTTCAGCCATGACCTTACCGGCCGTTTTTTCAAGAACTTCCCGCTGGCGTTTTAGTTCGTTGGCATGGGTGGTAAGCGGAATCATGATTTTGGGCAGGACCTTGACCCCCTCACGGGTTACCTCGCATGCGGCCTCAAAAAGCGCCCGGATCTGCATGCCGGTCAATTCGGGAATCTGAATGCTCAACCGGACACCGCGCAGCCCCAGCATCGGGTTTTGTTCATGCAACTGTTCGACACGGGCCCTGATACGTTCCTTGGTCCGGATTTGCTGAAGCAGGTTGTCAATTTCGGCCATGTTGACTGCATGATTAATCTGCAGTTTCAGATCTGCCAGTTCGTTTGTCAGGCGCAACAGGTCCGGCATAAATTCATGCAAAGGAGGATCGATCAGACGAATAATTACCGGCAGCCCGTCCATGGCTCTGAACAGGCCGGCAAAATCCTCCCGCTGGAAGGGAAGCAGTGCATCGAGCGCTTCCTTGCGTTCCAGTTTACGTGTAGCCATTATCATGTTCTGGACATGTGGCAGGCGTTCACTTTCAAAGAACATATGCTCGGTTCGGCACAGGCCTATTCCCTGTGCCCCGTAATCCCTGGCCCGGATGGCATCCACCGGGTAGTCTGCGTTTGCCATTACATCAAGGGTTCTAATCCGGTCTGCCCATCCCAGCAATTTAATAAGCCATGGATCCTTGATATCGGGATCTACTGTTTTAAGTTTGCCGATAAAAATTTCACCGGTACTGCCGTCCAGGGAAAGGAAGTCGCCTTCATGTATGGTCAGATCCCCAACCCTCATACTGCGTTTAACCAGGTCGATCTGCAGTTCAGCCACGCCTACGACGGCCGGTTTGCCAAACTGGCGGGCAACAAGGGCAGCATGACTGGTTCGGCCGCCGCGGCTGGTTATAATGCCATTGGCCGCCAGCATGCCATGCACGTCGTCAGGCTTTGTTTCGGGCCGCACCAGCACTACCTGGCGTCCCTGTTTCGCCCAGGTTTCGGCCAGATCCGCATCAAACACCACTTTGCCCACGGCAGCGCCCGGAGATACGTTCAGCCCCCCTGCCAGCACCTTGCCGCTTGCACGTGCCTCGGCTACTGCCTTGTTTTCAAACTGGGGATGGAGAAAAAAATCGACCTGCTCAGGGGAAACCCGCTCAACAGCCTCTTCAATGGAGATCTTACCCTCTTCGACCATATCCACGGCTATACGCACAGCAGCCTGGGCCGTGCGTTTGCCGTCACGTGTCTGCAGCATCCAGAGTTTACCCTTTTCGATGGTGAACTCCATATCCTGCATATCCCGGTAGTGGTCTTCAAGAATTTGGGCGATTTTTTGGAGCTGCTTATATATTTCCGGCATTTCTACGGCCAGCTGGTCTATACCCTTGGTCATGCGTATACCGGCCACCACATCCTCCCCCTGTGCGTTCACCAGATAATCACCTTCCAGTCCGGGCTCTCCGGTGTTGCGTGTCATGGCAACGCCGGTTGCACTGTCGTTTCCCATGTTGCCGAAGACCATCGTGACTATATTGACTGCCGTGCCAAGGTCGTGGGGAATACCGGCTGCATTTCGGTAATCCACGGCCCGTTTCCCGTTCCAGCTTTTGAAGACTGCTTCGGTAGCCATCATGAGCTGTTCCACAGGAGTTTGCGGGATGAAAAATGGTTTTGAACTGATCGGTAAGTAACCGCAGGTGTTCTTCCGTGAGTTCCGCATCCGAGGATACTCCGGCCTTGTGCTTCATCCGTTCCATGGCCGATTCAAAGGCTTCATCCGGGATGCCCATCACTACCGAACCGAACATCTGGATAAGGCGGCGGTAGGAATCATAGACAAAACGGGGGTTTTGGGTCAGGCTGATCATGCCCTGCGCGGTTTCATCGTTAAGCCCTATATTGAGGACCGTGTCCATCATCCCAGGCATGGAAAATTTGGCACCGGAGCGACAGGAGACCAACAGCGGTTTTTCGCTGTCACCGAAAGTCTTGCCGGTAGCTTTTTCAATCGTCATCAGGGCCTGCAGTACCTGGTCCCACATTCCATCCGGGAATACATTGCCGGCTGCCAGATATGCGTTGCATGCCTCTGTTGTGACTATAAAACCCGGGGGAACCGGCACCCCGAGACGATGCATGTCAGCCAGGTTGGCTCCTTTACCGCCAAACAGTCCACGCAACGCATCCCAGTCATTGCCTACTTCAGCCATGGCCATATCAAGTTCGTCAAAAAGATACACCCACTTTTTTATTTTCATAATCACCTCGCATCTTGACAATAACCCAAAACAAGCATTCAGAAAATTATGTGGTGGAGAGTATAGGAAAATGAATATTCATAGTCAACGGTTTTTGGGATGGGCCTGTCAGGTAAATCATTCTGTTGCAGCGCTCAGATCAAGGCCATAAGAAGGTATTGACGGCTCTCTTGAGATACCGGACGAAAGTAAACATTTTTTATCTGCTTTTAGTAATGAAAGTACGGGAATGGTTTGTTAATGCATACACACCGGTCCAGATGGCGGAAAGATGTTACCCCTCGTATGCATTGATGAATTCATGCAGCGCGTTTTTCAGCCACTTGACCGAGTCATGGTTGGTCATTACAAGCAGCAGGCCGTTTATGTCCTGCTGTTCAAACTGGAAAAGGGTTTTCATGACTATGGCGGCCTGGTCGGCATTGAAGTGCTTGAGCAGGAACTGGTAGTCGGAACTGTCTATGGTAAGCAGCTCCGGCGGTGTGTATGATACTGATGTATTGAGAAGGCCGGAGATTTTCCCGACGCATGCCCCTACCAAGATGTTGCTTATTTCAAGAAGAAGCCCGCTCTTGAGCGTTTCAGGCGGGAGTGTATCTTCCTCTGGCGTGTTTTCTCCGCCATCGAGACTGGACACGTTGAGGAACTTGCTTAAGATACGCTCTGTCCCCACGGGGAGAAAAAGCAATCCCGATCCACTGAAGTCACCCCAGAATTTCTGACCGGTTACGCTGTTTTTTGAGCCATGGTTGATCGCTTCACCGAGGTGGTCGGGCAGCGACTGGAAGTCAATGATTTTGACGTCCGGGATACTTAATATTACCTGTATGTCAATCAGCTCGGCAAGCTCCGCTGTGGCATTGCCAAATGCGATGTTCATTATCTCCTGCAGGATATCCCTTTCCTCTTCCGAAAATAGAATGCTGTCCGCTGCCATAAGTGTTAGCCTCTTTCGTTGAGTGCCTTTTCCGCCTTGTCCAGTGCCTCTTCTATGACATGAGCCTTTGCCGGTTTTTTCAACAACGTGAATGCTCCCAGAGCCATGACGTTGGATATCGATTTTGGCTGAACATCGGCGGTCATGACTATCACGATCGCGTTGTTGTCGAGTTTTATAATCTGTTCAAGAGCAGCATACCCATCGAGGCCCGGCATTGTAAGATCCATGAATACAATTTCCGGTTTGAGCAGCTGATATTTTTTTATTCCGTCACGGCCGTCGGTTGCTTCAAAAATTTCATAACCCCTGTTTTTGGGAATCGAGTTTTTAAGCATCTTACGTGCAACCGGAGAATCATCCACTATCAAAATTTTCTCTATCATATTACACCTTGAGCTTTTTGTAAGTTTCACCGCCAGCCATTTCAGTGTCCCGGGACCGGCCCGACTTGTTTTAGTCTGTTGCCTTGAAAAAATATGGAACAATTTATTCTATTTTTGACAGATAGTCAAGTTATACCTTGCCCATGGGGATATGCCGCCAAAGGGTATCAGCAACTTTTTCCCCTTTGCAGCGGTCTTTGCGGCTTAAGAAAAGATACTAAAGCAGATGTCAAATAAGAGGAAAAACGTGGCCGGGTAATATGTTACCTTTTACGGCTATATGGGCCGGGATGCGAAAGGGCGGGTTGAAGCGCACTGATGAGGATTTATTTGTATGCCGTTGAAAAGGACCTCATAGTAAATAAACCCTTCCGATGGGTCAAGGGGATCTGTACCTGCAGACCCTATGATTTCATTCTTTTTTATTATATCTCCTTCGTGCACCGACACACTTTCAAGGTTGGTATACCTGGTTATAAAACCAAACCCATGTTCTATAATCAGTGTATCTCTTCCAGGTTTTACTTTCCCCGTATAGGTTACAATACCGTTTGAGGGGGCAACGATTTTGCTGCCGGGTGATGTCTTTATCGCTATTCCCATCCTTGTCTGTTCACCAAAGGCTGCTGTTTCTTCATTCCCGAAATTTTCAATAACGGTCCCTTCCACTGGAAGGGCAAACGGCATACATGTTATCGGGTTAACGATGAAGTCATGATGGCCAACGGCCAGGGCCAGCTGCCTTTTCTCTGTGACGTGAAAAAGAGCAACAGGTGATGTTGAACCTTTGCCAATTCCCTTTATATCCGTCCCTGCATCCGGCGTTTCCTCTGCCTGGCTTTTCTTTGACACGGCCTCTGCCTCTGCTTCTGCCTCCGATCTTGATCCTCCAACGCCGAACATATTATCATGAATAGCGGCCTTGTCTATCCTGGCTATCTTGTGGATGTCTCCCTCCAGTTCCCTCAGGTTGGATAAATATTTCCCCAGTTCCGCCAGCTTGCTGCTTAGCAGTTTCAGCTGCCGGTCCTGTGTCGCAATTTTCTGCTGCTGCCTGGAGATTTTCTTTGCGAGTAACATGGAGCGGGTTTTGGCGTTGTGAAGCGCTATGCACTTAAAAGAGACAAACACAACAAGCACGAAACATGCCAACGCAATAAAACCGGCAACAAAGAGGGTGTTGTGGGAAACAGAGAACTGCCTGCCGGTATAGGCGTTTTCATCAAACACTGAAAAAGTAACACTTCCCCTTTTTCGTCTACGTCTGTTTAACATAAGTTTAAGGCCTTACACGCTGCAAACAGCGCTTTGCTCAGCTCTCCTCCGATAATGTTTCGGCTAATAGAGATGCGTTACAAGCCCTGTACAGGCAGTTTTCATCCATATGTATTTTCTGCTTTTATCTTTATCAAAAGAAAATGTCAACTTTTTTAGCGGCCTGTTTGTTAATTTTTCCACCCTGTTTCATGCAGCACAATAATTTGACAGCCAACAGATAAAAGGCTATGCTGTTGCCAACATGTTTTTGGATGGACTGTTGTCTTGTGTGCTTTTACCAATATTTGCATAGTAACAGTATCACTGCAGGGGATTGCGAGTGAATAACCGCGACACCGACTACTCATCTCTGGACCGCGGAGATATCCCCTCCCTGCTTTTTCACCCCCGCAAGGATAACAGGCCTGTCCCCCATTTTGTAAACAACGTTGAACGGTTCAACATTCCCGTAGATAATGAAATAGAGGTCGGTGCCATGCTCCACCGGGCGGAAAGGACCGATCCGTTTATCCTCTTTTTCCACGGTAACGGAGAGGTGGTCTCCGATTATATGGATGCAGGCTCTTTTTTCACCGGAGTAGGAATAAACCTGCTTGTAGCCGATTATCGTGGATACGGGTGGTCGGGAGGCAGCCCAACGGTTTCATCCATGATGACCGATTGCCATACGGTTTTCAGCTTTGTGGAAGACAGGTTAAACAAAGAGGGGTACACGGGGCCTCTGATAGTTATGGGGAGGTCTCTGGGCAGTGCCTGTGCCCTTGAAATAGCCTACAGGCATGAAGTCAGTATAGACGGCCTCATAATCGAAAGCGGGTTTGCCCATACGTTGTCACTGCTTCGTGTTATTGGAGCCGATGTTGATGCGTTGGGCATTGATGAAGATGCGGGGTTTGGGAATATAGAAAAGATAAAGCGGTACAGGAAGCCGCTTCTGGTGATTCACGCAGAAAACGATCATGTTATTCCTTTTGCCCAGGGAGTTGCTCTTTTTGAGGAATGCCCTTCCAGAGTCAAAAAACTTGTTAAAATTGCCAGGGCGGATCATAACAATATTTTTTATTACGGCGCTGAAACATATATGTCTGCTATAAAGGATTTTGCAGCGGCAATAGACAGCACAGGCGGAGACCGCTCCCGATGAAAAAGCGAAAACCGAATAAAAGGCTGATCCGATTGCTTGAACTCACCGGCCCCCTCGAGACATACTCGGTGGTTTTCGGCCTGGATCGTCTTGTAACCGGTGTCGACAACGTAAGATACGATGCCTATATAAGCCCCGATTTTTACAACACGGCCGGTAAATTCATCTACCGGCTTATGATAATCAAGATCAAGGATGCAGGCCTTAGCTGCCCCACCGATGATTCTTTGCGCAGCCTCAGGGATGACGATTTCAGAAGAGAACTTTCCGCCGTCATGACCAGTGCCATTAACAGAGCCAAGCTTACCGGAGAGTACCAGGTTGTGTTTCTTGCCCTTACCGCACTGGCCAAAATACTGATGAACAAGATCAGGGAACAATTCGAGGGGATCCTGCATATCTACAGGCAGACCATCAGAAAGTATGAGACAAGCAATACACACGATCTTGGCGATGTTTTCCGTATCAAGGAGGATATGGCGGCTGTTCAGCAGAAAAAGATGTTTATCATACGTGCTGTTGCAAAAGACGTGTTCGGACGCGTCCTTGACGTTTGGGAGAATGGAGCGGAAAAAAGTTTTATTGCCAGTTTTGGTAAAGAGACTGCGCCGCCGCACGAGTTTCTTTTTAATCCCGTTTTTTTCGTGGATGGCGAAATAGACGATTTTTTTATGATGGATGAGTATGTGCTGCTTAGCCATAAGGTTGACCACCCGGTGCGGTATGAGGTGATTCTTGAGCTTTTGCGGGATCTGCTTGCTGTCCCCGGCATTTCAAAGACAGATAATAAGGTGGAAGATGGCTCCGGGGCCGGGGCTGCGGCTGAGGAATCGGATGATGAACATGCCCTGCACATGGTTGTCGACAGGATTCTGGCCGGGGTAAAAAACGTCGATATGCTGTTTGACAGCCAGCAGACAAAGTCCCTTATTAAAAAGAGCAAAAAAGAGAAGGTCCCGCGTGAAGAGATCCTGCTTTTAAAGCAAAAGGCGGCAGCTCAGAAAAAAATTTTTGATGTTTTTTACAAAAGGTGCCGCAAGAGAGGGTTGCTGAAAGTTATGGCGGCTGCCTACGAGGCACTGCCGCTTGTCCCTGAATACTGCCCTCCACTGATGCCAGGCGAGATAGTAAACTACCTCACCGCACCCGGCGAAAGGGAAAAAATTGTCGGCAAACTCAGGAGGCTCAAGAACCTTTCCGGTGAACGGTTTTCTGCCAAAGCACTGGACAAGGCGTGTAAAAGGTTCTCGGGGTTGAGCAAAGCCGTGCAGAAGCAGCATCTAATCGAGTTTGTCAAGATGTTTGCGCTTTACCACCGGGATTTTCTTAATTTTAATCTTTTAAAGGAAAACATACAGTCCGTCAATGTTATCGAGGATGAGAAGACCCTGATTCTTTCCCGCGCCAACCGCCTGGTATACGAGTTCGTTGAAGACGACAAGGCCGGCAGCATAGGGGGAGACATAAGGGGACATGTTATATTGAAATCTGATATCAGGGGTTCCACCGAGATCACCAGCAGCCTGGCAAAAAAAGGACTGAACCCGGCTTCCTACTTCAGCCTTAATTTTTTCAATCCTGTCAATAAAGTTCTGCCGGAGTATGGCGCTTCCAAGGTGTTCATAGAGGGAGACGCACTGATATTGTCCATTTTCGAGGAAGAAGGTGTGCCTGAGGCATGGTTCGGTGTGGCCAGGGCCTGCGGGCTGGCCATGCGCATCCTCATGATCGTTCAAAGGTACAACAGGCAGAGCAAAAAATATAAATTGCCCATCCTGGAGCAGGGAATCGGCATCTGTTATGTCGATGGGCCTCCCGCCTTTCTCTTTGACGGAGATCACCGTATAATGATTTCATCTGCCATTAACCGTGCAGACAGGCTTTCCAGCTGCAACAAGGCGCTTCGTCTCAATTTTGCGAAAAAGAAATTGCCGTTCAATCTCTATGTGTTTCAGGAGGCTGGAAACGGTTCTGATGACGACGGGCCATACATCAGGTACAACGTTAACGGTATAGAGATTGAGCAGCCGGCGTTCAAAAAACTGTCACAGGAGATCGATCTTAAAAAGTCAGGCAGATACCAGCGTATTGTCATAAGGGAGGCGTTTGTTCACAGTATCGATCCGGTTACGATGAAACCGGGCCCGCCATTGGGGAAAAAGTATTACGAGGTGTGCACCAATTCCGCCCTGTATGAAAAGCTAAAGAAAAAATCAT
>MZGQ01000038.1 GCA_002085115.1 Desulfococcus sp. 4484_241
GGGGAAAGAGTGGCCGCAAAATCAAAATTCATTTTTGTTACCGGCGGAGTCGTATCATCACTCGGCAAGGGACTTGCATCGGCATCCATAGGCGCCTTGCTTGAGAGCAGGGGCCTCACCGTAACACTTCAAAAACTGGACCCCTACATCAACGTTGACCCAGGCACCATGAACCCTTTTCAGCATGGAGAGGTTTTCGTCACCGATGATGGAGCTGAAACGGACCTTGATCTGGGCCATTACGAACGTTTTACTCATGCCGTAATGGGACACAATAACAATTTCACCACCGGCAAGATCTACCATTCGGTAATTTCAAAGGAGCGCCGGGGAGATTACCTCGGCGGTACCGTGCAGGTGATCCCACACATAACCGACGAGATCAAGCAAAGCATACGTCTGCTGGAAAACGACGCCGACATTGTAATAACAGAAATCGGCGGCACCATAGGCGACATAGAGAGTCTTCCCTTCCTGGAGGCGATCCGCCAGATGAGAGCGGATGTCGGAAGGGAAAACGTGCTTTATATTCACCTTACCCTTGTTCCGTATATCCCTACGGCAAAAGAGGTGAAAACAAAACCCACCCAGCACAGCGTCAAGGAGCTGCGCAGTATAGGAATCCAGCCTGACATACTTCTGTGCAGGACGTCCAAGTTCCTTTCCGATGAGATAAAGGCCAAGATAGCCCTGTTTTGCAACGTCGGAAAGGACGCTGTCATAACGGCAAAGGATGTGGATAACATTTACGAGGTCCCGCTGGTATTTCACAGGGAAGGACTTGACGACAAAATCGTAGACATGCTTCACATATGGACCAGGGCGCCAAGACTTGACTTCTGGGAATCCCTGGTTCGCGAAATAAGGTCTCCGGCTCATGAGGTCAATATCGCCATAGTGGGGAAATACACCGACCTTACCGAATCATACAAAAGCCTTAACGAGGCGTTGTACCACGGAGGGTTTGCCAACAAAAGCAGGGTAAACCTTATATTTATAGACTCTGAAACGATAAACAGGGAAAACTGTGCCCAGGCTCTTGCCCGGGCAGATGGCATACTGGTGCCAGGCGGATTCGGGCCGCGGGGAATAGAGGGGAAGATCGCCGCATGTGAACACGCGCGAACCCATCAAATCCCCTATTTTGGTATATGCCTTGGGATGCAGATAGCTGTTGTGGAATTTGCGCGCAACGTCGCCGGGCTGGAGCAGGCCCACAGCACCGAGTTTGACAAGACCACGCCCGACCCGGTTATTTACCTTATGAGGGAATGGTTTGATGAACGTTCCAACACCATACAAAAAAGAGACGTTGATTCCGATATGGGCGGCACCATGCGCCTTGGCGCATACTCCTGTGAAATAGGTAAAGACACCGTCGCATTCAGGGCATACGGGCAAACAAAAATCTCGGAACGCCACAGGCACCGATACGAGTTCAACAACGATTACAGGGAGGTTCTCCAGAACAGTGGCCTTGTAATAAGTGGGACCTCCCCGAACGGTGAACTTGTCGAAATAGTAGAGATAAAAGACCATCCATGGTTTTTGGGGTGTCAATTCCACCCGGAATTCAAATCAAAGCCCGAACACCCTCATCCCCTGTTTAAAGATTTTATAAAAGCGGCTCTGAATTACAGGAACTCCGGATGTTGATGAAAGACAAAGACAATTGCAAGTCCCCTATGACAAGGCTGCACGCCAGAGAAAAGGCACATTTCCGCAGGCTGTTTGAAAATGAAGGTGTGTCAGACTTCGATGACATTCTCAAGGTTCTCGACGTATTTCTCGAAACCGAAGAGCATATAACATCAAGCCAGCTTATCGAACTTTTAAAATCCCGCGGCACCGAGTTGGAGCCATCGGTTGTGCGAAACGCGCTGCGGCTCTTTACAAATTTTGGTTTTGCAAAAAAACTGCGGTTTGAAGACGGCAAAATCAGGTATGAGCACTGCCACCTTGGGGAACACCACGACCACATGATCTGCAAAAAGTGTGGCAGAATCATTGAATTCAGGGATGATAAGCTTGAATCGATCCAGGCCGAAGTCGCCGCATCCTATGGTTTTCACATGCTATGGCACCGTATGGAGATATACGGCATATGCTCCGGGTGTCTGAAAAACAGGGCCCGCATCATGCCGCTTTCCAGGGCAAAAAAAGGGGAAAGGCTCATTATCGAAGAGTTCACGGGCGGCACGAATGCACGCATGAGAATACTCTCAATGGGGCTTAAAACAGGAGATGCCGTTGAGATTATAACGAGCAGTCCCAGGGGGCAGGTGGTTGTTATGTCCAAGAAAAGACGCTACGCCATAGGCCGTGGGCTTGCAGAAAAGATACTTGTAAAATCACAAGAACCCTTCTCTTGACCATACTCTGTGCCGCGGGCGTAATTCTCACGCCCTTGGCCTCCTTCATAAACAATTTGGCAAAAATCGCCCACTTTGCAACGGCGATATTGTTATACGGCGCTGTTTTTGGTATTATCCCCGCTTACTTTGCACAAGCAAGCGTCCATTCATCTTTCTGGATGGCACAAGAAAAACGTTTAGGATTGGCAAGATGAGAATTTTTTCGCAAGGACAGGGGAAGCAAGGGGGGGTGCTCCAGGCATACCTGTCATATGCTCACGCAAAACCCAGCGATTTGACATTCCAGATTATGAAAAAGTTGTCTGTGGGTGAAAAACAGACAAGGTGTAAAATACAAGGGGTCATGTGATGTTGCTAAGCCAGTTGAAAGAAGGCGAAGATGCCATGATTTTGCGTGTTGGAGGACACGGTTCGTTTCGCAGGCGTATAATGGAAATGGGCATAGTGCCGGGCACAGAGGTCCATGTTGAAAAGTATGCTCCATTGAAGGACCCCCTTGAACTGCTTGTAAAGGGGTACCACGTGTCCCTCAGGGTCGAAGAGGCATCGCTCATAGCGGTTGAAAAAATGGCAGACAGGGGGCAGGCCCAATGAGCAAAAAACGCTTCACAATAGCTCTTGCCGGCAACCCCAACTCCGGGAAAACCACGATATTCAACAATCTTACAGGTTCGCACCAGAAAGTGGGGAACTGGCCGGGGGTCACGGTAGAAAAAAAAGAGGGCCTGATACAACGGCGGGGATATGAGATACTGGTGGTTGATCTGCCCGGGACATACAGTCTTACAGCCTTTTCCATTGAAGAGGTTGTTGCCAGAGATTTCATACTGGAGGGGAAACCGGACGTTGTTATCAGTATCATAGACGCGTCAAACCTTGAACGCAGTTTCTACCTCGCCACACAAATCAGGGAACTTGACTGCAAGGTTATTTTCGCCTTGAACATGGCGGATCTTGCCCGTGCCAACGGCATAACCATAGATGCTGAAAAGCTTTCCAGGCTGCTGGATGTAAAGGTGGCCTTTACCGTTGGCAATAAAAACGAGGGGGTTGAAGAACTCCTGGACATGGCAATAGATGTTGCCGAATCAGGCAAAGCCGCACACCCGGAAAGAAGGGTCAGGTACAACAGAGAAATCGAAGATGAGATTTCACGAATCAAAGACGCCATAGAAAACTGCGGAAAGCCTTTTTACAACAGCCGGTGGCTGGCCATAAAGCTGCTGGAAAACGACAGGATCGTCAGGGACCGGATCACAGAAGCGATGGGGATAGAAAAGGGTTCGGAAATACTGGCCCTGGTTGATGAGCGGCGTGTGCACCTTTCAGACATATTCGACGATGATCCTGAAATTATAATGACTGACGAGCGTTACGGGTTCATAGCAGGGCTTGTAAAAGAGGTTGTGACCCTGGACCGTAAATCACGCACTGACATATCCAGAAACATAGATATGGTGCTTACAAACAGATACCTCGGGTTCCCTGTGTTTCTGTTTTTCATATGGCTCATGTTCCAGGCCACCTTCACCCTTGGCGCCTATCCAATGGAATGGATAGAAAAGGGATTTGGCATCATTGCGGCATGGGGGGGAGCTTGCCTTCCGGACGGGCTCCTGAAAAGCCTGATCATTGACGGCGCGCTTGCAGGCATAGGCAGCGTGGCAGTGTTTTTGCCAAATATCCTCATACTGTTTTTCTGCATAGCCCTTTTTGAAGACACCGGCTACATGGCGCGCACAGCGTTCCTGATGGACAGGATAATGCATATGATAGGGCTTCACGGTAAATCTTTTATACCCATGCTTATGGGTTTTGGCTGCAACGTGCCTGCCATCATGGCCACAAGAACCCTTGAAAGCCGTAAGGACCGTATTCTTACCATAATGATAACCCCCTTTATGTCCTGTTCAGCGAGGCTGCCGGTATACCTGATACTTGCCGGAACATTTTTCCCGCGCCACGCCGGAACGGTCATATTCTTCCTTTACCTTATTGGCATATTGACGGCTGTTGTCACCGGACGGCTTCTGCGTTCTACTGTACTAAAAGGGGATGACGCCCCCTTTGTCATGGAGCTTCCCCCATACAGGAAACCCATGCTAAAAAGTCTCCTCATACACATGTGGGACAGGGCAAAGATGTTTATAAAAAAGATGGGCACCTACATATTTTTTGGCTCGATAATTGTGTGGGCTCTTTCCTCATTTCCAATGCACATAAGCTACTCGGTTGACTATGATGCAAAAATCCATGCGATCACAACAAAATTTTCGGAACTTTCCGCCTCTGCAACTGACAGGGAAAAGATAAAACAGCTTGAAGCAGAAAAAGAAACAGCCATATCAGAGCTCATGGCTGCCAAAAGAAAAGAAAAGGCAACAAAAACCTACATGGGGAAAATAGGCCAGACGATTTCTCCGCTGTTTGAGCCCCTTGGCATAGACTGGCGTGGAAGCGTTGCCCTCCTGGCCGGAGTGGTGGCAAAAGAGATAGTCGTAAGCACCATGGGCGTTTTATACTCCGGATATGCCAATGATGATGGCAGGGGGAACCTTGGGGCGGCACTCCGTTCATCCGGCATGACACCACTTGCGGCTCTCTCAATGATGGTGTTCGTTCTTCTTTACCTCCCCTGCATAGCGACCCTTACAACGATAAAGCAGGAAACATCTTCCTGGCGCTGGGCTGCCTTTAACCTGACCTACACCACCGTTGTAGCGTGGGTGGCATCATGGGCCGTATTTAATATGGGGAAAATGATCGGCATCGGTTGATTTTACAAAAAATGAACGATAAACTAAACCGGATTGAAATTAATTGGCGACATAAGCAAAAATCCGGGCCAATTTAAGGAATATGCGGGAAATGGCTGTTCGCACAGTCTTGTTTGGGAACTATTCATCAAACTTACCCTTCCCGAAACAGACTGATTTACGAAATCGATCAAACCGCCTGCGGGAGATATTGCGGGGCTTATAAAGCAGATACAGATAAGCGCCAGACAGGCAGAAAATGTTTTAAAACATGGGAAAAATTTTTGCCATAGGCGACATTCATGGCTGTTACAAGAAACTCCGGTCTTTGATGGATCGTATCCCGGTCGACTATAACAACGATACACTCGTGTTTTTGGGTGACTACATCGACAGGGGAGAACAATCTTACGAAGTCGTTGATTACCTTGCAGCATTGAAAAAAAGCCACCCTGAAATCGTTTTCCTGAAGGGTAACCACGAAGAGCTCTTCTTCAATTACCTGTCAGGAGAGGATGAGGTAAGTTTTCTGTTCAACGGCGGGGAACAGACTCTTAGGGGCTATATAAGCGAAAAGGGCGACATCTCCATTCCAAAAGAGCATCTTGATTTTTTCAACTCCCTGCAACTTTATTATGAGACCGATGATTATATCTTCGTACACGCCGGGTTAAAGGACGGTGTGCCGCTGGAAGAACAGAAACCGGAGGACCTTTTGTGGATCCGCAAATCTTTCATAGATTCCGATTACGATTTCGGGAAACTGGTCATATTCGGCCACACTCCATACCCGGAAGTGGTTATAAAGGATAACAAGATAGGGATTGACACAGGTGCGGTGTACGGGTATAAGCTCACCTGCATTGAACTGCCTGCGAGAAAATTTTATGAAGCCTGACTTAAAAAATAAAATGTGCGCTATGAACAAACGACTGCTTTTAAGTATTTGTCTCTCTGTTGCGATGACATTGGGCGCATCGCTTCTATTTGCCGAAGAACGCCTGTCGGTCTCCGCGACAATAGCCAACATCAGAAAGGGGCCCGGCACGAACTATGAAAAAATATGGCAGGCGGAAAAATATTACCCGGTCATTGTTGTTGAAAGAGACGGCCAATGGGTAAAGTTCAAAGACTATGAGGGTGACCAGGGGTGGATCCACGAATCTCTGCTTTCCCCTGTCAAGACCGTTATTGTCAAAAAGGCCAGAGTAAACATACGATCAGGTCCCGGGACCAATAATCCCGTCATATTTCAAGCGGAAAAAGGGGTCCCGTTCAAGGTTATTGAGACAAAGGGCGATTGGATCCACGTGGCCCATGCCGATGGGGATACAGGCTGGATATTCAAATCACTTGTCTGGTAAACTTTTCCCCGCTATTTTATCCATATTTTTGGCCGAAATATTTTCACAAAATATCCGTGTTACCGGCTGTCCGGGAAAGGACGATACAGGCAGTAAAATTCAACTGCCGGCTGCCAGGCCTAAAAGCGGTACACCGCATTTTGACATCCACATGCTGCCGGCCTATAATCGTCAAAACGACCATTAGAAACAGATCTTTTGATGAAAACCAAAAGGCTTGCCATGGAAATCATAAAAACGGCCAAGGATATGCAGGCCCATGCAGAAAAAACAAGAATGCAGGGCAAAACCATTGTATTTGTACCAACCATGGGGTTTTTGCACGAAGGGCACCTCTCCCTGCTGCGGGAAGGATCGCGACATGGCGATCACCTTGTTCTAAGCATATTCGTAAACCCAACCCAGTTCGCAGCGGGTGAAGACTTTGAATCCTATCCAAGGGATTTTGAAAAAGATGCGGCTGCCGCACAAAAAGAGGGAGTTGACGTTATCTTTGCGCCTGAAAAGGCCAACCTGTATGATGATGATTTTGAAACCTACGTGTCTCTTGAAAAGCTTCCCAATCATCTTTGCGGCCTCTCACGGCCGACCCATTTCAGGGGGGTGGCTACCATTGTCACAAAACTGTTCAACATAGTAAAGCCACATGCAGCCGTTTTCGGAGAAAAGGACTACCAGCAGCTTGCAATAATACGGCGCATGACCCGGGACTTGAACTTCGATATCCGTATCATAGGCGTTCCCATAGTAAGAGAACCGGACGGCCTTGCCATGAGTTCAAGAAACACATACCTGGCCCCTGAACAGAGACAGGCGGCTCTCTCTCTCTACAGGTCGCTGTCGGAGGCACAAAACATGGTGAAGACCGGAGAGACCAGGGCCACACGTCTCATAGAGGAGGCGCGTCGCACAATATCGGCCTTCCCTGAAAACTCGATCGACTACGTAACAGTATGCGATCCGGACACACTGGAGGATGTGGCCCTGATCGACAGGCCAGTGCTCATGGCCCTTGCAGTCCGTGTCGGCAAATGCCGCCTGATCGACAACATGGTTCTTCACCCGGCCGGTTAGAGAACCGTGGATTGGCCTCCTTTTTCAGGCTGGCCGGGAGCCGGCACGCCTCCGTCGCCCTGAGGGGTGCCAACATCAGGAATGGAGCGGCCAAGCGCTTTATCCCTGGCACGGTTCCACTCCACCCAGTTGTTTAAATCCTCCAGGAATGAAAAGCTGAAAGGCTTTGTGGCCGTACCATCCGGACGTATCATAATCTGCTGCATCGCCTTTAATGTGTAAACCCACTCCTCCATTGAAACCGGGTGTGGACCCTGGACAGGCGTCGGGCCGGCAACAGGATGCGGCTGTGACACCCTTCCCGGGACCAAGGGGCCGTTCCGGTCATGGCTCGTGGCCACAGCGTGTCCCTTAACCTCCACGGCTCCGTCATAAACCTTTATCAGGGCGGACTCGTCACTGTTAACGTTGACCCGGAAAACAGTTCCCCGAACCCCGGCGGTTGTAGTCTTTATAGATACATCAAAACGGCTCTTGCCGGAAAACAGCCTGGACACGGTAGCCCATATCTTCCCCATAACCATGTCCACGCTTATATTCCTTGTCCTGTTTTTACTGTCCACCGAAAGCTCTTTAAGCTCGAACACACTTGCCGCATCAAACCTGAGGAAACTGCCATCCGGAAGTTTTATCTCCAGCCTCGACCTGTCACCGACCTTGATCATTGCGCCTGCGGAAAGGCTTTGGCCCACGGCCAGTTTACGGACCGTATGCATATTTCTGCCTACAAGAGACGCCTCGCCGTCAAGGGCGGTTACCACGGCCATGCCTTTACCAATGGCCACTTGAGCAGGATCGGCGGCCCACGCCCCCGTCCCTGCCAGGCACAGGCACACAAACACTATCGCACAAACTTTCCACGCATGTTTCATAGGTGCTTTCCCCCCACGCGGTCTCACACATACATAAAAATTCGCCTGTCAGTTTTTCCCAAGCTGTATCTTAAGCTGTCTTATGGCAAGCAGGGCGTCAGCGCCTGACACCGGAGCCAGGGGGCGGAACTCCCCGGTCGATGAATCTGCCGTTTCCATTATGTTGCGTGTCACACACACCATAACAGCGTTAAAGTACGGAAGATCGTTGCGCAGGTCGGGAAAAGGCGACCTGGAGCCTATGAATTTTGTTGCCAAAGAATCATCGCCTGTAATCTTTATAAGTATATCCTCAACCATCATCGCAAACTCTGCGCGTGTGATCACCTTGTCGGGTTCAAACCTGTGATCCGGGCCTGGTTGCAGCCCTTTTACCTGAAGGTTTATCACAGCCTCGATGTCCTGCTTTAAGACATGGTTGCCTATATCGGTCACCACCGGCGCACTGACATACTCTCCTGTTTTGAAGCTGCTGCCCGGCGCCTTGAAAGAGGTGTCAAACACCTTGGGATTCTTTCTGGCAAACAGCTCGTCTATCTTAAGCTCCTCTATAAAAAGCGCTGCCGCATCAGCCCTCGTTATTGAAGGAAGAAGAGCAATCTTCTTTCCCATGGCCGTACCGGGCATGGCTCGCTGTATGCGCTGAACAATGGCGTACTCTCTGTCCGCCTTCCCGATAAACCCCTTGTCCATGTCAAGAACACGGCGAAACATCGTTGCGGCGTCCATGAAGCGGTAGGCGTTTTTGTAAGCTATCCCCATGTAAAAATAGGGGGCTGCCTCATCGGGGGCAAGCTCTTTTGCCTTGGCAAAATGCTGCTCGGCTTTTTTCAGCCATTGATCATCAGCCGATTTCCCGGCCATGGTTAAAATCCGGATATATCCCACATGGACGTCAGCCATCTCGGCATCTGCCTCGGCAAATTTCTTGGCCCGGTCCATGTTCTCAAATGCCCTGTCAAAATCCCCCCTTTTGCCGTAAACAAGGCCAAGGCCCACATAAGCCGGCGAATATCTCGGGTCCAGCTGGGCAGCCCTTGTAAAGGCTGCAAATGCGTCATCCAGCCTGCCCGATTCCAAAAACTTGTTGCCGTTTGCAACATGGTGCGCAGGTGTATCCATTACCGCCTGAGGGGCAACGGCCTTGGGGCCGCAGGCCCACAAAAACAGCAGACATATAACCGTTACTGCATTTATTATTTTTTTTGCTGCCATCTTTTCCTCCTATCCTGTTGAGATTGAATCCAACCGGTCAATCAACAACGATCATAACCCTGCATTTTTCCAAAAATGAAAGGTTGCCCGAAGCGTTTCTAATCTTGTCGGCATCGGCATTGCTTATAACGATATCGCACCGCCCAGGTCCTTCTGTGCGTAGGCCCTTAACCACCAAAGGATTGTCCGCAACCCTCTCGTTTGCCACCGCAGCCTCGATCCGTTTGGAATATCCGCTCATACCCTGCTGGATCGCATACTCCCGGCTGACATGTGCGGACCCGTATACCTCCTTGCCATCTTCGTCCAGGATCCTTGGTGCCATGGCCGGCTTTGCGTCAAGCCCCCTGGCGTCAACAACAAGGCCCGTATAAACGGCAGGGGCCGCCACCGGTGCCTCACCTTCTCCGGGAACAGGCTGTTGGGGTATGGCGGCAGGCGGCTGTTCCGGCACCCCTATGGCAGGCGGAAGAATTACCCTGGCAAAATCACCGTTTATGCTCATCTGCAGGGTGACCTCAACGGTTCCGTCAGACATATATTCTGTTTTTACTGTCTTTGCTCCCTTTACCAGACCGTCGACACGGGTCATTATCACGTCATTTTCAGTTACATAGTTTTTCACCAGCGTAGTGCTGCTCACCCTCACTCCCTGAACGAGTTCAAGCAGATTCCGGTAAGCGTCCAGCTGGGCAGCCCTGATCGCCATCGGCCTTGCCTGAGGTTTGCCGTAAAGGGCCTGAGGCGGAGCCCCGATTCCCTTTGCCTGAATTATTCCATTAGACCAGTCGATAGACCCGTTTGGCATAGACTGAACCAAAGCGTCACCCCACTGGCAGTATCCAAAAACAGGCGCAAGCAAAAGCAAAAGCGTCATTATGCCGCCGATATAAACTCTTTTTTTCATGACAGCCTCCTTAACCGATTTATGGGTTTTGCATGTTTTTACCCCGGGATGTTTCATGTAAAAATCTGCATCTCATTAAAAAAACGTTCATGTTTACGGCACATTACTTACAATGTCGATTCCCCTCCAGGTTCAGCTTGACAGCACATGACCATGGGCCAACCACGTGAGCCAAACCGGATATGAACTGTATTTGACTATACTACTGTTGCAGGGAACTGTCACCTGGTTTTAAGGCACCTGCAACAGGTTCATTAAAGAGACGCAAGCTTGACCCCCCTGTAGTAGTAGGCAAGGATTTCTCTGTAGTTATAGCCCTCAAGAGCCATTTCACGAGCACCCCACTGGCTCATGCCCACCCCATGGCCGTAACCGGCGCCTCGAAGCAGGACACCATTCTTCGCAGGAACAGCCCTGAAAAACATGCTCTTTAAGCGCGACGCACCTATGGCAAGCCTGAAATTGTTAGCGGACATGTTCCATATACCGCTGTCAGACACGATAGAAACTTTCCGGATTCTTCCGGACTTCGTCTTCCCCGTGAACCTGATGCTTTTCACACATGAAACATGAATCCCATATTCATCAAGGAGCCGGGCGGCCTCGTCATATGAGAGAAAATATTCCCACCTGCTGCCGGGAGCTCCCAGGCTGTAGCTATCGAGACGGGCCTTGAGATAAGGCAGGGATACGCCCCACACGTTTTCCGGTGATTCTGTGTACCCCCCGCTGTTTGCGTGAAAATATGCCACAACAAGCTTGCCGTTGTATGTCATCACCTGGCCCCGGGTCATGTCAACGGCAAGGTTCGTGTCCGTTGTCTCGGCGTCATACCCGCCGTAAACCTGTGAAGCGGTTGTAGCCCTGACATCATACCGCCGGTCCCCGCTTTTATGTTTCACATACAACGCGTAAGTCCGGGAGGCCACTGCCTGGGCCATCAGGGCCTGCTGCGGCCAGCTTGCCGGAACCTCCCGGGGCACCACCCCGTAAAGATAGGATTCGATTCCCACATGATTCACCGCTGAAACAAGGTTTCCTTCCGCAATCACCTCGACTGTTCCCCGGTACCTGTGACCGTTGACCGAAACCGTTCCGGCAAGCCCGGTAAAAAGGGCGCATGTTGATTTTACAGGCCTGCCGTTTATGACCAGAGTGCCGCCTGAAGCGCCTATAAGCAGGCTGCCGCGGCCGGATGAACCGGCTTTGTCAATGCCTGCATACAACAAGGCCCCGACAGGCCTGCATGATGCAAGCCTCACCGAGCCCCACCTTGATAAAGGATGAAAAGACCCTGTACGCACTCTCGTAACGGCCGGTCTGGTATAAAACCAGGGCCTTCCTGTAAAGCGCCTCGTCGGCATAAGCGCATGCGGGCCATTTCTTTAAAATATAGTCAAAATACTGCAACGCTTTTTCGTGCTGATCGAGATATTGTGAATAGGTGGATCCCACCATCAGCATGGCATGCGCCTTGTCATCAACATCGGAGGCTGTGTCCACAACAGCCTGGTAAAGCCCCATGGCCTCAAGATACCTGCCCTCGGCAATGAACAGCCCTGCCTTCCTGAAAAGAAGGTTAATGTCAGGCTGGGCATAAACCCGGAACGGTGAAAAGAGAAAAAGCGCCACGACAAAAAGAGGCGCACAGAAAAAGAAAAGTCGTATCTGCATAACCCTGCGCATTGAAAATCAGCCTGGATTCTACTTGGTGGTCAAGGCAAAAGCCCCGTTCCAATCATCGCCCGGAGGGGAGATTCGGTATTTTTCGCAACGTTGTATCATGGCCATGCTCGGCCCGTCTTCGGGGGTAAACTCCATAGCCCTTGTAAACCATTCGATAGCCTTGTCCCAGTTCCGACGCCTGTACTCCGCGAGCCCTGCTGCGTAACATTCCGCCGTCTTGGTCATGGCAGCGGTCTCTTCCCCGCGGCGCGCGAGAACCTCGTAGATCACGACCGGCTCCTTTTTGCCCACGACCGTCACCGCATCTATCTCCCTGGCGAATATAGCGCCGGCTGCGGCATCGTACGTCCTCTTGCCGATCATGGTATAGGTGCCGTACACCTTGTTGACACCTTCAAGCCTTGCGGCAGTGTTTACGGTATCTCCCATCATCGTGTAATCCATGCGGTTGCGGGAACCCATGTTGCCAACTACGGCCGGGCCGGAGTAGAGACCTATCCTGACCCTGAGTTCAGGCTTGCCCTTATCCCGCCACATGGCACGGAGCTCCTCCATCCGTTTCTGAATCTCTATACAGGCAAGACAGGCGGCTTCCGGATGGTTTGGGAGGTCGTTCGGCGCCCCGAAAAAGGCTATAACTGCGTCTCCTTCGAACTTGTCAACAGCGCCCTTGTGTTTCAGGATAATATCTGTAATCTCTGTGAGGAAGTCGTTGAGAAGGTCCACAAGCTCCTCTGGCTCAAGTTTTTCGGATATGGAGGTAAACCCCTGTACATCTGAAAAAAAGGCGGTTATCTCTCTTCGCTCGCCCCCCAAAACAAGCTTGTGCGGGGAGGAGATAAGCTGGTTCACCACCTCAGGTGCCAGGTACTTTGAAAACGCCTCACGTATAAAACGCTTCTGCCCTTCCTCGGACAGATATTTGTATGATGTCGTCAACACATAGACAGCAAGAAAAACGCACAGGGGATAAACCATGTTCAGTATCTGGCCCATGTTTGAAAAAAGGTATTGGCAAAACCAGATATACCCCCCTGAAATCAGGGCCATGACAATGATTCCCGTCACCGCGCCGGTTTTCAGCAGCACAAACGCCAGAAGAATACCGCCCAAAACGATAATCACAAGGTCAAACAGTACGGCCCATGGCGGGTGAAATAGAAAATCACCGGCCAGTATAGAATCCATCACGTTAAGATGCACCTCAGGGCCCGGGAATACCTTGGCAAACGGAGTTACACACTCGTCGTGAATCCCTATCGCCGTAGCTCCGACAAGAACGATCTTGTCTTTGAACGTATCCGGATCGACCGCATCATGAAGGATGTCGGTTACTGAAACGTGGGGAAAGGTCCTTTCCGGTCCCCGGTAATTGATCAGCATGTTGCCATGCTCATCAACCGGGATTTCACGGTTCCCTAACCGCACCGAAGCGACCCCGTAATCTTCCTGCACCTCTATGGATATCGGGACGCCCAGATACGTGCTTACAGCCTTTAGTGAAAGCGGGGCATACAGTCCCCTGTTAAACCTGATAGTCATTGGTATCCGTCTGACAACACCGTCAGGGTCGGTAATCTTGTTGAAATAACCGGCATAGGGTGTGCTTTCTGATATTATCTTTATATTGGACTGGGGTGCGGCAGCGTTATATGTCCACATCTCTTTTGCGTTGTCGGAGCTGAACTTTTCAATGGTGTAACGTGCCCCCTGTATGCGCCGTTCATGGGAATCAAGGTCTGCCTGCGTCATGTGGGCAGCGTCCTCCTTGTTCATCTGGAAAAAAAATCCCAGCACGACATTAGCCGATGATTTTTTTATGGCACTGGCAAGGACACGGTCGTTGTCGGCTCTTGCCTCCAGGGTTTCAAGGTAGCGGTAAAACTTTTTATCATTTATGTTAAATGTTTTTGATTTGGTTTTGATATTGTCAATTATCCGGCTGACATCCGCACCTTCCGGCTCGAAAAAGCCAACGTCAAAGGCTATAACCTTTGCCCCCATCCCGGTAAGCTTATAGACAAGGGCGGCGATTTTCCTCCGCGGCCAAACCCACCTTCCTTCCTGTTTCAGGCTTTTTTCGTCTATGGCTGCAAGAACCACTTTGTTCCCCGGCTGCTTGACACCCCTGAGCTTGAACCGCAGGTCTATGGTTTTGAGTTCAACTATGTCAAGAAAAGGAACGCCTGACACAAATATAAACGCCCCGAGCAGCACAATGCACCACGCAAGCAGCATGGGTCTGCGACCTATGGCGCCTGCAGTTTTTGCAACCTTTTCAGTCAACAGTGAAACCATAATTCCTGCTGTATCGATATTGTCGGGGTTGTGGGAAAAGGCGGCGGCGACCGGCGCATGATGCACCGGCTGCCACCGAAGTTTTTTCATCCTTGTTTATATTGATGTTATAATGTAAAAAATTATATGTCAATGCGCCTGGATTAAACGTGCGCCACCTGAATGCCAAGGAAGGCGGTATATTGAAAACCATACATAAAGTTATGCCGATGAACAGCCTGGCAGGTTATATCGGAAGAAAGACTCTGGACTATATCGACCATTTGTTCAACCTGGCTGCCTTTGCGGTCAAACTGGCTGCCGATTCAATGCCTTCGGCCATAAAAGGGCTGGCGGTTGTACGGTGGGGCATGGTGGAACAGATATACTTTACAGCGATACAGGCACTTTGGCTGATCATACCCATTTCCCTGCTTATGGGAAGCATGATTCTTCTTCAGTTTGTAAAATTTTCCGGCCAGGTCGACCTTGGTAAACTCGCCATAATTATCATAATAAGAGAACTCGGCCCAATCATAACCGCCCTGCTTGT
This sequence comes from Desulfococcus sp. 4484_241, assembly GCA_002085115.1. Taxonomy (GTDB): domain Bacteria; phylum Desulfobacterota; class Desulfobacteria; order Desulfobacterales; family Desulfosudaceae; genus MZGQ01. The sequence continues at coordinate 15,080 of MZGQ01000038.1, forward strand.
AATACTGAGATCCGCGACTGCTGTCACAATCGAGATGGGGTACATGAGGGTGCAAAACGAAATAGCGTCTCTTGAAATGGCAGGGATCGATCCTTTGCGTCTCCTGGCAATCCCAAGGTTCATAGGAATAACGGCAGCAATTGCCTGCCTGTTTGTCATATTTGATTTTTTAGCGATATTCGGCGGCTACCTGCTTGTGAAAATCACCACGTCCCTGCCGGTGGACAACTACCTGACCGGTATCGCGTCGGCAATAACGGTCTCGGATATAGCGGTGGGTATTATAAAAGCCGTGTGCTTCGGTGTGGTCATCTCCATCACAACCCTGTATCATGGGTTTAACTCCGAAAAACGGATTACGGCAATACCGCGCATAACATCAGCTTCAGCCATCGAATGTTTCTTTTACTGTATGATAATTAACATATTCGTATCTGTAATATTTTATTTTTAACCATACTCTTTTCGGGAAAAGCACCGTTGATTGAACTGTCCGGCTACACGGTTAAAAAACAGGGGTTTGCTCTTAAGCGATTCGACTTTGCGATATCGCCAGGTGAATGCTGGTTTGTCTCGGCGGACTACAGGGATAACGCAGAGCTTTTTTTTGCAGCCCTTGCAACGCTGGTATATCCTGTTGAAGGAAACTACCGTTTCAAGGGTACCCTGCTCGACTTTTCAAGCTATAAAAACCTTCTTCCCTATAAAAAAAGAATGGGATATATCTCCCCCTGCCTTAATCCTGTGAGCAACCGGACGATTCGGGAAAATCTTCTTCTCCCAAGGTATTGCGAGGAAAACTCTCTTTCAGTAAAACTCGATAAAAATATAGAGGATATGTGCGTCCTGTTTCATATCCGCAACAAGCTTGACGAAAAAATCACCATGGTCAGCCAGTGGGACGCAAAGATTACGATTATGATACGTGAACTTTCAAAAAACCCGGAGCTTATACTGGTTGAAAGGCCGGAAGAGGTCGTGGCACCTGACAGGTTGTGGATGTTTACCAATCTTTTACACCAAGAACTTGTGTCGGGCAGGTCTCTGGTGATATTCTCCAGGAACAAAGCCTTTTACGATAACTTTTCCCCTGATGGAAAAGTTATGCTGAAAGGGGAAAAGGTAACAATAATATAAGCCATGGAACTTGTATACAGCAGAAGAGAAAAAATAGTCGGCGTTTTTGTCCTGAGCGTTTTTGCCCTTCTGTTTGCAACTGTAGTAATGCTGGGGCGCGGTAAAGACTGGTTCAAATCCTACGTAACCTATTACACCGTGTTTGACGAAAGTTATAACCTGCAGGAAAACGCAGATGTCAAACTGCACAAGGCAACAATCGGCAAAGTTTCCAAGATAGATCTTACAGGAGACAAGGTAAGAGTCACCCTGAAAATTCTGGAGGACTACCAATCCCGCATTACAAAGGACACGGCAGTAACGGTCAAGAGCCCCACATTCATAGGCGACGAGTATGTTTCTGTCATCCCTGGGGACCCCAACGCCCCTGTCCTTGCGGAGGAAAGCGAAATAAAATCGATACCGAAAAAATCAATAGAGGACCTGCTTGCCGAGTTCCAGGTGGAAAAAACCGCAAAAAGGCTGTCGGCCGCGGTCCGGAATATTGCCGATGTGACCGAGGCGCTCAAGGACCCGGAAGGACCGCTTTTCGCATCGCTGAACGAACTTCAGACCATGCTGACAAACCTTGCAAAAGCCACTTCCAAGACTCCGCTTACAGTTGACTATGTCAATTCCAATCTTGTTACCATAAACAAGATAGGCAACGAACTTTACTTTAATCTTTCCAACATTCGGGATCTTTTAAAAGGTGTTGAGATCGGGCTTGAGCACTTGAAATCGTCCCTTGCAAACGTGGACAACGCAAGCCACGATCTTCCCAAAATAATACATTCAACCGACATGCAGGGCTAAGACAGTAAAGTAACAAAATCGCGGTTTTTTTGTTTCGCTGTGGCATACTGCGCGGGATAACAAAAACGGTTTGTTCGCCGTTTCGTTGCAAACATCTTTTTTGGAATAAGGGGAAGATATGAAAAAAGTCAAGGGATCGGTCCTGGCACCTTTTGCAAAGACGATAAATGCGGACAAGAGCGGAATATACGATACGATTCTCAGCGCTGAAGCAAGGGAAACTGTTGCCTCGCATATAATAAATTCGGCTTGGTATCCCTATGAAATCTACCGGGAATGTTTCGAGGCGGTTGTTAGTGTTGTGGCAAAGGGGGACCTCAATATCTGCACCGATTGGGGAAGGGAGTACTCTGAAAAAATCCTTGGCACTTTTTACAAGGCAGCCTTGCATCAGAAGGATCCTGAAGACGGTGTCAAGATGTTCCAGACAGTTTGGAATAATCTTTTCAGTTTTGGTTCGGTTTCCGGAAATCTTCTGCCTGGCAATGAGCTTATAATCTCGATAGATTTCGACAGGGATTTTGAAACCTGGTATTACCTGGCCATGGGGTGGATTGAAAGAAACACCGAAATAGTCCTAAATCAAAAGGTAAAATCGGAATTTACAGAAAAGTCATGGGAAGGCGCACCAATGACCAAGATCAGGCTGACATGGTAAAATCCCTGTAAAATTGGGACACAATCGTCTGAAAGCGATAGCCCCCCAAGATGTCCATTGTATACTCAACCGTTTAAACGGCAGCCGTTGATTGACATAGACATAATGTCCTGATAGTGTGTTTTGAGCATATGACCATAACATACCGGCATCTATCAGGGGGATGAAATGGGACCAATATACTTTCTTGCGTTTATCGTCCTGGCGGTGGCTTTGTGCCTTGCAGGAATTGTATTTAAACTTCAAAAGGGCAACAGGGCAGTTGCCAACGAGATAAGGCAGGCCTGTTTTGAAAAGATGCCCGACATAGAAGAGGTGGAATCCCTCTCTATTCTTCCGCTTGTAGACTATAAAACCGCTGACACACGCTTAAAAACAGAGGCTGGCGTTTCATACCTGATCAGGACGGACGATACTGCAATGCTGCTTGATGTCGGGTTGAATCAAAAGGGGGAGCATCCTTCACCGCTTCTTTGCAACATGCGTATCCTCGGCGTATCGCCGGAAGATCTTGACGCCATATTTATCAGCCATCTGCATCTTGATCACCTCGGTGGCATGGCCGAACAGAAAAGAGGAGAATTCTCCCTGTCAAAAGGCATGGTTAACCTGCCTGAAATACCGGTTTATGCTCCGGAACCGCTCGCGCCCTCACGGTGGAATCATGGTCCGGCGGTATCCGTGGTTACAGGGCCGCGAAAACTTGCTAAAGGCATTGCAAGCATGGGCCCCATACCACGCAACCTTTTTTTAATGGGATACACACTGGAACAAACCCTTGCCATAAATGTGAAAGGCAAGGGGATTGTTATTGTAGTCGGTTGCGGGCATCCAACCATAGAAAGAATACTGGATCGTGCGGCAATGCTGTTTGACCGGCCTGTTTACGCAATTATCGGAGGGCTTCATTTTCCGGTGCATGGCGGAAGGCTGATGCTGGGGCCGATCAATCTGCAGGCCGTGGTTGGAACAGATCGTCCCCCCTGGGAACCCATATGCGAACAGGATGTGGACGATGCGATAAAATATATAAAAAAGGCCGACCCAAAGGTTGTGGCACTTTCTCCCCACGACAGCTCAGACTGGAGCATAGAGCGGTTCAGAGCCGCTTTTGGTGACAGATACACAGATCTCTTGGTGGGAAAAGAGATCCTGATATGAAACAAAAGGGCAGCAGGGCAGTTGTCACATTAAACCCGGGGCCATAAAAGAGCCGGACAAATCACGATTTGGCCCATAAACAGGCAAAGTACATGCTCTTTTGGCGCTTTGCTCCGGCAGAAACAAACAGCAATCTTACCTTACATGTCCGTTTTTTCCGTCTTCAGGTAAACAATGGTTGCCCCCCACCCTCCGGCCTGGGGCGGCGCATCATGAAACCCTTTTACCTTTGGATTGCGTGCCAAAACAGACCACACCTTTTTCTTCAGGGCGCCCGTGCCCTTACCGTGGATAACACGCACGCAGGTTATGCCGGCTTTCAGGCACTCGTCAAAGTAATCCGCAAGCAGGCTTTCGACCTCGCCCGGCCTGAAGGTATGAAGGTCCAAAACATCCCCTATGGGGACAACAACCGGTTTTTCAAAACCGCTCATGTTGAAGCCTTTTTGAATTTTTGCTTTACTGTGCTATAAAATCACGCAAACGCCTTTTTTTAAATTTACACAAAGGCCGCCATGGCAAAACTTCTCCTCTTGACAGCAGCCGCGTTTGCCGCCGGATCGATTCCGTTCGGAGTCATAGTGACCCGTATATTTTCCTCAGAAGATATCAGGGCCAAAGGAAGCGGGAACATAGGCGCCACCAATGTAACCAGGGTTGCCGGGTGGTTACCGGGTCTTGCCACTCTTGCCCTTGATCTTGCCAAGGGGGCTTTGCCGGTTTATGTCGCAAAAACGGTTTTCCACGGCAGCCCGGACCATGCCATGGCCATTACTGGTCTTGCAGCCGTGCTTGGGCATACCTGTCCGCTCTTTTCAGGGTTCAGGGGCGGAGGCAAGGGAGTTGCCACTGCGGCAGGCGCCTTTCTTGTAATGGCGCCTGCTGCCTGCCTGGCGGCAATTTCTGTTTTCATCCTTGTCGCTTCCTGTTCCCGTCGCGTCTCAGCCGGATCTGTAAGCGCAGCGATCTGCCTCCCTGCTGCAGCATGGTTTTTTTACGGCACAGGCCCGCTTTTGGCATCTTCCGTAGCCACCAGCCTCATCGTCCTGATTCGGCACAGATCCAACCTCAGCCGGCTTTTAAACGGGACAGAACCGCCGTTTTTCAAAAAAAAGCATGGCAAGAACGGCCAATAAAATGTTTTCAAACCTTATGCTGCATCCATAAATGACCATAACAGGCAAACAATCCCCACCAGAATAAACTGGCTTTCAACCAGAAACTCCATGGCAAGCCCGTGGTAAACCGCATCCTTTTCGTAAAGCGCCAAAAAAAGGCAGCTTATAACAGGAAATGTCAGAAGAAGGTAGCCAAGCCTGGAGACCAGCCCAAAAACGGTAGCAGCAAGAAGAGACAAAAACAGCAGCACAAGAAAATATTTCAGAAAACGGATCGTCCTGTCAGCCCCGATAAGAATGGGCAATGTCTCCTTACCCACAATCCGGTCACCCTGCATGTCCATTATGTCAAAAAACGCCGAGCGGACAAACACCATGCCTGCAAGCCACCCTGTGGTGAATATGGCAGACATGTCAAGAGACCCCTCTGCTGCTGCCGGGAAAGCGCAAACCGCTACACCCCAGGCAAGTGATATAAGAACTGTTTTGGACGCAGGGATATCCTTTATACGCCTTATCGGAACAGACGAAAACCGTTCAGGCACGAGGTACAGGTTATAGGAAAGACCAAGTATGCTCATCACAAGCAGAAGCAGAAACGGGAACAGGCCCAGTGAAAATGCGATAAGCAGTCCGGCACCTCCCGCACCTATGGCAAGAACCGCCATCAACTTCATGTGCCTGTTGTAAAAAAGGGCCCGGGACGGGTTGTTGTAACGGTCCTCATCTGTTCCCGTAAGCCTGTTCAATGTGTGCATCGAAAAAATATAAAGCATGGCTATCAGAACATGGGACAACGAAGGCGTGCCGCGCCTGAGCAACGAGGCTCCTTGATAATCCAGTCCGGCGTGGATGCTCCGGCAGTAACACCGACATGATCAAAAGTGCCAAGAGATTTTTTATCGAGCTGTTCGCTTGTCTCTACATGGAACACCGGCTTGCCGCTTTCCGTGCATATGCTTGCAAGCCTGCGCGTGTTACCGCTGGTGTATCCACCTACAACCACCATGGCATCCACTTCACCGGCCAGCCTGGCTGTCTCTGTTTGCCGCTCCCTGGTTGAAGGGCATATTGTATTAAACACCTTGTAATGCGGGTGATTTTCCTCGATCCAGGTCCGTATCTGCTCAAACAGTGCCGTGCTCTGCGTCGTCTGTGCCACCACTATCGCCTTTTCAAACACTGGAAGCTGTTTTACCCCTTCGAGACTGTTGACAACAACCCCCTTGTCGCCTGCATAGCCCATTAACCCAACCACCTCGGGGTGTTCGCTGTCCCCGATTATTATCGAGGCAAACCCCTGGGCAAAGTGCCTGGCTATAATGGTCTGCACCTTTATAACTCTGGGACAGGTAGCATCTATAACCTTGAAGCCGGCTTTTTCAAGCCGTTCGACAGTGTCAGGCGGCACTCCATGGGCGCGTATTATTACAATCCCGCTTCCCTCCTTTGGAATGCTGTCGATGACAGATATGCCTTTTTCACCAAGCAGAGCCATGACCTGGGGGTTGTGGATAAGCGGCCCAAAGGTGTAAATCGGCTCGGTGTAACGGTTCGATGCCTCAAAAACAATGTCAACAGCCCTGCGTACTCCCATGCAGAAGCCGGATCTCTTTGCTATGGATATTTTCATGACACTTTTTTGATATACCCTTTCTTAACAGAAACCTTTAAGCTTCCCCATCTATTACGCCCTTTAAAAAAGTAAAATCAAAGTTCCACGTCAATATCAGCTATCTGGCAGGCATTGCCTTCTTGCGCATGTACAGGTACCGGTCGGCTATCCTCACCCTGTACGGAAAATATTTTTTTATCGAATCAAGCAATTCTTTTCCCAAAAGCGAACGCAAGGCCGCTTTTGGATCCTCGGCCGGAAAATTTAAGCACACGACCGATACAGCGCCGCTTTTTATATCAGATTTAATCCTGTCCGGCTTCCAGATTCCCCTTTTTGCAAGTTCCGAAAAGATAAACGGGTTTACAAGGTATGGAGCCTTTTTAGTCAAAAAAGCGTATATATTGTCTTCGCATAACAGCGTCCCCCCGGTCCTTCTTATCGTTCTTATAACCGCAGAATCCCTTGCCGCGATAAACTCTATGTCAATAGGGTATATCCTGCTTATGACCCGCCTGTTTACACCAATATGGATCAGCATTAAAAACAGAAACAGAAAAACAGCACAGTTTTCAACAGCCCCGTCAGCCTGTCTGGAAATATACCCCAAAGCCATGGCTGTAAGGCAGGAAAGCAAGGCTGCGGCTTCCGTAAAATACGCCACCGACGATCCCTCTTTCGCCGCAAGTGCGCAGGAGAAGACAACAAGAATAAGATATATGAAAAAATATGAATGCAACCGGCTTTTTAAAAACATCCTGCCCTTTTCCAAAAGGATGTTCCACCTGCCTGTCTGTTTCCAGGAAACAAAAAATATGACAAAAAACAGCAAAACCGGTGTTGCTAAAACAAAATTTTCAGTCAAAAACCACCTCGCGTAAAGCATGAGACGGCCTGACCGGTAGATGCCTGACGCGTAATATACCACCCAGTCATAGTACCTTCCACGGGTTGCGACAAGAAGAACTATATGGCCAAAAGCCGTTATGACTGCAAGCAGCAACATACGCAAAAAAGCGGGCCCGGCCTCTTTCCTGCTTACTGTTCCCAGCCAGATAAAATAGGCAAGCGGTGCCCAGACAGCGGTCTGTTTGGCCAGCGTGCCAAGTGCCATTAAAACCATGCCGGCGATTTCAGAAATGGATATTCTGCCAAGGGAATCACTCCTTGGCATCGTGAGGTAAAACCCGCATATGGCAAGGCACACGGAAAAGATGTGGATCCTGTGAAGGGATGAAAAAAAGTTCACAAGCGGCAGTGAATAGAAGAGCAAAACCCCAATCAGCGACGCGGCGATGTCCGCCCCGCTTCTTCTGGAAATCCTGAAGATAATCACCCCTGTCAAGATAGCACAGATAAATGAAATTGCCCTGCCCCAGACAAGGGCCGGGGAAAACAGTTTTGCCAAAAAACCGGTCAGCATGAAATAAAGCGGCGGATAGTTGCATCCTATAAACGGAGGAGTATTGCCAAGTTGTGGATACAGGGATCTGCCCTCTGAAACCAGCTGGCTGAAAACAAGCATCTCCCCCTCTATTTTTTCAAGACCGAAGGGGAAAAAAACAAGTATACGGTTTTTAAACAGATAGAGCAGGAAAACCGCGGCCAAAACCGCTATGGCAATCCACCTGCCCATAACCGCAGCATTTGGTTTGTTATTATACACGCTTATTTCCCGTTTACGAATCCGATACACTGGCGGCAGACAGCACAATGTAAAATTCCGGACCGACATCGATCCGTTTTAAGGGGGTCAGCTTAAACGGGCCGGCAAGCCTGTCCGCTTCTATTGGCTGATTGGTTTTAAGGTCGTAACGCTGTGACACAACTATCTGATCATAATAAATATCATCCAGGTATCGAACCTTTTTGGCCAGACGGTTTGCCTCTGCAAACCCTATCGCCCCAATCCCGTGAACGGTATACAGGTTCGGCCAGTCAGTAACAAGCAGTATATGCTCCTTTTTCGGGTTGTATTTCAGATAAAGCCAGTCGATCGTCCTGTTATACAGATATGTCATACTTTTGGTGGCAACCAGCGGCTGTCTTGCAGCAACAGGCCAGTAGAAAACCATGTGGGCCGCAACCAGAAAAAGGAAAAGCCTGGTATATGCCACACGCCCGTTTACAAGCCTGAAAACCCAGTAGACAGCGGGCACTATCAAAAACGGCAAAAACGCAAGCGCAAGCCTGTTGTCTATGCCAAGGGTGAAAACACCCCAGATGTAGGAAGAGTAAACAACAAAAAGAGCGATACAGCATAATGCACCGTAACCGGTGACAGCCCTGTGTTTCACCTCGATCCTGCTAAAACCGGTAACCCACCTTTTGGATATAAAATAGGCACCCATCACTGCGGCCAGAAAAACCAGCGGAAGAAAGCCATAATATGGGTTTAAACCGGAAAGGACAAATATGTTTTTCGAAAAATTGTCAACAAGATTTCCGACAGCATAGGTATGCTGTGGCACAAGCGAGGGACCGTCAATGCCCAGCCTGACACCCGTGGGCAAGAACCCGATACGCCGCTGCCAGACCAGGGGAACAAGTAAAATGGGAGCAAGTAAAACAGCAGGCCTGTAGCTTGTCACAATGTCCTTGTTGATAAAGAAGGGAAGCAGCACAACGAGTGCGAGCAAAAAAAATGCAGACTCGTACCGGCACTGGGCCAGCATCACGAGAGAGAAAAAAAGAAGCTCGGCGTAATCTGCAGACCGCTCCTCCAGGAACCGGTACAGGAGATAGAGACACAGAATGATGAAAAAAAGGTTCAGGGTTTCAAACCCGCTTGAAGTAGAACACGTGATAAAAACAGGGAAGCTTGCCAAAAGCAGCATCCCGGCCATTCCCCATGGTTTTGAAAACACCCGCGCCAGCATGAGATAAAGCGTGAACATTGCTAAAACACCTGCGACAAAATTCACAACAAGGCCGTTAAAAGGGCTGTAGCCGAAAACTGAGTGGACGACAGAAACAGCAAAAGGGAAAAGGAGGGGGCGGCGATCGATATGATCGCACTTGTAATCAAAAGGGTAGTATTCAAGCCCAAACCCATGATCTGGCATGGCAACAGTCCTGTTAAAATACATCGCCATTGAAGTGCCGACCAGGTTGGTCTCATCGGCAAGAACCTTGAATTTCGGGGGGGATATGTTGGAGATTGCTGCCATAAGGCCGGCAGCCAGCAAAAGCGCCGGGTAGTTTCGTCTTATAAGAGCCAAAAAACGCCCATGTCCCACCTTTACGAGAACAGCGCCCCAGGCCAATGCCGAGGCAAAAATAAAATAGTAGGCCGCATGGTTGAACACCGGCTCAAGCAACCGGCCGGGGAGAAACAGGCCAAGCGCAAGAGATGCTGCCGCCACCGCGCAAAAAAATCCAATCCGCATTTTCATAATGATACCCCCTTACCTTCGCCAAACAGCGTATATGCAAAACCCCGCTTTAACACTCTTTCGGCGGTCTACCCGACTTCCCTTGCCTTTATCGCGTAAAGCCCAAACCCCTGGCTTCTCTTAAGCAGCCTGGTAAATTTTTTAAAAAAGCCCGCTATTACCACCTTCTGGTCATGATTGAAAAGTAGTGCCACACGATTGTTGAAAAGATCGTAACGTACTATAATATGTGTATAGCCTTCATGCCGGAGCATGTTCCAAAGCTCCTCCGGCGTCCCTGGCGAGTCGGGCGCACCTGGGGGAAACAGGTCTTTTGCGAACCTGACATCCCTGTCAAAATAATAAAGCCGTCTCCCTAAAAAACACGCAAGCACACGGGCATTCGTGGCTGTATGCTCGTTAACGTAACGTACCAGGGGATACTCCTTGACATAAGCTGCTATGTAATCATCCCGCGAGACAGATCCGGACAGGTACGCAAAGGGTTTTACAACATCAAACTCCCTTGCGACATACCGATAATTATACAAAAACATTGCAACAGCGACAAGAACCGCGGCAACACCTGCGATGCGCCGGGATTTAAAGGCACGGGGTAAAACCCCGTTGGCAAGGTTGTGCAAGCCAAAAACGGACAGTATCACAAGCGGTGGTATAGACGGCCCGACATACCTTATGCGCATGTCGATTTTTAAAAAAACCATAAGAATGTATAGCACGGCAAACCATGCGAAAAACGCAAGATCCCTCCGCCTGTCTGCAGGCACGCCAAAAAAAGCGGCAAAAGGCAAAAAGAAGAGAAAGGGGGAGAGCACGCCGTCGAAAAACTTTGGATCATCATCTTTGCCTTCGAAAAAAATACGCACAGGTATGGTCAGGGTTTGCCACAGTTTTTCATGGTACACATACTTTCGGGCTGCTATGTGGGACATCCCCGCACTGTCCTGTCCGATATCTTTTTGGTGTTCAAAAACTCTGCTGTAAAGGGGGTATAACGGGTTGCCGGTCCACCTGTAATTGCGTATCATCCATGGTGAAAACACCGCCATTGCCACAAGGAAAAAGGCAACCATATGCAATGCGCCTTGCGCCTTTACCTTTTCACTTCTTTTTACGATAAAAGGTATGGAAAACGTCAAAAGCATTATAACGATAAGACCGTTATACTTGACGCTTGCGGCAAGTCCCGCAAAAGCAGCGGCAGGCAAAAGCCCGGGCCAGCCGCAGCCCTTGTCCCTCCAGCCAAGGAGGGACAGCATGGAAGCGGTGGAAAAAAAGATCAGCCCAAGATCCACGTACACCGTGATCCCAAGCTTTACAATAACCGGAATCGTAAGAAAAAAAATTCCTCCAAGGCACCCCCATGCCAAAGACAGCTTCCTTTGCAGGTAGCGGCAGACAAGCCATGCCGTTCCAAGCGCAAAGCAAAAATGTATATACTTTGCAACTATGTCTTTTCCCAGATAAACCGGGATGCAGTACAAAAGATCAAGCAGCTGGGGATAATAGGAACATTTGAGATAGGGAAGTTCAACCATGGCGCCATGCTTGAGATACAGCTTTGGAACGGCAAGATGGTGGGTCAGGGCGTCCCTGCTTACCGGCGGAACAGATGCAAGAACCATTATGGCTGCAGATGTAAGCACAACAGGTATTGCACACCATGCAATTGCAATCCCCCTGGATGATCTTTTTCCCATGCAAAACTCCGTGTGTGCCTGCAAATGCACACCATTTATTTTTTTGACAACTCCTCCCATCTTTTACAAGAAAGCATATCTTTCTGCCACCGCTCATATCCCCTGCACACAAAGACCCTTAATTTTTCCTCGTTTGCCGGAACTGTGTATACCCCAAGGGATCGCACAGGATCCCCGGAAAGCAGATATACCCTTGCAAGGTGTTCGACCGCATCGGGATATCCCGGGAATATTACAAGGGCCTTCAGGTATTGACGAATCGCCTCGTTATAATTCCTTTTTTGCTCCTGCTCCAAACCCGCCCTGAGACAGCGGACTGCCATTATCTGTTTCTGCGGATTGTCCGGCTCTACAGCCATTTCATCCTTTTTCATGGCAGCGGAAAACGAAGCAACTGCGCCGTCTATATCATGCCGTGCGGCAAGCGCACAACCGACAAAAAAATATGGCACCGGGCTCTCGGGAGCATTTCTGCGCGCCCTTAAAAAAAACCGTTCTGCCTGGCGCCATCTTCCGGTGGCCGCAAGCGCCCTTCCAAGGCTTATTGCAAAAAGTGCATTATCCGGCTGCAGGCTCAAGGCCCTTGAAAAATGTAATATCGCACGAAGCATCCGGCCGTGGCTTGCCAAAAAGTTTCCCATTGAATAATGAGCCAGGTAGTTACCCCTTGTCACCTTAATGGCATGGCCATAAAGGGTACCGCTGTTTTTCCATGTCCCGACCTGGAGAAAGGTAATCGGTACAAACGCCCCGACCAGGACCGCGGTCACTACGATTCGCCATATCCTCATCGTTTTAAGCCGGCACACAAGAGCGCCAAGGCCGAAGGCGGCAATTACCAAAATACCGGTAAGCGGTATGTAGGCATACCTGTCGGCCATAGAAAAATTGCCGACCTTGACTATGCCGATAACCGGGACAAGAGTACCCAGGAACCACAGCCATCCTACAGCCGCCCACCTTTGTTGTCTTACCGGATAGAGGCATGCCAGGGTTATAACAGCAAGCACAAGAAGCCATGCTATAGCGGCCCCGACATCAGGGTGTTTTATCAGGGGATAGATCACGGCAAGATCACGGGGCCAAACGGCTTTTTTCAGATAGTTGCCATAGGAAATGAAGATGTTTGCAATCCTGGCTGTTACCGGAAATTTCTCAACCGATATAATGCCTCCCCCATGCTGCTGGGCAATTATCGCCAGGACAGAGCCGGCAACAGAAAGGCAGATCAGCGGAATCTTTTCGGCAAACAGTTTCGCCCATCTCTTTGTCAAAAAAAGCGGTTTTACCTCTCCTGTTGCACCGGCCCTGTCCCTCGCAAGGGGCCAGTAATCGATAAGCAGCATCGCGAATGGAAAGGTCACAACCATGGGTTTGGACATTATTCCCAGTGCAAAAAGGAGCAGCACCAAAAGATAGCGCCAAAAGCCCGGCTTTTGGGAGTAACTGTAATAGGCCAGCATGGACAAAAACCAGAAGAACGCTCCCAGAAGCTCCTTGCGTTCCGAGATCCAGGCGACCGGCTCCACGTGCAGCGGATGCAGCGCAAAAAGGGCCGCAACAATGAAACTCTCCCATACCCGGCTCGTGGCAAGCTCAAAAAAATAAAAAACAAAAATCGCGTTTAAAATGTGTAGCAGCAGGTTTGTAAACAGGTAGCCGCCCGGGACAAATCCGTATAGCGAAGTATCCGCCATAAGGGAAAGCCATACCATGGGATGCCAAAACTCGGCATGAAAAGTTGTAAACGCCCACTTCACGCCTCCTGGCGTAAGCCCGGACCTTACATGGGGGTTTTGCGTAACGTAAAGCGAATCATCGAGCGTGACAAAGCCGTGGCCGGCCATCTGGCCGTAAACCGCTACGGTTAAGACCACAATCAAAAGAACGGCGGCCAGCCTCTGTTTTCCAGTGCTTGCCGCAGTTTCTGAACAGTTATCCGCTTGCAGAACCATCTTATCCCTTTATGACTTTCCTGATAACATCAGGGGGGATAATTCCCGTGTATACCTGCCCGTTTATCTCGTAGGAGGGGGTGGCAGCAATGCCCAGCTTTAAGCCATCCAGGATATCCCTGTTCAAAACAGCACCAACCTCCCTGCTCTTTAACGCCCATGCCAAAGCAGCTGGTTCCAGGCCAACAGCCCTGGCTATCGTTTTAATGTTTATATCCTTTTTGGGAATGGAAAAGAGAAAATCATTGGTCTCCCAGAACTTCCCTTTTGCGGCAGCATAGACAGCTATACGGGCAAGCTTTGCCGCACCAACATGAAAAGGCTCCTTTACTATGGGGTTCACCTTGTTATCCATTGGGAAGTGCTTGTGAACAAGACGGATTTTTTCAGGATATGCCTCTACCAATTTTCTCAGGTAAACATGCATCTTACGGCACTGAAAGCACATATAGTCGGTATACTCCACGATCGTAAGTTCCGGACTGGCTGCCCCGATCCATGGATGACCATCTTCGGTCATGCCGTGGGGAAGGCTGGTGTCAAGAGAATCGTAATTCATGTGCCAGTATGGCGGAAACCATAAAATCATTGCTGCAGCAGCCACACCGAACATCCCGAGTGTTACGGCCCTTTTCCATGAAAACAGGAAAAACTTCAGATCATCAGCCAGACCCTTGAGGAACGGCCCCGGCAAAAACCTCCTCTTTATTATAATGGCGTATGTGAGCAATCCGAGATTAACCGCATAGCTTGCTATGCACATGATACAGTAGCTGTGGATAAGATAGTTTGATATCAACGCAAGGATTACGCTGTATGTGGAAAAAAGAGAGGCAACCAGCAGAAAGGCCGACCATCCCCTCCTCTGATGCTTGAAATCTTTCCACGCAAAGATTATCAGAAAAATGGCAAAAAGATAGCCAAGCACGCCCCATACCGGCACCGGGACACCGAGGAATATGGAGTAAGGGCTTTGGGATACGGTATCACAGTTGATCGCCTTGGATATGGCGCAAAAACTTTTGTATGAAAGATCGGTGTATACCCGGAAATGTGAAAAAGACAGGTAAACCGAATCAAAAAAACCAGCCAGCGCAAGAAGGAAGACAGGAACAGCATAAAACGGAAAAGGCATCGCCCTGGTTTTATCCCGGTTTTTCATTTTCAAAACACCCCCATTTGCTCTGCTTCTTTGCCAATGCCGTAAAAAGCCTCTTTTATGACCGGTCCTATAATGGCTTTTGACAGCGGGAGCGAACTGTAACTCCCGCCTGCTGTCTTTAGTTCCTTGAATATGGAAAAGGTGTCAAACCTTGATAAAAGAATCCTTGCATACCGGGCTGCAGCCTGTTTGTCTCCGGCCCGTACGCTGTTTTCTATAAGCAGGAAAAAGGTCTCTATTCTCAACGGCTTTTTTGATTGGGCCAGCTTGTAAAACCATTCGGCCCTTGCATACGCACCTGTGCGGCTGAGTGCGTAACCGGTGTGGGCCATTATAAGCGGTTTTTTATAAGGATCGAGGCGCAGGGCGGTCTGGAAACAGGCGAGAGCCTCTTTGAACCTGCCCATGTGCAGCAGAATAAATCCCCGCGTATCATAGTAGTCCGCATTAACATGACCGGCTGCCTTTTCTATGAGCAGGCCGGATTGAAAAAGAGCGGTTTCCCACCTGCCCAGGCGGATGAGCGATTTTACCATGTCGTGCCTTGTTTTCAGGGAAGCCGGATCTATCTTCAGGGCTTTGCCAAAAAAAGTTACGGCCTTTTCATATTCTCCTGCACGGTCATACAAAATAGCCATGTTGCCGTAAATCTCAGCATCCATGCGAGTCCTGGCCTGCTGTTTGCCTATTGCCCCGGCAAAAAGCGCCATTGCCACCTCCTCGTCCCTGCGGGTTGCGCCTTCCCGCCATGCCAGTGCGACCGCAAGGTTTACTGCGGGCCTTGAACTTCCCGGTGCTTTCATAAGTGCGTCATGCCAAAGGGTTAACTCATCTTCCCATGCCCGGTTGCGTTCATAGGTAAACAGCCCCAGCCCCGTTACAACGGTGACTATGCAAACCACGAGCAACCGGAAAACCACCCGGCTGCTCTCACGGTATCTTGTGAGCCCCGTGCAGGCAAGCGCTGCTGCCGGCGCAAAAAGAAAAAGGGTCGGCAGGTAGTTACGATGCTCGAACACCAGCTCCAGGCCTATTATCGATGATTCAACAATATGGTTTATAAAATAGAAAAGCAGCGCAAAGGAAAGCAGCGGAAACCTCTTTTTATACCGAAACGCAAACCATATAAGTGCCGCGATCATTATGACAGAGGCAAGGGTCGTCCAGGGATGGACAAGAGATGTTGAAAGGGTAACGTCATGGCATATGGAAAGCCGGGATGGCAGGGGGTACAAAATCTGCGACAGGTAAAACATAACTATTCTGGGCTCGGTCATAAGCCTCTGCGCAAGGGTAAACGGCCTTCCGGCATAGCCGCCAAGGAAAAACAGTAAATTACCGCCTGCAAACAGATACACCCCGCATACCGCAACAACACCGGCAAGGCAGGCCCAAACCATGAGCCAGCGCCTTGACAACAGCTTACCGTCAAAAAAAACAGACTCCACAATAAGAAGCGTCAGTGGAAAAACAACAGCATTTTCCTTTGACATCACAGAACATATGAAAAACAGCGCCGTCATAATACCCCAGAAGACCCGGGCAGGAGTTACCCTTGTCATGCGGGCCTTAAGGTAAGCAAGCAGGCCGGCTGCGTAGAACAGGGCGGCCATCTGCGCCATACGCTGCACGATGTAGACTACGGCCTGGGTCTGTATGGGATGAGCCTCCCACAGCAACGCGCCCAAAAGCGCCACGGCAATGGCATCCTCCGGGCCATACCGTTTTTTAAGAGCAGGAGTCTGCAGCAGATGAAAAATCACAAGATAGACCAGAAAAGCGGTTGCCGCGTGAATAGCGGTGTTTACCATGTGGTAGCCAAACGGATTATCCCGGCCGGCATACCAGTTGAGCGCAAAGCTAAGGGATGGCAGTGGCCTGAAAAAACGATTGGTGCCGGCCCTGGCAAAAAAAGTGCGGGCCAGGGTATCAAAACAAAGATCGTTTATGTGGAGCCGCCCATTTTTCAGGATGTTGGGAGTGTCATCAAGGTGCCATCCGGCATGGAAGGTGTCAGAATAGATTATAAAGGCAAGCACGGTAAAAAGCAGCAGGGCAAAAACATGCCTGTATGCTGTCGCTGTTCGTGCGTCCCTCACACAAACCTCCCTGCAAAATTGAAATTTCCAAGGCAACAAGCCCGTATCAAAAAAATTTAATATAACAGAGATTTTTTTGCCAATAAAGGCAAGCCGGGAGCCGGGTTGATCTTTAAAAAAATATTCATCCGGGGAGCAGCCGGATTCACGCAGTTCGTTCTGGAT
>MZGQ01000113.1 GCA_002085115.1 Desulfococcus sp. 4484_241
GAAACTACTCCGGCGTAACGATCGAGCATATTAATAAATATTCATTCGACCCAAAAGTCACTCAGGGAAATATCGAAAATTTCACCGGTGTGGCCCAGGTACCCATCGGGTTTGCAGGTCCTTTAAAAGTAAATGGCGAACATGCCGATGGGGAATTCTTAATCCCCCTTGCCACGACGGAAGGAACACTTGTGGCCTCATACAATCGGGGCATAAAAATGATAAACCTGTGCGGCGGCATAACAACAACCATATCAGACGATATGATGCAGCGTGCACCGGTCTTCAGCTTTGACTCTGCCCGCAAAGCAATGACCTTTGCCCGATGGATAGACGAGAATATTGAGGAGCTCCGTAAACAGGCTGAGGCCACCTCAAACGTTGCAAAACTTATCGGCATACAAAAATTTCTTACCAGCAAACTTGTCTACCTCCGTTTTAACTACACCACCGGAGATGCTGCGGGGCAGAACATGGTCACTGCCGCCACTTTTGCCGCCTGTAACTGGATACTGGACCATTTCAAAGGAATCAGCCGCCACTACATGGATGGTAATATGACCACTGACAAGAAGACTTCCACAATCAATACACTGTACACAAGGGGCAAGCGTGTGACCGCTGAAGTCACCCTCAAACGGGATCTGCTGATTGAACACTTGAGAGTTGATCCTGAGGCTTGTGAATATTACATGAAGGTCTCGAGCCTCGGCACTTTCATGGCAGGTGGAAGCAGCAACGGAGTTCAAAGTGCAAACGCCCTTGCCGCCATGTTCATCGCCACCGGGCAGGATGTGGCCAACGTGGTGGAATCCTCAACCGGCATGGTTCATATGGAAACAACACCGGAAGGTGATCTTTACGCCTCGCTGACGCTTCCTTCGCTGATCGTCGGGACATACGGTGGCGGCACAGCACTCCCCACGCAAAAGGAATGTCTTGAAATCCTCGGATGCTATGGACAGGGAAAAGCCCTCAAATTTGCCGAGATCGTTGCCGCTGTTGCGGCAGCGGGTGAAATTTCACTCGGGGCTGCTGTATCTTCACTTGAATGGGTGTCAGCCCATGAAAAATTAGGCCGAAACCGCTAAGAATCACGACCGTTTTGTTGACGTACATAGGGCTCACTCAAAAATAACTTCACATTTTGTAAGTCGATACATCCCGCCTGGCTGTGTTGCTCGTCGGTTGAATACGTAAAGTATTCGCCCTCCTCGCGCCTTGCCAGCCGGGCGCCTCAACTCCCAAAATTGTGAACTTATTGTTTCGTGAACCCATAGCTTGTAACTGTTCACGGTTGTCGGCTCACAATTCACGGTTGAAAAGGATAAAAATCATGAGTGCCTCGCTTGATTCATTGAAAAAACTGTGAACCGTAAACCGGCAACCGTGAACGGTTACCATATCTTCAATTACCTTATATCTATAACTATCTTAAATTTATTATGATAGCGTCCCATCAAACCAAAAACACTAGTTTTTTACTAGTAAAAAACTAGCATACTTTCAGTTACAATTATTTATTGAAATTTGTCATAAATAATCTTAATTTTATTATACTGTTTTTTCCGAACTGAGGAAATTTAACCCATGCAATGTCAGTCCCTTTCATCAATCGGTTCGTGGAAACCGACAACAACGTATCCTGCTTTTTCCCAAAGCGACCTGCTTTCGATAATTCCTAAGGTACGCGAGCCGATTCATGTGGTACAGGATGAATCTAACGGGCGACTGGGCCTGTCTTTAGCCGGCCAGACTTTCCCCACATCCGGAACGGAAAACACGGGATTTCATCTCATGGCGACACTTCCCGCCCTCTACCCGGAATGGCTGGGCGAGAGGTCTTTTGCAGAGGTTCATTCTGTCCGGTTCCCATATATTGCAGGCGCCATGTTTCGCGGTATAGCATCCGCTGATATGGTAATTGAAATGGCTAAAGCAAAAATGATCGGTTTTTTCGGAGCAGCGGGACTTCACCTAAATGATATTGAAAAAGCCATCAATAAAATCAAAACCGCCATTGGAAAATCAGGACTCTCATGGGGCAGTAATTTAATATATTCACCCAATGAACCTGAGCTGGAGGAACAGGTGGTTGACCTTTACCTCAGACAAGGGGTGAAGCGGATATCAGCCTCGGCGTTTATGACGCTTACGCCGAGTGTCGTGCGATATGCCTGTACGGGTTTATCTACAGATAATAACGGAAAAATCCATAGAAAAAATTTCATTTTTGCAAAACTTTCCCGACCCGAAGTAGCACAGCTGTTTATGTTGCCGGCACCCAAACAAATCCTCGATCTTCTGGTGGCTCAGGGTAAAATAACAAATTCGGAAGCCATATTGGCATCGAAAATACCCGTTGCCGAAGACATCACGGTTGAAGCAGACTCAGGCGGGCATACGGATAACCGGACGCTGACCGCCCTCTTTCCGACGATTCTTGCAATGAGAGATAAAATTTCATCAAAAAAAGGGTATGACCGTCCAATCAGAATAGGGGCAGCCGGAGGCTTGGGAACACCATCGTCAATTGCCGCCGCATTTTCCATGGGTGCCGCGTATGTGCTCACAGGCTCTGTTAATCAATCAGCCGTGGAATCGGGTTTGTCGCGTGAAGGGAGAGAAATGCTGGCCCAGGCCGGTGTTGCTGACGTAACAATGGCACCTGCGGCAGACATGTTCGAACTGGGTGTTAAAGTCCAGGTGTTAAAACGCGGCACAATGTTTTCAAACCGGGCGGCAAATCTTTATACAATATATTCTGAAAACAGTTCGATCGATACAATTCCCAAAGACGTAAAAATCCGATTGGAAAAAGAGGTATTTCACGCACCAATGGAAAAAATATGGTCGGATACCCGTGATTTTTTTTCCAGGCGTGATCCAACACAGATCGAAAAAGCTGAAAAAAACCCCAAACACCGCATGGCTTTAATCTTTAAATGGTATTTGGGCAATTCCGCCATTTGGGCCATCCACGGCGATTCGACGCACAGGATAGACTATCAAATTTGCTGCGGCCCCTCCATGGGTGCTTTTAATACATGGGTCAAGGGGTCTTTTTTAGAAAAACCTGAAAACCGGAGAGTTTCCGATATTGCTCTTAATCTTCTAGAAGGCGCGGCGGTTGTAACAAGAGCCCAGCAGATGCGAAGTTACGGGGTTCCTGTACCAGGTGAAGCCTTTAATTTCAAACCCCGGCCGCTTTCTTATAATCATACATATAATGAAACAATATAATGCCACCTAAAAAAATATGGAAATTAAAATGAAAAAGACTAAAAACCAGACCCGGAGCCAGGCGTCCTCGCAACGACTAAAGGACAATGTGACACCGGTTGCCGTAATCGGTATGGGCTGTCTCTTTCCCGGCTCTGATACTATTGAGGGATATTGGCGCGATATCACGGCAGGACGGGATATGATAACGGAAGTTCCGCCAAACCATTTTCTCATAGACCACTATTTTGATCCGGACCCTTTAGTTCCCGACAAAACATATTGCAGGCGGGGAGCTTTTCTTTCTCCAGTCGAGTTTGATCCCATGGCTTTCGGCATCCCTCCAAAAAATTTGGCCGCGACAGACACGTCTCAGCTTTTAAGCATGTTGGTTGCCGAACAGGTTTTGGAAAACGCCTTTAACGGACAACTCAAGGACATGGACCGCAGCCGCATAAGCGTTATAATGGGCGTGGCCGCCGGCCTGGAGTTACTTGGTGAAATGGCGAATCGGCTTGTGAAACCCAACTGGGTCAAGGGCATGCGTGAAGCAGGTCTTGCCGAAGATGAGGTTGAAGATATCTGCAAACGAATCATGGCAACCCACGCACCATGGAACGAAAGCACATTTCCCGGCCTGCTCGGGAACGTGGTCACCGGACGCATCGCAAATTATTTCGATCTGGGCGGCATAAACTGTACGAGTGATGCGGCTTGTGCCAGCTCTTTTTCCGCACTTTCCCAGGGGCTCAATGAACTTTACACGGGAGCGTCGGATGTCGTTATTGCGGGAGGAGCTGATACCAATAATGGCCCTTTCCTGTTTGTCAGTTTCTCCAAGACACCGGCCCTGTCCCCCACACACGATTGTCGCCCTTTTTCCGACAAAGCCGACGGCATGGTTTTAGGAGAAGGTATCGGCATGATCGCCATTAAACGCCTCGACATCGGACGGCAAAGGAACAAGTATTTATGCACCGTGTGCCCAGGGCCAGGCTGTCGCCCTCAGACGATGTTATGAGGCCGCGTCTTACAGCCCTGAAACCGTAGAATTGATTGAGGCCCACGGCACACAAAAAGTGCTGCAGCCACAGCCGGTATCATCAAGGCTGTGATGGGCCTTCATCACAAGGTACTTCCGCCCACTATCAAGGTTGATCAGCCCAGTCCTATGATGGATATAGAAAAAAGTCCTTTTTATGTGAATACGGAATGCAGACCCTGGGTGAGGGGAAACGCTCACCCCAGAAGAGCTTCAGTCAGCTCTTTTGGTTTTGGCGGAACTAATTTTCATGTTACCGTAGAAGAATATAAAGGACAGGGCAAATCAGCGTGGCGGCTGCGCAATGTTCCAAGTGAGCTTGTGGTGTTAGGCGCAAAAAATGCCAAAGGGCTCGAAAACCTCTGCCGGGACACCGCCAAAAATTTAGATACAAAAGGTGTCCTGACCTATCTCGCCCGGACGTCTCAGGAAAATTTTGATGCATCCAGTCCGGCAAGATTAGCCATCGTTGCCTCTGATGAAAAGGATCTTGAAACCAAACTCAATTACGCAGCCAAATCATTATTCGAAAAACCCGACAGCGGATTCTCATTACCCAACGGATTATTCTGCACTGTGGAAAAAGCTGACCCCGGCGACATCGCTTTTCTTTTTCCCGGCCAGGGAACCAGCGGATGCCTTGACATGGGAGCGGATCTTGCCATGCAGTTTTCCGATGCAATGGATGTTTGGGATTTTTCAGCATCTTTTGACCAAAAGCGTGGGGCAAAAGAACTTCTGCATAAAGTGGTCTTTCCCATACCTGTCTTTAATGAAAAAGACAAAAAAAATCAGGAAAAGAAACTTACGCAGACCCAATGGGCGCAACCCGCAGTTATGACAACAAGCCTATCCATGTCAAGCATAGCCTTTTCAATGTTTGCTTTAAAAGGGGTGAGCTAATGGCCAATGCCGCCAAAAACCCCGGTACCATGACAGCAGCCCTATGTGACATCGACAAGGCACGGGCATTACTGGATAAAATCAATAACAAAATCATCATCGCCAACCACAATAACCCAGGCCAGATCGTCTTTTCCGGCCCCGTCTCCGACATGGAAGCGGTCGAACAGGGACTTAAA
>MZGQ01000039.1 GCA_002085115.1 Desulfococcus sp. 4484_241
TACAAATTGCCACGAAAATTTTTTCTTAAAAGTCAAGCAAAAAATTCATTTTTTTCATTTTTTTAAGCGCATGTTTATGCAAATATCTAACCGGACAACACTGAGTTATTTACTGTAATAGGGTTAAGGTTATTCTTAAAACAGCAGATGGATTTTTTATCCACAGACAGGGCGCCGGCCGCAGTTGGGCCATACTCGCAGGCGGTTAAAAGCGGCAGTTGGGCCATACTCGCAGGCGGTTAAAAGCGGCAGGCTGCTTTTTTGTTCCGGCCAGATAGGGCTTGTGCCGGGATCGGGCGCCCTTGCAGACGGCGGTGTGTCAGCGCAGACAGGGCAGGCGTTGAAGAATCTCGCCGCTGTTTTGAAAGCCGCCGGGCTTGGCCTTCACGATGTTGTCAAGACAACGGTCTTTGTGGCGGACATTAAAGAGTTTGCTGCTGTGAACGATGTGTACGCAAAGCATTTTGGCTCCCATAAACCGGCCAGATCAACCGTCCAGGCCGCTGCCCTTCCGCTTGGCGCGCTCGTTGAGATTGATGCGATAGCTGTTTTCCCATGAGGTGCCCGTGCTAAAGGACAATAACCTTTCCCGCCATCTGCATGGCGGTTACGATATCGAGCATATTCGTTGTTTCGCCCACCCTTTTTTTGTCAAGCAGGTTGAAGTGGGTAAGGCAAGTGCCGCAGACCAGGATATGGAGACCGTTGCGTTCATACTCCTTGAGATCTTCCAGAACATCGGAGCCGTCTGTTGCCAGTTTTACCCCACTGTTCAGAAACACAAGGCGCCAGAGTTCGTCTCCCATCTCTCTTAGGGTTTTTATAAAATTTGATGTCAGTTTTCTGCCGAGCATATCGTCCCCCCGCCCCAGCCGGTCGGATGTTATAACCACCATGGTTGTTGCTCCACCGCTTTTTTCAGGCACGCTGCATATCCCGCAGGAGTCGCCCCCCTCCTTTACTCCTGTTACAGCAAAGTCGTTCCCCTGTTGACTTGATTGGCTGTTAAACCCCTGTGACGCAAGAAACCTTTCAACGTTTTGCCGGGCTGCGTCGTTGTCCACAATAACGTTAAGCGAATCGGGGTTCTTTTTTTCTATAAATTTTTTCGTTTCAAGTACCGGCCCGGGGCATACCAGCCCTCTTGCATCTACGGTTTCCATGACACCTCCTTGTTTTTGGAATTATTTTTTGCCGGGGTTGATTTGTCAAAACGATAATACTAATATTATAAATACTATGCATTTAGAAAATCTATGATTTGAAACGAGTGAAGAAGATGGATCTGTGGCGTCTGAAAATATTTTGCAAGGTTGTTGAAAAGGGCAGCTTTTCAAAGGCGGCAGAGGATGTGCTTCTTTCCCAGCCGACTGTCAGCAGTCACATGAAGGATCTGGAAGAATATTTCGGATGCAGGCTGATTGACAGGATCGGAAGGCGTCTTGTGCTGACCGGGGCCGGGGAGCTGCTTTACAGCAGGGCGTCAAAGCTTCTTGCCATGCATGACCAGATGGTGGCTGAAATGGCGGATTACCAGGGCAGGGTAGGGGGGAGGCTTGTTATCGGAGGAAGCACCATACCGTCGGGATACATACTCCCCGGCCTGATAGGAGCTTACCGGAAGTCATATCCTGATGTTACGGTTTTGCTTGTTGTCGGGGACACCGCCAAGATCGTTTCAAATATTCTCGATGGGGAGGTCGAGCTCGGTGTGGTGGGCGGCCGTGTCAATGAATCCGGGATTGTTCAGGAGGGAATTTTAACAGATGAGATGAAGCTCGTTGTCCATTCGTCCCATCCATGGGCAGGACGCAGATCCGTCAGGGCAAGCGAGCTTGTTACCCAGCCGTTTATCGTACGGGAACGCGGGTCTGGTACTCTTGAAGCTTTTGAGACCGCTATTGCAGCAAAGGGGCTTAAGATTTCAGATTTTAATATTGTGGCACAGATTGGAAGTACAGAGGCAGTGATACAGGGCATAAAAAACGGAATAGGTGTTTCCGTGCTTTCCTCCGTTGCGGTCGGGGAATATGTCAGGGAAGGCGTTCTTGCAATGGTTCCTGTTTCAGATGTCGATCTTACCAGGATGTTCTACTTGACGTTTCTAAAACAGCGTAGCCCTTCACCGGCCGGGAGGGCCTTTCTGGACATGGTAAAGGGTATATAATGTGTAAATTCGGTGGGTGTCACGGCCTGGTTCGCAGGTTTTATGCCTTGGCCCTGTCGTGCTTGAAATAGCATGGTGATTGGTGTATGGAAATATATTGATATGGACATGATATCAGTGTTGCAGCTTAAACAGTAAAGGATTTGTTTTGATGAAAGACAACGGGAACAGTGCGGATAAGTCTGGCCAGATCGATGTCAAGATCAATGAGGGGTTCTACTTTGACCGTACCCTGGATCTTCCCACGGTTATCAAGGAGTATGGCAGGGTCGAGAGGATACTAAGGGAGCTGAACTACCTTGCATGCATAACTGTCCAGGTGGTTGATCTGAGCAAGGTTGAGTACCAGTACGGAAGCAACTCCTACAACTATCTTCTTTCCAGGATCACCGAAGCGTTAAAAAGAATAAAGGACCGGGAGTTCAGGGGGCAGGACATATTCGTGGTCGATCTTTATGATGCGGACACTTTTGTTATTTTCCTCTCCCCACCGCGGGATGATAAGACAAAACTCATATATCACCTTGAGCCGATATCGGAAAGAATACGCATAGCGCTTGAAGACGAGGTGTTCGAGCTGCTTCATCCTTACCTCAAAAGAGCCACAAGGCCGAACATCGGATATGCCATTGAGATAAACAACCCCATGGTCAACAACATGCGGCTGGTTCGTCAGCTTGTCAGGAGTTCCAAGAGGATGGGGGAGTTCATGGCCGCCAAGAGGGACTGTTCGAGCCGCTATAACCTCCAGAAGCTTATAATAGAAAGAGACCTGCAAACCGTTTTCCAGCCTATAGTGGATATGCATACACTCGAGGTGATCGGATACGAGGCCCTGTCCCGCGGGCCGGTTGGAACAGAATTCCACAATCCCACCATGCTTTTTCTGCTGGCCGCAGAGAGCGGGCTTTCTTTCGAACTTGACCGTGTTTGCCGAAAGCTGGCTTTTAAACGGGTGGGAGACATCGATACAGACAAGAAGATCTTCGTAAACACCCTGGGAATGACCATACACGATCCTGAGTTCAGGGGCATGTACCTCAAGGAGCTTTTGGAAGACATGAAGGTTAAGCCGCAGAACGTGGTTTTTGAAATCAGCGAGAAGCTGGCCATTGACAACTATGATCTTTTCAGAAGTGCCATGCAGGATTATACCGATATAGGCATAGTACATGCCGGCGACGATGTCGGTACAGGCTATTCCGGGCTCGAGCGCATCATGGAGCTTAATCCCGGTTACATGAAGGTTGACATGGCATTTGCCAAGAATATCGACAAGAGCTTTATAAAACAGCAGATAATAAAGGCTCTTGTCCACCTCGGCAGAAACATTAACTCCAGCATAATCGTTGAGGGAATAGAGACCAGAGAGGAGTATGAGAAGCTAAAGGAGCTTGGAGTACCCTACGGACAGGGGTTTCTGTTTGCCCGGCCGTCAAACACCCTGGGAGACATAAACAGGGATTTTTGATTTTTAGCCTATCCATCCTCTTTCTGCCTGGAGATCCTGTCAATATCCGGCAGGCAACGCTATGTGAACAGGGATGCGATCTCTTCTGTAAGCCTTTGTATGTGAGCGTTTATCTCCTTTTCAGATCTTCCGGGGTAACGGGCGTAACTTATCATTATCCCGTTTAGTGCAGCAAAAAATGCGTGCGTCCTGATTCTTGTATCCCCACAAATACCCGCTTTTTTCAGCACATTTTCAAGCCGGGTCATGAGCGTGCGCATAACCGTGTTCAGTTTGTCGGCCGATTCCGGGGATAGCACGCCTCCGAGCATGAAGTGGCCCATGAGCTGGAAAAAACTCATGTTGCGCTGAAGGTAGGTGATATACAGCTTGCCGACAGTCTGGGGTGTCAGTTCGTTTTTTTCGGCGTGCCCGCTCATTATCTCCAGGATCTCTTTTGTGTGCTCAAGAAAGATATCAAAGAAAAGATCGTCCAGGCCGGCGTAGTAGTTGTAGATGGTTCCGATACTTACGCCGGCCTTTTTGGCGATCTGTCTTACCGTAACCCCCTTAAAACCGTTTTCGGCAAACAGTGCCTGAGCCGCTCTCATTATAAGTAGCCTGCGCGCCTCCTTTTCCGATTTTTTCAGTTCAGCAAGGCTTGCCGGGGCCTTTGTATCGTCTGTTTTGAGCATGGGCTGCATGGCAGCGGCATCCTTTTTTTCTGTAATTAACGGTTCTCCGGTCCTGCTTCGTGTATGCGCATCATATCTTCGTCAGTGAAACAACGTTCGGTGTCGTCCGGGCTGGTGGCGTCGTTTTCCATGAGCCGTTTGTCGTAATCCGGGGAAAGTACCTCGTTGTAGTACTCGTGCTGTATCAGGAGGTTCATTATCTCGTTGGTTCCGGTCCATATCATTGCCAGGCGTGCGTCACGCAGGGCACGTTCAATCGGGTAGACCTCGGTGTATCCTATGCCACCCATAATCTGCATGGCGTTGTTTACAACTTCCCACGCAGACTCGGTGGCAAAGCGTTTTGCTTCGCTGACCAGCCGCCTGACGTTTGGGTAGCCGTTATCGATTGCTTTCGCAGCCATGTAGCACAGGCCTCGTGCCGCGTCGAGCCGGGTTATGGAATCGGCGACAAGGAAATTGACTGCCTGGTATTTTCTTATCTCCTTGCCGAACGCTCTGCGCCTGCTGGAATATCTGACTGCCAGGTCAAGCGCTGCCCACATGCTGAGGCTGCCACATGCCGAGGTCATCCGTTCCGGTATCATCATCTGGTGAAAGCAAAGAGCCCCTCCGTGCAGTTCCCCCACGAGGTTCTCCCGGGGGACCTTGACATCCCTGAAAACCAGCCTGCCTGTCCCGCCGCCCCTGCAGCCCATCAGGCCATACAGATATTCGGTTTCCACGCCAGGGCCCCTGTCCACCAGAAGCAGACTGAGCCTGTTGTATTTGTGTGCGTCAGGCTCGAAATTTGTCCTGCAGTATACAAGGAAGAAATCCGCGCCTTCGGCACCCACCACGAAACGTTTCTGTCCGTTTAGCACGAAATGGTCTCCTTTGAGGTCGGCCCGTGTCATTGCACCGAAAAAGTCTGATCCTCCTCTTGGTTCGGTCAGTGCCTCTGCCGCAACCAGCTTGCCCTCGAGGTATGGCTTCAGGTATTTCTCTTTCTGTTCCTGCGTTCCGAACATGTTGATCGCTTCGCCTACGATAGACGGCATGGAATAGGCGCAGCCAAGCGCGATACCAAGGCACCCTATCTCCTCGATCGCTGCAAGTTCTGCCGTCCATCCCATGCCACGACCGCCGTACTCCTTTGGAAACCTTAGCCCGAGAAGTTTTCGTTCAGCCAGTTTCTCCACGAATTCGCGCGGATAGGTTATTTCGTTTTTGTCCATTTTACGAAGAAAATCGCTTGATATTTCCTCTCTGACAAAAGCCCTGGCCTCTTTTTTCACCTTTTGTTCTTCGGGGGTAAGCATAAAGTCGTACATGGGGTTCTCCTTTTTTTACGATTTGAAACTGTTTGAGCAGTTATATGGAATAATGCTCTTTATGGTGAACATCGTTCATATTGTCAAGAAAAAAACCGGGGAAGTTTCCCCGGCTTTTTTGTCTGATATTAGCCCCGCATTGCGGGAAAAGACCGTTTATGAATGGGGTCCGGGCTAAAAATCGAGCCTCATGCCTATCACGAACGTTCTTCCCGGCATTGGATACCCCTGGACATATTCGTACTCCTTGTCAAAAAGGTTCCTGATCTCGCCGCGCAGGGTTACGCCGGTTTTCCCGGTCCCGTTGTCAAGCCTTTTGGCAACTGTAAGGTTGGCAACGTTGAACCCGCCTTTTTTTATTGTGGCGTAGGTTCCGCCCGCATAATCGACAATATTTTGTTTGCCCGTGTAGGCCATGTTCAGGTCGGCAAGGAGGCCTCCCGGACCGGATACTGTTATTCCGTAAGAAGCCTGTATGTTGGATGTGTACAGAAGGTCTGCGTCGGTCTGCCTGTCCCTGTAATCGGACAGGTAGGTCATGCTGACGTAGGGCTTTACCCGATAGTCGGACGAGAAGACCTGACCAAGATCGTATGATATGTCGCCTTCTATACCCTGGATTTCGGCTTTACCCAGGTTCTTGTAGGATATATCGCCGTTTGTTTTTGTGTAGCTCTCTATTTTGTCTTCAAAATCGGTATGAAACCATGTAAGGCCCGCATTGAATGCCCCGCAGGATATATCAAAGCCGCCTTCGTAGGTTTTACTTTTCTCAGGGTCGAGATCCGGATTGCCAACATAGTGCATGAACCACATCATCATGTCTGCTGCAAGCTGCTGCGCTGTAGGCATCCTGAACGCCTCTCCGTAGTTGGCTCTGATTTTAAGCCAGTCGTTTACACAGAATGCCGCGCCCGCCTGGGGAGTAATGTGGTCGTCGCTTTCGGTCCTTCCCTCGCTTTTCATGTCGACTTCATAGTCATCGTAACGCGCGCCTCCCGTCAATATAAGGCGTTCATCCATGAGCCTGGCCTTGGCCAGCAGGAAACCGGCCGGGTTGTCATATTCGCTTTTTTTGGGGCTGTATTCGCTGTCTTCCGTTTTGTAGTTGTTCCAGTCAAAGCCGGCTGTTAAAAGCAGGTACTCCATGTCGCAGGTAAGCTGGGCCTGGGCACCCTTGTAATCGACAGTAACCTTGTCCGGTATCCCGTTATCCCACCAGTCCGGGTTGCTTGCGGTCGGGTCCACATATTCGTCCTCGTTTTTCCCGTCATAGTATCTGATCCGCCAGGAAAAGAGCCCGTCTGCGGTTTTACCGTCGTAAACAAGGTCGATAGATTTGTTGCCCGAATTTTTATGGTCATCAAGGTCGTTCTGGTTCAGGTATCCCGGGTTGCCTACATCGTTGGCATCGAAATAGGTCCAGATCGCGCTTATGCGGTTGCCGGGCAGAAACTCGTATCCCAGGTTCATGCTGCCGTTTCTTTTCTGATCGTAACCGCTGTTGTGGTAAATCTCATCGGTCGCGGTATCATAATCGCCCATTGTTTCACGCGCGAAACTTCCTGAAAAGTCAAACGACTTGTACTTGCCCAAAAATCCGATGCTACTTTCAGTGTAGTCGAAGCTCCCTGTGGAACCCTCGATAAAGGCGGATGGTTTGCCCTTGCCACGCCTTGTTATGACGTTTATCACTCCGCCCATGGCTGCCGAACCGTATTGAACCGATGCCGGCCCCCTTATTATTTCCACCCGTTCAATATTTTTTGTCATGATTTTTGCCACGTTCCCGGTTCCGGCTCTTCGTCCGTCTATAAGGATCAGCACATGTCCCGCAAGATCGACCCCCGTGGTGTCTGTCCTGAATCCACGGAGTCCGATGCTTGTCGATGTTCCCGGATATTTATGGACATGGCCTATGCTTTTTTCGGCAAGCAGGTCACCCAGAGTCCTGGCAGATGAGCTTTCTATTTCGGTGCGGTCTATTACCGTTGTGTTAAGCACAACCTCGCTTGCTTTCTCCTCCACGCGGCTGGCGGTTACCACCATCTCATCCATAACTACTGCATGGGTGTTTTGCCCGTTGCCGGATGAGGCTGCCGCAACAGCTCCAAGGCACAACAGCAGCGGCAGAACCATTAAAACAAGAATCGATTTTTTTGCGTTTTCCATCTTTTTCCTCCCTGTTACAGCTGTTCCCGAGTTTTTATGTAATATCATCAATAGTTACTTGCACAGTTGCAGATGCCTTTTTACAGCTGGTTTGAAGTTGCCTCCCCTGTCTATGGCGAACAGGCATATAAATTTTTGCACACCCTTTGCCGTTAATCTCCACCAGGCGTCCATGACATCAAAATGGGCCTGCCCATGCGAAACCACCTCTACTATTTCTGCGTTGTGTGATTTTTTTATGGCCGCGATTATGTATGGTTCCCTGTCTGCGTTGAAGTTTTTGTTTAACATGTACACGATCGCTCCTGTTTTCAAAACCGGTTCACCTCCTTTCCCTTCCGGGTTAGGCCCAGGATAAAAAAAAATCCCGGACCAAAACGTGTCGTTTCGATCCGGGATTTCCCTTTTTTATCCGTCAGGATCGCCGCAGCCCCATTGCCTCGCGGGACATGCTTCGCTGCCCAGGCAGGTCTTCTGACTCTCGGATTATCCTACTTTCCGCGCCTTCCCATTCCAACGTCCGGAACAGTGGCTGTTTTGCGGATTTCGTCCCCGATCACAGCGACGGGCCCGTCCCCGATTCACACGGGAGTTCCCTGTTAGTCTCTTGCGAGAACCTGAGCAAGTTTCCTTTGCTTTTAAAACATTACAGCCGGAGGTGTCAAGAGTAAAAACGGGTGAGAGATGTATTAAGGATTGACCGGCATGAACATCAGAATCGTTGAATAGGCACTATATGCGTTCAAGGACACACCGCTGTTTTTGCTTTACCGGGTGTATCGCCAATGTTAAAAGAGAAAAAGTATAAAGTTGGCGGAAGTGCATGGGAATCGAACCCACCCGGGACGGTGTTAGCGCCCCACACCGGATTTGAAGTCCGGGAGCTTCACCAGAACGCTGCGCACTTCCGCAATACCAGTTCTAAAGCTAATTACGGGCCATTTATATGTCAACAGGAAATTTGCGGCCGGATGTGTCTGATGTAGGAGATTGTGTCCATGATAGATAAAAAACGGCTTGCTGATGTTTTCCAGGCGTTGGTCAGGATAGACAGTGTGTCAAAAAATGAGAAAAAAGTATGTGATTTTATAGCTGAAATATTGCACTCCATGGGGGCGGATGTCCAGGTCGACGATGCCGGTAAGAAGGTCGGGGGCAACTGTGGCAACCTTATTGCGCACTTTCCTGGCGATTCAGGACTTGAGCCTTTGTTTTTGAGCGCCCATATGGATACGGTTTCGCCAGGGGAGGGAATTGACCCGGTGCTTGAGGAGGGTGTTTTCTCAAGCACCGGAGACACCATCCTGGGTGCCGACGACAAGAGCGCGATTGCCATTATCATAGAGGCTTTAAGGGTTCTGCAATCTTCCGGGGGGCTGATGTGTCCTGTTGATGTTGTTATAACAGTATGCGAGGAGATAGGACTTCTTGGCGCAAAGCATCTGGATGTCGGCAGGTTCTCGGCCAGGGCGGGGTATGTGCTTGATGCATCGGATATAGAAGGAATAGTTACAAAAGCACCGGCTGCGAATCGTTTCAGTTTTGTCGTGCGCGGTAAGGACGCTCATGCCGGTGCGCATCCGGAAGACGGCGTAAACGCAATCGCGGCTGCCGCAAAGGCGCTTGCGAGGCTTGAACCGGGCCGGGTGGACGAGGATACCACCTTCAATATAGGTGTTATAGAGGGTGGTATGGCCACCAATATCGTGCCGGCCGAGGTTACAGTAAGAGGCGAGGCCAGAAGCCACAGCGATGAAAGACTGCAGGAGGTGACCGACCATATAGTTTCGGTGTTTGAAGAGACAGTCGCTGCACAGGCTGTTCGTTCAACCCATCCCGGCCTGCCTGCCGTTGAAACTTCGGTGGAGAATGATTTCTGCAGCCTGCTGATTCCCCATGATCATCCTGTTGTTCGCAGGGCGGTAAGTGCCGCGGCCTGTCTCGGTTTTCGTCTTGAAGAAAAGGTCTCAGGCGGTGGATCGGATGCCAATATCCTGTTCCAGAAGGGCATAACAGCCGGTATCTTGGGAACGGGAATGAAGGATATGCACACGGTAAGAGAGACAGTGGCGCTGGACGACATGGCCAAAGCCGCGACCCTTTTGGTCGGAATAGTAGAAGAGTGGTCCTCGAGAGGTGAGTGATGGACATATATATTGATTGTCCTTCAGGCATAAGCGGTGACATGACCCTTTCCGCGTTTATCGACCTTGGCGCCCCCCTGGAGCGGCTGAGAAACGATCTGGCAGCCCTTCCACTTGAGGGTTTTGAGCTTGCTGTCTCAAGGGTTTCAAGAAACGGAATCGGCGCGGTAAGGGTTGAAGTGCTGGAAAAAGGCGGGGCGGGCCCCAAACACTATAGCGACATAAGATCCCTGATAGAGCGCAGTTCCCTTCCGCAAAGGGCAAGGGAGTTGGCTCTGTCGGCCTTTGCCAGGCTTGCCGGGGCCGAGGCCTTGATTCATGGATGCCCGGTGGACAAGGTGCACTTCCACGAAATAGGATGCGTTGATACGATAGTGGATATAGTCGGTGCCGCTCTTTGTGTTGAGTATCTTGGCGTTGAGAAAACAGCGGCCTCTCCGCTTCCCGTTGGGGCAGGCCATGTTTCCTGCCAGCACGGTGTTTTGCCGGTACCCGCTCCTGCAACAGTCGCCCTGCTCAAGGGAGTGCCGGTTTACGGGACCGGTGTCCGACAGGAACTGGTAACCCCCACCGGCGCCGCCCTGATAACCACGCTTGTGGAAGATTTCGGTCCTATGCCGGCAATGACTATGGAAAAAGTAGGATACGGGGCCGGGAGCCGTGAGGTTGAAAATATGCCCAATCTGCTTAGAATAGTTTCCGGCTCTTTTGATCACGGTAAAGCAGGAGAGGGGGATCACGCCCAGGTTGTTGTCGAAACATGCATCGATGACATGACTCCGGAGGTGTGCGGGTATGTCACCGGCCGGCTGTTCGACGACGGGGCAAGTGACGTGTACGTTGTCCCTGTATACATGAAAAAGAACAGACCGGGGATCATGATTCAGGTGTTGTGCCATTACAGCAAACTGGATGCCATTGCCTCCCGTATCCTTACGGAAACTACATCCATAGGGGTACGTTATTACCGTGTGGACCGGATCACACTTGACCGGGAAGAGGTGGAGATTGCAACCATGTTTGGTCCTGTCAAGGGCAAACGGGTTTTTCTGCCTGGCGGAGGAACAAGGATAGCGCCTGAATATGAATCGTGCAGGGAGATCGCTGTTAAGAAGGGAGTCCCAATAATGGATGTATACAGGGCTGCTGAGCAGGAATCCGGCAATTTGGCAGGGCCGTCAGAAGGGTGACGGTACAGGATGGCAGTTTTACTGTTTGTGCCTTGATAATGTTATATCAGCTGTAAGCACGTAATATGAACCTTGCAAAAAAGATCGCCCTGTTTCTGGCAACCGGCTGTCTTGTCGGTTATTTCCCGGTTGCGCCCGGCACGCTTGGAAGCGTTGAAGGTGTGCTGTTGGCGTTTTTTGTTTCCGGGTTTACTCCGCTTTGTGCACTGTTGTTTCTCATTGTTTTTACAGCTCTTTCCATGTGGATATCACATATTGCAGAAAAGGCTGTGGGCAGGAAGGACCCGGGCTGCATAGTGATAGATGAGATCGCCGGCATGATGGCTGCGATGCTGTGGCTGCCGTTTACGGTGAAATATGCGATCGCGTGTTTTATAACTTTTAGAGTGCTTGATATAATCAAGCCTTTCCCGATTCGGTATATCGAGTCCAGACTCCCTGGCGGTATCGGGATCGTAGCTGACGATCTTGTGGCGGGCGTGGCAGCCAACCTTCTTGTAAGAGGCCTGTTCGCGGTGTTTGGTCTGTTTTAGCAGGGATGGGCCGTGTGGCGTTTATTTGTTGTCATTTACCATCTGTTTGTACCCGCTGTTCTGGCAGTTTGTTTTTGTGTCGCTCTGTAATGTGAGAAGAGAGACCTTTCCGTGCTTTCCAATCATTGTTGCCCAAAATAAACTCCCAAAACGCTTTTTTTGATTTGGTGGATGATCATTTGAATTTATTATCATCAGTTCTAAAACAAAAAAAACAGGTTGCCCTTATCAATTATGCTGCCAAAAAACAGCCGTACAACAATGAAGACCGGCTGATGGAGGGTATTGGATAGGAAAGTTGTTTCTGGTTCTTTGATAGTTTCCATTCATAAATGGTCTTTTCCCGTAATCTTGGGTGTCAAAAGCGGGTTTTCTTGTGCGGCATACAACAGTACGCCTGGATCGGAATTCCTTGTTATCCTTGACCTTGCAAAAAAAATTTTATTTTGTGGCTTGAAACTATTTTCGTGTCCTCATAACAAAATGGATAGACACTTGATAGCTTCATATTACCATGCTTCCTTTTGGCAGAAGGCTGGAGCAAATGGCCTTTGCTGGTTTTTCGCCATTATCGATATGCTGCCAAAAATTATGTTTTTTTGCACTAATGCTTTACAATAAAAAAAATTGGTTGCGGGAATCGGGTTTTCAAGCCTTTTTACAGGTGCAAAACCGTCAAATACCTTGACATGAAAGTGCTTAGCTGGTATCAGTTTTTTTAATAAATCTTGAATTGCAGGTACTTGTTGTCAAGCAACACGTTTATGCGTGTGAGGGGAAATGGATAAAAAAAAGCAAAAAAAGGCCGCCGGAAAAGCCCGGCAGCGCAAGGATAAGCGCAAGCCCGGTAAGAAGACCGATGATAAGGCCCCTGACTTTTTCGAGGAGACCGAAGAGGACAGGGAACTTCTTGAGCTTACGGAAGAGACGATAGTCGTAGCTTCTGATGGCGATGAACAGGAGACTGTCGACCTTACCGATATCGTAGACGATGACTCCGACCTGGGCGACATACTCAGTATAGCGGATGACGCGGCTGTTGGCGGAGGGACGGCAGATGGTGATAGTGCCGGGGAAGATGATTCTGAACAGCTTGACCTGTCTATCGATGATGATGGCGTCAAGAGGGAAGAGATAGATGTAAGCAAGGAGGAGGCCTTAAGCATTACGGAGGAAGCAGAGGATGACGCAGAGTTGCTGAAGCTGACGGAGACAGTGATGGTAGATTCTGAAGGCGGAGAGAGATCTGTTGATGAGGATGATATTCTTGACCTTACCGAAGAGGCCGGTGATGAGGACGAGGATGTTATAGAACTTACCGACGAGGTAGATGGTGAAGATGATCTCCTTGATCTTACCGATGAGGTGCAAGAAGATGAAGTTATCGAGTTGACAGAAGAAGTTGCAGAAGATGATGACATAATCGATCTTGTTGAGGAATCTTCAGAAGATGAAGAGATCGTTGAACTTACCGAGGAAGCCGCAGAAGCAGAAGATGATATACTCGATCTGACCGAGGAAGCCTCGGATGATGATATTCTGGATTTGACCCAGGAGGCTGTAGGGGATGAGGATGTCCTTGATCTTACAGAAGAGGCTCAAGATGAGGATGTCCTTGACCTGACCCAGGAGGCATCTGAGGAGGAGGAAGAGCTCCCGGACCTCAGCCAGGAGGCTACTGGTGAGTTTGATGTTCTTGACCTGACTGAGGAGGCGGGTGTCCAGGGGGCTGAAGATGCCGAAACTGCTGCCGAGCCGGACGGATCGAGCGAGGTATCGATAGAATT
>MZGQ01000040.1 GCA_002085115.1 Desulfococcus sp. 4484_241
CAGGCCCCTGTCTATCGGAAGCGCTCCGCCGGCGACAGGTATGCCCGGCAGGCGGGAAGGAACGTGGTCGATGCTGCGCTTGTAAACGATGTTCATCTGCTTGCTCCCTTTACCGTCTACGGGTTCCCTGATACACCGGTAGAGCTGGTAAAGACCCATGAAGATGGAGAAACAAAAAGCATACTGAGCTTTTACGGGTTTATAGCCGTCAAGGCGTTGGATAAGTACGGCAACCCGGTATCCAATGTCGAGCTTGGACTTACCGCCCTGCCCCCTGACCCGAACACCGGCAGCCGTGGAGGTCATTCCCGGCGGAACGCCGGGCGCGACTTATCCCATAAAAGTAACAGCCAGGGATTTTGACAACATGTCAGCCATGGTCCATCTTTACAGTAACAGGCTGAACACGTCTGTACCCAGTGTGTATCTTGCTGCCATCTTCTGATGCAGCAGGTGTTAAACTTGGGATAACGGGCCTCGGCGGGCAAGGTAATGTGGCCTGCGCTCTTTTTAACGCTTCTTTTTCAGGCTTTCAAGCAGGCTGTCTATCCGCCTGTGGTTGTCCTTTGCGCCTATGTATGTGCGAAACAGCCATTCCTGGATTTTCATGGCGCTGTCCAGGTCGTATGCCGGCAGAATGTTTGAAATCTCTTTTGTTTCACGCAGGCACTGCCTGTCGTAACCGGCCATTGTTTCTGCGATCGGCATCACCGACTCCAGCAGTTTCCCGGCCGGGAAAACCTCGCTGACATACCCCATCTGTTTGGCCTCGTCGGCATCATATATCCTGCCGGTCAAGGCAACCTCCTTTGCCCTGCCCATGCCTATGATTTTCCACAGGGGATCCATTATGGGTGTGAGGGAGAGGGCGATTTCACGTTGCCCGAATTTGGCGTTTTCTGATGCGTAACGGATGTCGCACATCATGGTCAGGTCGAATCCTCCGGCAATGGCCGGTCCGCCGACTGCGGCTATTACCGGCTGGCCGCAGAACATTATTGAGCGGTAGGCACGGTGAAAAAGAGCCGTAAACTCTTCGTTTGAAACTTTCTCAAGACCGCGTATGAAGTCAAGATCAAATCCTGCTGAAAACATCTCCTCTCCGCCGGTGAGAACAACCACGTTTACGTCAGGGTTCCGGTCAAGTGACGTGAAAACAGACTCTATTTCCGAAAAAAGTTCCGGAGACAGGGCGTTTTTCTTTTCCGGCCTGGATATCGTTACCAGCGCCACCTTTTTCTTTACCACGAGTTTAAGAAAGCTTTTGCTCATCTCACACCTTTTTACGTTTACGGTTGGTCGGGAAGATAAACAGTTCGTCAGATGCCCTATTGCTGCGCTTTTTTCGTGTGGCGGAAAAGTACGGTTGCCAGCGCAATCATTGCGATATCTCCAAGCGGACCGTTTATTGCCCATACAACTGTTGAAAACAGGTGAACCACCGGGGATGTGTCGTTTATTGCCAATGATTTTATGGCGGGCGGGTATAAAAGGAAAAACAGCAGGTCGGCTATGCACAGGGCAGCAATGCCCCAGGCAGCCCACCGTTTCAGATGCCAGGCGCCTATTGCGCATGCGATTAAAGGCAGCATGAAAAAAAGGTATTTGCATCCCATTACGGCAAGCTGAACATCAGGAATGTTGGGGTCGGTTGTCAGCCACACAATACCCTTTAATATCGCAATCCATCCCAGCAGCCATACAGCGAACGGGAAATCTGCATCCATCCGGTGAGGCACTGTATTCTTATCGTTCATGCTTGTCCCTTGTTTCTTTTAACCCGGCACCACAAGTTCACGCGGATCATTACCGGGAGAGGTTATATAACACTTTCCGTTTTTTGCAAACAGTATTACCCCATCGAGATAGTCGACGGTGTCGTGTATCTCATGGTTCATTCCAAGGAGGTACTCCTTTGCGGCAAACAGGTTCCAGTCATGGGTCACGCATATATCCATGTCGCTTTGGCCTGTGGCGCCGGGCGCCAGGCGCTCCATGCAGAACATCGCCATCTGTTTTGCCACGTCTCTGGGATGATCTATGATTTCGGGCGGGATTTTGCCTGCGAACCAGCTTGTGAAAAAATCGTCGAGGTCGGTGCATGTTTCAAGGAACCGCCCCGCATCTCTCACGTAATAGGGAGACAGGCTTGTTTCAATGATGTTATGAAATGTTGTGCCACCGGCAGTGATGTAACCCTTGTCAACAAGGTAGGCTGTTTCTATACAGCGCCCTATGAAACTTGAGAAAAAAGAGATTCGCATCTTTGCCGGCAGGAGTTTTCCCCACCGATACGCCGAGATTTTCCCCTCTTCGGTCAGCCCCATGAAAGGCTCGGCCGAAGGAGTTTCAGAGTAATGGCGTGATGAGTGCCTGATAACGGCTATCAGCCTGGAAACGTTTTTTTCAATATGAAGGCTGTTTAAAAGCTGCACGACCGGCAGGCCGTAAGATGTTTTTTTGTCCATAAGATTTCCTGCTCTGTCAAAGTCATCTGTCACATTTCCCTGCCCCATGATTTGTCGGCGGCCTTGACGGTGTCCCTGTTTTGAGGCATCATTAAATCAGAAAGCGCCCGGTTTTTTTTAGGCGTTTATGTTATTGCACACAAAACCCGGGGAAAGACGGTATGGCAATACAAGGCAACCAGATATCATCATTCACGGAAACAATCAAATCGATGAGGGATATTATTATAACCAACATCGTTTTGACCGGTCAGATTCCCGCTCCTACCTTTGAAGAGGAGCAGAAGGCCGCCATGCTGCTTGAGAGGTTCTCCATAGCGGGTGTGGATCATTGCACGACAGACGGAATCGGCAACCCCATTGGCATCATCAGGGGAAATGACCGGCAGAAGCCCCCGATATTTGTTGTGGCCCATCTTGATACCGTCTCCGACAAGGATGTCGATCATAACTACATGGTTAAAAAGAATACCATAGTAGGCCCGGGTGTTCTTGACAACTCGGTCGGTATCGGCGTGCTTGCCTCTCTTCCCGATCTGTTCAGGGGGCTTGGACTTTCCTTTGATTCCGATATAGTGCTTGCCGGTGTGGTTCGTTCGATTGGAAAAGGGAACCTGGAGGGGATAAAGTTTCTGCTGGATCACTGGAAAGGCCCGATACGCGGAGCCGTGTGCCTTGAGGGACACAAGCTTGGGCGTTTGAGCTATGGATCGGAGGGGTTGAGGCGCTGCGAGGTCGAGTGCACGGTGTATCCGGGGCCCAGCCTTAAACACAGGTATCCGCCCAACGCGATTATAGTGTTAAATGAGGTTATCAACCAGATCTTACAGATGCGTTTTCCCCTAAGGCCGATGACCCGGGTCATGATAGGCATAATCTCCGGCGGGCTTAAGCATGGTAATGCGGCCCGCTCGGCCAGGCTTGGTTTTGAGATCCAGAGCGATTCTCCCGGCATGGTGAAGGATGTTTCTGACCGTATCAGTGATATTTTGGAAGGTATGGCGCATGAATACCGGGTTAACCTGAAGCTCAAGATCATAAGCGAGCAGCTTCCGGCACGGCTTGAATTTACGCACCCTCTTGTAAAGGCAGCGTTAAACTGCATCAAGGCGCTCAGGCTTGAACCGGTCGTAATACCAAGTGAATCCGAACTTTCGGCGTTTCTTGCAAAAGATATCCCTGCGGTTACCCTTGGGATAACCTATGGAGAGGAGTCGTCGCCGCCGGGTCTTTCAAAAATAAGAATAGACACCATGTTCAGGGGAATAGCCCAGATCGTTGGTGTAATAAAAGCGATTGACAGCGGGGTATGTGATGAGCAAGGCGTGGATTGAGACAAACACTTTTCACCACTCGATGTTTTCCGATATCGGCGAACTGGTTAAAGCCAAGGAAGCCAGGGGGCTTTCCATATCGCTGTGCCTTCCCACATTGAACGAGGAGAAGACTATCGCAAAAGAGATAGTTATTCTAAAGTCGGAGCTGATGTCGCGTTATCCCCTTCTGGACGAGATCGTGGTTGTGGATTCCGGGTCTACCGACAAGACCCTTGACATAGCCGAGACTTACGGAGCTGATACGTATATAGCGGACAAGATATTCCCCTGGCTTGAAAAGTGCAAGGGCAAGGGTGAGAACCTCTGGAAGGCGCTTTACGTGACACGCGGGGACATTATCGTTTACCTTGATGCGGATATTAAAAACATCCATCCCAGGTTTGTG
The DNA here is from genome assembly GCA_002085115.1 of Desulfococcus sp. 4484_241. Lineage (GTDB taxonomy): Bacteria > Desulfobacterota > Desulfobacteria > Desulfobacterales > Desulfosudaceae > MZGQ01. The sequence goes on from MZGQ01000040.1 coordinate 4,191, forward strand.
TATGCACTTGTAGGGCCGCTGCTCTTAAACGACACGATAAAATTTTCAAAGGCCTTTTACGACAGGCCCATAGCTCTTGATGAAAGCAAGACGCTGCCAAGTGGCGGCGGCCGTGTTACCGAGCTTGTAATAAGGCCCCTGTTTTCACTCTTTTTCCCGGAACTGGCCCAGATACTTCAGCCCCTTTCGGGAGAATATGCGGGGTACAGGGAAGTTTTCGAGAAGATATCGTTCCCGATAGGTTACGGCATTGAAACGAGCATGATACTCGATATCTATAAAATGCTTGGGCTTTACTCAATGGCCCAGGTCGATCTTGACAGGCGCGTCCACAGGAACCAGAGCACCAGGGCTCTTGGCAGGATGGCTTTTATAATAATGAAAACCTTTTTCGACCGGATTGAAAAACTGGGCAGGATAACCCTGGCAAAGGAGCTTTTTGATGAGATGATTCAGTTCGTCATGGTAAACAACGAATATATCCCCGATGTTTACAGGATGGAACTTGTGGAAAGACCTCCGATTTGTGAAATAGATGAGTACAGGAAAAAGTTCCCGCCGACAGACAGCAGCTGAAAAATGCGCTGGCCGTGTTTTCCCTTATGTCCGTTTTTACATTCCGGAGCTGGTTTGTTGGCCTGAAATTTTTATGCCCGGGTTTTGTCGGGTCGCCGGAACAGGCATGTGTTACGTAAAGTTTTAAAACAGGCGTATATTCTGACAGGGTATGCGGCCAGCAGGAGGAAACAGGTGAATTCGCCGGACATAAGGAGCATATACGCCGATCTGAGGCAGGCGGCTGTCGACATAGCAGCCACATATCCAAGGCCGGACTTTTATAGCCGGCTTTCAGATTCTGTCGAGTTCTCCCGACGCAGTTTTGAGAAAAGCGGTTTTTTGAAAAGTCTGCTTGTTTTTGTGGACAGGCAGACGAGCCGTAACATGGGGCATGACCTTGCACATGCCAGGAGCGTGGCTCTTGACGCAGGGACCATAGCAGCCGAAGAGGCAGCAGCGGCAGGATGTTCCGGGGATCATGCGGCCCGCCTGATTTTTCTTGCACATTGCGCCGGCCTCTTGCATGATGTGAGGCGGGCCTATGCCGATCATGCGAAAAAGGGCGCCGAGGTTGCGGCATGCGAGCTCAGGCGGTCCGGTATGCTTGAAGACCATGAGATAGAGCTTGTTGCATTTGCAATAAGGAACCATGAGGCATTCAAGCCCTGTATCCCGCCCGGTTCACTGGAGTGCCATATTGTTTCCGGCAGCCTCTACGACTCCGATAAGTTCCGCTGGGGCCCGGACAACTTTACTCAAACCGTATGGAAAATGCTTGATGAGGCACCCTGGCCATTGTCGAAGTTTGCCGCCCTTTACCCGGACGCCATGGCCCACATAGAAAGCATAAAATCAACCTTTCGCACTGCCACAGGAAAAACCTACGGGCCGCAGTTCATAGAGATCGGCATCAAGATTGGCAGAGAGCTTATGGCCGTGGCAAAGGAGCGTTACGGACATCTTCTTTGAGCTTCCGGTTTATGATGGACACACAAAGTCTCCCTGATACAAAAATGGTCCTGTCCCGGCCCCCAATACAGTTTTATCAAAAAAAAACAGTCTGTGGATTTTGGGAGCCCTTTTGGTGTTGTTATTGGGTGCATCTTGTGGTAACTACATGAATCTTTGATGAAACATTTACACAGGAGGTTTTTATGACACCTGGATGTTATACCGCTATTATAACGCCGTTTCATGGCGGTGAGGTGGATATGGACGGGCTTGCCGGGCTGGTTGAGTTCCAGGTGGCTAACGGCGTGGCCGGGATCGTTGCCGTTGGGACTACCGGCGAGAGCCCCACGCTTACATGGGATGAGCATAACCGCGTTATTGTAAGTGTCGCAGAGTTGACCAGGGGTAAGGGCCTTTGTATAGCCGGGACCGGAAGCAACAATACGTCTGAAACCCTTTCAGCCACGGAGCATGCGGTGCGGGGCGGGGCCGACGCGGTTCTGCTTGTTGATCCGTATTACAACGGGCCAAGCTCTCTTGAAATAAGGAGGGAATATCTCGAGCCGGTGGCAGCCGCCTTTCCGGAGATAGAGGTTATACCCTATGTGATCCCCGGAAGGACCGGGACAAGGCTTCTTCCAGAGGACCTCGCGATTGCCGGACGCAATTTTTCAAACATCAGCACGGTAAAGGAAGCAACCGGCGATTTTGACAACATGCGGCGCATAAGGTCCTGCTGCGGAGAGGGCTTTTCAATACTTTCCGGCGATGACAACCTTACATGCGCCATGATGACCGATCCCGGCATAAAGGCATGTGGCGTTGTATCTGTTTATTCCAATATATTTCCAAAAGAGATCTCTGCAATGGTCGGCGCCCTTGCTTCCGGCGATGAAAACACAGGACGGGATATCTCCAACCGGCTTGCCCCTCTGTTTGAGCTTGTGACGGTAACCACCAGCGAAAAAACGCCTTTTGGCCCTGTTACCTGCCGTGCCAGGAATCCGTTGCCGGTAAAGACTCTGATGTCGATTCTTGGGATGCCGTCGGGCGGATGCAGAAGACCCCTTGGCAGGATGACCCGAAAAGGGATTGAACTTGTTTTGGACGCTGCAAGGAAGGTTTTTGAAACATCACCCGAGTTTTTCGAGCCTGTTGCAGAATTTTTCGACACGGACGTGGAAGCAAGGCTGAACGATCCTTCGGCCTTAAGCGATTTGGCTTATAACAGCTACTAAAAGAGAATGCCAATGTCTGCTGTCAACATCGAAGGCCATTGCGACCCGGCTTTTGGAAGGGTAAAGCAGGCTTTCCAGGAAAACTTTGCCAAAGGCAAAGAGCGTGGAGCAGGCGTTTCCATCGTTATCGAAGGCAGGCAGGTAGTCAATATCTGGGCGGGCCATTCAGATTTTTGGAAACGCAGGCCCTGGACAGGCGATACCCTTGCCAATATATATTCCGCAACAAAAGGTGTAACAGCCGTTTGTGCCCCGGTATATCACTACTGGCCCGGTTTTGAAAAGAAAGGCAAGGAATACGTCACGGTTCGCATGCTTCTTAACCACACGGCATGGTGGCGATCAAGCAGAGGATGCCGGCAAAGAGCCTGTATGAATGGGACACGATGGTTCGCGCTCTTGAAAACCAGTCACCCTGGTGGAGTGACGGAACTCTCGGTTACCGGACATATTATCCGGAAGATCACGGGTATGACGGCAGGCCAGTACCTAAAAAACGAGATAACCGGCCCGCTGGGACTTGACATGCACATAGGGCTCAACAGATCTGAGCACCACAGGTGCGCCAGCATGATAATGCTGAGGGCCCCTACGCTTCACGCTGATTGCATCAGGTTTTCCACAGAGATGTTGTTGCATCCCCTTGGCCCCACGGCCCGTGCGTTTACGAATCCTGTCAGTATCGTGACCGGGGTTAATACCCCTGCCTGGCGATCCTGTGAGATCCCCTCTGCAAACGGGCAGGCAACAGCAGGTGCGCTTGCCATGCTTTACGGCGTGCTTGCAAACGGAGGCAGCAGCGGAAACACACATGTTCTTTCTTCTGAATCGATAGACCGGTGTTGCAGGGAGACGGCATCCGGCAATGACGCGGTACTGAAACTGCCTACCCGTTTCAGCCTGGGTTTCATGCTGAACCAGGACAACCGGTCCGGCAACATGGGGCCGGGTGTAAGGACGTTCGGCCATCCGGGTGCGGGTGGTTCGCTGGGTTTTGCAGACCCTGACGCCAGGCTCGGGTTCGGTTACGTGATGAACAAGATGGACACGTTTATACTGGTCGATCCAAGGGCCGGAAGGCTTATAGCCGCTGTGTACGAATGCCTGTGACCAGGTTACGGCCTATTCTTTTGGCTGGAAGTCCCCTTTTTTGAACAGTATCGATTTTAGCCATTTAAATCCGAACTTCAGGAGTTCGACCTCGTTCTCCTGTATAAGTTCAGCGGTTTTGTCATCGATTTTATAACGGCTCAAAAAGGAGCTTTCAAACACAAATCTCCTGAAGTTATCGATATCGTAAGACGCCAAAAAGAACATCTTCTTGGCCTGTTCCGTGAGCCTGATGTTTGGCGGAAAGGATCTCTTACGCACTACAAGGTCTGTCCACTCGGCGTTTATCTCGTCGTGTATATCCACACCCTGATCGACCCGCCACTCGGCTACCGTCCATTCCTTCTTTTCTTCAAACCCCTTGCAATGAGGTTCGTTTATGAAAAAGAAAAATCCCTCGTCATCGTCCGTGTCTCCGGGGCCTGTTTCCCTGTGGGTAAGGGTGGCCACGCCAAGCGGGTAGTAGCGGCATGCGGTTGGCCTGTCTTCATAGACTATGCAGCCGTCATCACGGACAAACGCGCATGATTGCAGCTCATCGTCAAGGTGCTTCAGGGATACAACAGGCAGGTCGGTTTTATCAAGCATGTGCGGATCTGTATATATTGCCAGAAACTGGTCGGAAGGAAGCCCAAGGCGGTTCTTGAGCCTTACGATGTCGTACGGTGTCAGTATTATGTTTATACCCCTGCAGCAGGAGGTGAAACAGGACACTCCCTTGTGGCACTCGAACACGAACTTGTTGTTTAGCCCGAACCGGACAGGGCTTATCGATGCAGCTGCGCCTGAAAACCTGTTTTCATCACTCATTTTTTATTTATGCTCCTTTATAAATAGTTTTTATCGGCAAAACCGTATGTCGCATATTCAGTCCAAATAGTAAAGCCAAAAGCAGAATCAAAGAGTTTTTGGGCTTTAAGCAGATAAACCTTTTCGATTGGCTGGGCACACACAAAAACTTTTGCCTGAGTTGCCAAAAGAGAATACCCGGCCGGCCCGGCCTTCGGCTGCAAGGGGCAACCGGCTGGATAATGCCGTTTTCACGCTTACTAAACGGTTTACTGGATAATTGAAGGCGCGGCATTCCAAATGGATAAACATGTGCCAAGGCCGGTTTGCTTCATGGCGGCAGGGAAACTTTTTGAGATATTAATTAATAATTTTAAAACGTTAATGTGTTCTTGCTTTTACGGGAAAACAGCAGTATGGTGTTTTACCTTGAGCATGCAATTTGCAGCCTGGGTTTTCTGTTGCCAGGCATGGATGCATAGGAAAGGAAACGGTGATGGATGGTTTAATGGTCAGGCAATTTGAGGCAGGCAGGCGTTTTGTCGGCCGTCTTCCTCATGGCCGGGATATTCTTGCAGCAATAGAAAGTTTTTGCAGGAAGCAGTCTATAAGTTGCGGGGTTTTTTCCATGATCGGGGCGGTGTCCTCTGCTACCATAGGTGCTTATGATCAGGGGCAGCAGGTTTACGTTACCGTGAAGAAGGACGCCCCGTTTGAAATCCTGCACTGTGGTGGAAATATTTCCACCAGGGACGGCGAACCGTTCGTCCACGCACACATAGTCCTGGCCGACATGGACGGTAACGTTACAGGCGGCCACCTTTTTTCAGACACAATACTGTTTGCCGGAGAGATAGATATACAGGAGCTGCTCGGGCCACCGCTTGAGCGGGTGCATGACGAGAACACAGGCCTTAAATTGTGGGACGGTTTGTAAATCTTCCGGTATGACGGGTCATAAGCAGGTGTATCAGTTGCTGCAATTGGTTTTAAATTTTATATGAAAGCCGCAAGGTCTTTTTGGTCAGTGGAGATATTGGACATGGAACTTTCAATCACACGCGCCGGAGAGTTGAAACCGCATCCGGCAGATTCGGAACTGTCTTTTGGCACGATTTTTACCGATCATATGTTCAACATGGATTATGATCCTGAAAAGGGATGGCACGATCCCCGTATAGAGCCCTATGGGCCTTTTATCCTTTCACCAGCATGCATGGTGTTGCATTACGGGCAGGCGATTTTCGAGGGGCTTAAGGCTTTCAGAACGGCCGATGGCAGGATACAGCTCTTCAGGCCCCGGAAAAACCTGGCCCGTTTAAACGAGTCGGCCAGGCGGCTGTGTATCCCCGAAATCGATGAGGAGTTTGCCCTGCAATGCCTTAAACAGCTTGTGTCCATTGACAGGGATTGGGTGCCTTCCGCCCGTGGAACATCGCTTTACATACGGCCGTTTATCATAGCAACGGATCCTTATATAGGGCTTCGTTCTTCACATACTTACCGTTTTTCCATCATCCTTTCCCCGGTTGGCGCTTACTATCCCGAAGGGTTTGACCCGGTCAAGATATGGATCACCGACAAGTATGTCCGGGCGGTTCGCGGCGGTGTCGGGCATGTTAAAACCGCTGGCAACTATGCCGCAAGCCTGTATGCCACCGAGGAGGCGCACAAGGAGGGCTATACACAGGTCCTGTGGCTGGACGGCGTGGAACTGAAGTATGTGGAAGAGGTCGGTTCCATGAACATCTTCTTCGTTATGGACGGAGAGCTTGTCACCCCCATGCTGAACGGCAGCATACTTCCCGGGATAACGAGGGATTCGGTCATCCATCTTGCAAGGTCGTGGGGGGTGACGGTTACCGAGCGGCGGATCGGAATAGAAGAGGTGTTCGAGTCTCACAGGAACGGTAAGCTTTCAGAGGTCTTTGGCGCCGGGACTGCCGCGGTTATTTCACCCGTGGGCACGATAAAATTTAAAGACCGTGAGATCACGATAGGAGACGGAAGCGCGGGCCCGGTTTCCAGGAGGCTTTTCAATGCGCTTACAGATATTCAGTATGGAAAGGATAGGGGACCGGACGGCTGGATAGAACCTGTTGCATGATTGCCGGGGCTTTCGTGCTAAAGAATATAGAGCAGGTGTTCAAGTTTTTCAGATGCCGGCCGGCATGGCTCCCTGTTCATGCGCTATCAGGCAGAGGGTGTTTTTTCGTTTTTTAGCAGTATATCGATTATTTGGGGAATATACTTGTCAGCCTTGTCCGCTGTGAACGTACAGGCGCCGGCTCCCCTGTGCCCTCCCCCTTCGAAGCGGGAGAGCATCTCCCCCACGTTCACGTTGCAGCCCCTGTTGAATATGCTGTGCCCCACGCTGACAATAACCCTGTTTTTATCTTCATCCGCGTAACGGATTTTTACACTGACAACGGTTTCCGGAAACAGACAATAGGCAAGGAACCGGTTCCCGCTGGGGACCTTGTCAAGAGGCCGAAAGTCGGTTATTGCAACATGGCGGTTCACCGTGGTGTATTTCTTCAGATACTCTTCAAACCGCGCATTATCTTCTATGGTTTTTTTGCACCGTTTTTTGACCTCTTCGTTTTCAAACACCTTTTCCAAAGGCTGTCTGGCAAGAAGGTCCACGAGCAGGTCCCAGTATGGCTCCTCATCGCGCAGGTTGTTGTTTATGGTCATGGAGAGAAGTATGCAGGGAAATTTTTCAGGGTGCAGAACCTCTTCCCGGGTAAGGTCTGCTGAATCGATCTTGTCGGCCTGGGCGACCAGTTTTTCAAAGTCACCCTTTAAACGCTCTTTGTAATATTCATAGACAAGTCCCGCCGCAGATGGAGCTACCCTGTACAGGCCCCTGTAGGGCTTATCGATCCGGTTTGAGAGGTGGTGGTCGAACCACAGGCTGCATTTTTCATGAAACGGAAGGTTGGCTATTATGTCACCTTTTTTTATATTCACCTTTCCCTTTTGCATGTCGCTCGGCTCGACCCATAAAATTTTATTCGTTATGTCAAGGGCGTCTCTTAGCAGAACCGCACATACAACACCGTCAAAATCGGCACGTGTTACTATTCTCATGACAGCCTCGAAAGTTTTTGTTTCAGACTATCAGGAAAAAGATGGGCATTCAAGGCTGTTTGCCGGTTGGTGCATGTTGGCGGCTTGTTTTACGGCTTGCAAAGAATCGTAAAAACCGGTTATTATTAAGGGCAGCCAGGAGGCGCCGACAGGCTGGGAATTCAACAAACCGCTGTTATTGGCGGTCAGGGACAGGGGGAGTTTATGCTTGCCAAGATCATCATAAAAAGACGGTTCAGGGAGGGTACCACCAGGGAGGTCCTTGCGCTTCTTCACGACCTCAGGTTTGCTGCCATGTCTCAGCCCGGGTATATTTCCGGAGAAACACTGATGCAGTATGATGACCCTCAGAAACTTGTGGTTATAGGAACATGGCAGAACATCGAAAGCTGGCACAGTTGGAAGGCCAATCCAAAACGCAACGAGTTTGAGGCGATGCTGAATATATACCAGGATGGCCCGACCGTTTACGAGGAGTACCTGCTGGGTACGGCCCTTCACTGATCAACGCCTCATGCATGCCAATCATCACTATCAACGCCTCATGCATGCCAATCATCACTATACTTTTGAGCAGGGCACCCACATCGTGAAACGTTTGGGAATCATATCGGATACCCACGGTATCTTGCGCAAAGGCGTCCTGTCTGTTTTTAAAGGGACCGACCTTAATAGGCCATTCCGATGTGATAACCGGGCTGCGGTCTGTTGCCAAGGTGGTGGCGGTAAGGGGGAATATGGACAGGGGAAACTGGGCTGCCAGCTATCAGCCCCTGGAAGTGGTGGAGATTGCCGGAAGAACGATCTGCGTTATTCATGACCTCGAGACACTCGACCTTGAGCCTGCAGGCGGTTTCGACCTTGTGGTCCACGGACATACTCACAGGCCTTCACGGTTCGTACGGGACGGCGTGCTTTACTTTAATCCCGGAAGTGCCGGTCCCGCACGTTCCGGCAGGCCTGTCTCTGTTGGGCTTGTAGAAATTCATCCCGACTCGATCGATGCAACAGTCGTTGAGATTGACTCGTTGCCCCCGGAATAAAACCAAAACGTCCGACACAAATTGTGTCGGACGTTTTTCCATGCGTATAATATATGGTTTGTGAAGCCCGGATGCTGTTTACCAGCCCAGTGTCAGGTAATCATGCATCGAGTCTGCAGCGGCACGGCCGGCTCCCATTGCAAGGATTACGGTTGCGGATCCGGTTACGATATCTCCCCCGGCCCATACACCCCTGCGCGTTGTTTTACCGGTTTTTGTGTCGGTGACTATATACCCTCTGCTGTTTAGCTTCAGCCCCTCGGTCGACTTGGTAAGCAGCGGGTTTGCCCCTGAGCCGATTGCAATTATCACCAGATCGCAGTCGATTGTAAACTCAGAGCCTTCAATCGGCACCGGTCTGCGCCGGCCCGATTCGTCAGGCTCGCCAAGCTCCATCTTTATCGCTTCCATGCCGGTTACCCTGCCGTTTTCGTCACCAAAAAACCGTTTGGGGTTGGTCAGGAGTTTGAACTGCACGCCCTCCTCCCTGGCATGGTGAACCTCGGCCGCTCTTGCCGGAAGCTCAGTCTCTGAACGGCGGTATACTATGTAGGAGTTTTCAGCTCCAAGCCTGAGGGCGGTCCTGGCAGAGTCCATGGCCACATTGCCGCCACCCACAGTAACCACGTTTTTCCCCTTTATTATTGGAGTGTCATATTCCGGGAACTTATAAGCCTTCATAAGGTTGGTGCGTGTCAGATACTCATTTGCCGAGAAAACTCCGGCCAGGTTTTCACCGGGAATGTTCAAAAACATCGGAAGTCCCGCACCTACACCCAGGAAAACAGCGTCGTATCCCTCTTCGAACAGCTCATCAACCGTTATGCTGCGCCCTATAACAACATTGGTTTGAACCTTTACTCCCAGTGCTTCCAGCCCTTCAACCTCGGAAAAAACTATCTCCTTTGGAAGCCTGAACTCCGGTATGCCGTATACCAGCACCCCGCCGGGCCGGTGGAAGGCCTCGAATATCGTTACATCATGGCCCTTCAGTATCAGGTCGCCCGCAACCGTAAGCCCGGAAGGCCCGGATCCCACAACCGCAACCTTTTTACCGGTTGGTGACGCTTTTTCAGGCTTGGGAGCCTTGCGATGGGCGCGTTCGTAGTCTGCGGCAAACCTTTCAAGGTTGCCTATGGCCACCGGCTCTCCTTTTTTACCAAGGATACATCTTCCCTCGCACTGGTTTTCCTGCGGGCAGACCCTGCCGCAAACCGCGGGAAGCGAGTTTCGCTCCCAGATCTTGCTGATCGCTTTTGTGAAATTTCCCTCTCTTATCCATCTGATAAAACCAGGAATATCAACATTTACCGGGCATCCTTCAACGCATGCCGGTTTTTTGCACTGCAGGCAGCGGCTAGGCCCAGCGGGACCTCGTCGAAATTTTTAGCCCGTTCCAGAGGCGGCTGCCTTCTCCCGGTCTGTCATTTAACCTTTAATTTTTTCCAAAAAACACTCGTGACTCTTTTTCTCATCTTCGACATATGCCCTCAGGCGGAGAGAAAGCTCGTCAAAGTCCACCTCGTGACCGTCAAACTCGGGGCCGTCCACGCAGGCGAATTTTGTCTTGCCACCGACAGTCACCCTGCAGCCCCCGCACATGCCTGTCCCGTCAACCATTATGGGGTTAAGGCTGACAAGAGTTTTAACGCCAAACTCCTTTGTCAGGCCGGAGCACGCCTTCATCATGGGCACAGGGCCGATTGCAACCACCAGCTTTATATCGTCGTTTTTTGTCAGAAGGTCTTTGAGCACGTCGGTTACAAACCCGTGGTGCCCGTATGATCCGTCATCGGTACAGACCAGAAGCTCATGTGAGGCCGCCTTCATTTTCTCCTCAAGTATCAGCAGGTCCCTGTTCCTGGCCCCTATGACACAAAAGACGTGGTTCCCAATCTCCTTTAGCGCCCTTGTTATGGGGTGGAGAACAGCCACACCGGTGCCACCGCCCACACAAACCACCTTGCCAAGTTTTTCTATATGGGTAGGCTTGCCCAGCGGGCCGATGACATCCATGTAGCCTTCACCTTCCTTCAGGGTGGAAAAAAGCGCGGTGCTCTTGCCCACTATCATGAAGATAATGGTGATGGTACCCTTTTCAGTGTCTGTGTCCGCTATTGTCAGCGGGATCCTTTCCCCTGTTTCGTTCGCTTTTAGTATTACGAACTGTCCGGGTTTTGCCTTTTTCGCAATAAGCGGAGCCTCTATCTCGTTGAGTATGACAGTGCCTTCTGCCATCTCCTGCCGTTTAACTATCTTGAACATCACACCTCCTTTTTTAAAAAAAACAACACCCCGGACCTTACATGTCCGGCGGCGTTTATTATAATAATATGCCGCAACAGGCGGCCAGAACTTTTAAAACATCCCGGTGGAAACCCGGATTTATATATGCTATAAGTTACTATTTTTTGTGTCAACAGGTAAAGTCAGCATGAAGCATGAGATGAAAGCGGATTTTGTCAGGCAGGAGTATTATGCCAAGGCTTTTTGACAGTCATTGCCACCTTGACGATCGGTGTTATGCCGGCCATGTCGAGGATGTGCTGGCGCGGGCGCGTTCGGCCGGTGTTGCAGCGTGCATGGTTGTCGGAGTTACGGTGGCAAGCTCTGAAAGGGCGGCTCGTATCGCCGATCTCAACAGGGATGTTTACTCCTCTGTGGGGATCCATCCGCATGACGTTGGCAGGTGCGATGAAAACACAATAGAGGTGTTGCGGGTGATCGCCGAAAACCATCCAAAGGTCCGCGCCTGGGGAGAGGTCGGTCTTGATTTCAACCGTATGTATTCCCCGCGGCATGAGCAGGAAAAGTGGTTTGAGCGCCAGGTCGCAGAGGCCCGTTCGCTTGGGCTTCCCCTTATATTCCATGAAAGGGATTCAGGCGGCAGGTTCCTGGAGATGCTTAAAGCATGTTTCCCGGGCTGCCGGGGGGGTGTTGTCCACTGTTTCAGCGGCACCAGGGATGAGCTGCGCGCCTATCTTGACCTGGGCCTGTATATCGGCATAACCGGCGTTATTACCATTAAATCAAGGGGTGAGAACTTGAGGGAACTTGTGCATTATATCCCTGATGACAGGATCCTTATCGAGACCGACGCGCCTTATCTTACACCGGCCCCTGAAAGGAACAGGGCAAAGAGGAACGAGCCCGCCTTTGTCAGGTCTGTGTTCAAAAAGCTTGCCCAGGTAAAAAAAAGCGATCCGGACACGTTGGCGGTACAGCTGTGGGAAAATACCTGCCGGCTGTTTGATATTCATCCATAAGCTGGGGATATTTGACGAGTCAAGGATTACCGCAGGAAGGTTCGCACAACAGGCAGATGAAATGTATCTTTTTTATGCTGTTGTCTTTGTTTTCTTTTGTCAAATTTTTCACCTCGACCTCTTTTCCTCTATGTGTAAATATATAAACATCATATGCCATTTAGGACTCGCAATCAAACAGGAGGATAACTATGGTGAAAGATAAGATTTTGTGCAGCTATTACAGCTCGTCACATATACACACGGCTAAACACCCGGCCCCCAAAGGGTAAGATGGCTGATGATTAGCCGGTTCCTATCCCATGACAGGAATTTTGGAGCTGATCGATATGGAGCAATCGAATCAGCGATTGCCGGGATAAGGGCTATGCTATGACACCTGGAAAAAAGATTCGTCGAATTCAGGCTTGCCCTCGTACCTGGACATGAAAAAGCCGGGCAGCTGATCGATGTTTTCAAAAAGCATCGGATTTGCATCTATACCAGCCTGGTGCAGCGCCTTTAGTATGGTCTTCGGGTCTGGTGGGCAGCCCTTTATCGGGATCATCTCTTTTATATCAGGGTTGTCCCTGTTCTTTTGGTACATGCATTTGCCGACCAGGATCGTCTTGTTCATGCCCGGAGTTGGTGTCATCTTTTTGCCGGTCAGGACTTCAACCCTGTCCCAGGGCTCGCCTTTCCATGCATAGCGTATGGCCGAAAGTATAAGGCCGTTCATCGATGCGCAGTAGGTGCACATTGTCTCGTCATACTTGCGGTAAAACAGTCCTGTGATTCCATCCCTTGCAAGTGGAACGGGAACGCACCTCTGGTCGTCTTCGTGATACGCAAAATCATATTCATGGTACGACGCAACGTTTTCTATCGATTCGCCGACAACTTCTATGTCGGAAAGGTCTGAAGGCCGGTTTCTGTTTGCCGCAGCATTGGCAAGGATCGGAATATCGCGTGGCTCGTGCCCCATTATCCTGGCTCCGACCATATCTGCCGACAGAACATCGCTTGAGGCTACCAGGATGTTGCTCCGGTGCACCCTGCCGTCAAATGCCGGACCCCGCTCAAGCGTGTAGATTCCGTCAAGAACCGCAAGAATAGGCGGCAACCTGTCAGGAAGCCTGGGAACACAGTGAAACAGGTTTTTCGCCTCTTCCGGGCTGTGAGCGGTTTTTCTCGATTTTATGTCCATGACCCCTTTCAGGTTTTTTATCCCAAGGCTGACAACAGTCTGGTTGTGAGTTTTCATAACCGGAAGATCCACAACAAAGTCGCTGTTAAGTATATCGGTGTTAAAGTTGAGTTCAATGCCGTCTCCAATGTCAACCGTTTCAAAAGGGCGGTCAAAAACGTTTATATATTTCACCCCGTATTTTTTATTCAGCGTCTCGTATCCAAGCGTTTTAAAGGCATGAGCCGGAGTTTCCCTGTCTTTCGGGTCGCCTACTATTCCCTCTCCTATTGTGATGTCATCGATGCCATGCTCCTTTAACAGCACAACTATATCCTCGACAACTCTTGACGTGGTCAGCACCCCCCACTTCGGGAATCTTACCGATTTCGACCAGAAGACTATGTTGGGCTTGATAAACACCTTTGCCCTGCCCGGCATGTTGGCAAAACCATCTGCAAGTTCCACCGCTTTTTTCACCGATTCAAATGGGGCCTCATACTTTACTATGGAAACAACCGATTTTTTCATCTTGTACTCCTGAATATTTATTGTTGTATCTGCCCGCTTTGCACAGTTTGGCATAATACCATATAGCAGTCATTGCCTGAAATCAACGGTTGCAGGCTTTATGGGGTTTTGTTTTATTGGTACCGGCCGTTTTTATTGGGGTTTTGAGCTAAAATTGACACATTACAGAGGGTGGAACGCTCATGCAACGATTCTGTTTGTAAAAAAATGTTGCACCTTGCTTTTTTGTTGCGATAAAAAAGGCGTACACGTTTTATCAAAAAAAGGGACAGATAACATGCATTATGAAGGCAACATAATCCGTCCGCCAAGCGAGGCATACAGCATACTGCTTCAGGCTACTGTCGGGTGCTCCCATAACAAGTGCACATTTTGCGGCGCATACAAGGGAGTACGGTTCAAGATCAAGCCCGACAATATAATAATGGATGATATAGCCTTTGCCGCGAAATATTGCCGGAACCAGGACAGGGTTTTCATATGTGACGGGGATGCCCTGATAATACCCCAGAAGCGTCTGCTTGCCATACTTAAGGAGATAGAAAGACAGCTCCCATGGGTAAAGCGGGTCGGCGTCTACGGTAACACCAAGGGTATATCCATGAAGACCGAAGAGGAGCTGGCCGAGTTGAGGGCGCATGGTCTTAAGATAGTTTACATGGGCCTTGAGAGCGGTGATGATTACACCCTTGAGAAGGTGAGGAAGGGGGCGGACTCGAAAAAGATGATAGCCATGGGCCGGAAGGTAAGGCAGGCGGGCATGCTCCTTTCGATAACGGTGCTTCTGGGGCTTGCGGGAAGAGAGAGGTCCAAGGTGCACGCACGGAGAACCGGCGAGGTGCTTTCCGCCATAGACCCTGAGTATGTAGGCGCTTTGAGCCTCATGCTTATTCCCGGTACTCCCCTTTACGCTGAGTACGAGGCCGGAAGGTTCCCGATTCTTACTCCCGAGGAAACACTGCGTGAGCTAAGGGGTATGATATCACATACCACTCTTTCCAATGGACTGTTTCACGCCAACCACGCGTCAAACTATCTTCCCATAAAAGCCAAGTTTCCCGAAGACAAGGAACAGGCGCTTAAACTTATTGACATGGCCCTTGCCGGCGAGATCTCGCTGAGGCCTGAGCATATGCGTGCCCTGTAACTACAAGAAGCTGACGTTTTTTTGTTAAAAAGCAGGAGGGGCGGTTTCATTAATTTAAATTGTTCGTCTGGAGATTGGAGAAAAGCATGAACGATAACGCCACACAGGGGAATACAAGAATCGATGACCTTTGCATAAACACCATAAGATGCATGGCAATTGACGCTATCCAGCAGGCCAATTCCGGTCATCCGGGAGCGCCCATGGGCCTTGCGCCCGCAGGCTATGCACTCTGGACCCGTGTTATGAAGCACAACCCCCATAACCCGGCCTGGCCAAACAGGGACCGTTTTGTACTGTCCGGCGGCCATGCGTCCATGCTGCTTTACAGCCTGCTCCATCTGACCGGCTATGACCTTTCCATCGATGACATAAAACAGTTCCGCCAGTTAGGGAGCAGGACACCCGGGCATCCCGAGTATGGCCATACCCCTGGCGTTGAAACCACGACAGGCCCACTGGGGCAGGGTTTTGCCAATGCAGTCGGCATGGCAATGGCAGAAAGGCACCTTGCCGCCGTTTTTAACCGGCCCGGTATGGAGATCGTTGATCACTTCACCTATGTCATGTGCGGTGACGGAGACCTCATGGAGGGAATTTCGTATGAGGCTGCGTCGCTTGCCGGGCACCTGGGCCTTGGCAGGCTTATATGCATGTATGATGATAACGATATCAGCATAGAGGGCCCCACCGGCATAACTTTTACCGAAGATGTTGCTGCCAGATTCGAAGCCTGCGGCTGGCATGTGGTAAAGGTTGAAGACGGCAGCATCGTGCCGGATATCGTGGCTGCGCTGGAGACCGCCAGGGCAGAGAAGGAAAAGCCCTCTTTAATTGTTTTGAGGACCCATATAGCGCATGGCAGCCCCAACAAGCAGGACACTCCGGATGCCCATGGCGCGCCACTTGGGGAGGACGAGGTAGCTTTGACAAAGAGGAACCTGGGTTTTCCCGCAGAAAAATGCTGGTATATAGATGATGAGGCAAAGGCGGTTTTCAGGCAGTGCATTGACAGGGGCAAAGAGGCGGAAGCAGAATGGCAGGCTCTTTTCGGGCGTTACAAAAAGGATTATCCGGATATGGCCGGGCGGTGGGAAAGGGATATGGCGAACATTTTGCCTGACGGCTGGGAAAGTGAGCTTCCCTGTTTTTCGCCATCTGAAGGCCCTGTTGCCACAAGGGCTGCGTCCGGCAATGTCCTGAACGAGGCCGCAAAATCGGTTCCTACGCTGATAGGCGGTTCTGCCGACCTTGCTCCTTCAAACAAGACATACCTGTCCTGTTCCGGCGACTTTCAGAAAGGGGCCTACGAAAATCGCAATATAAGGTTCGGGATTCGTGAGCATGCCATGGCATCCATAATGGCGGGTTTGTGCCTGCACGGCGGATTGAGGCCCTACGGCGGAACTTTTCTCATATTTTCAGATTACATGCGTCCGGCCATTCGTGTGGCAAGCCTGATGAAGCTCCCTCTCATATATGTTTTTACCCACGACAGCGTGGCCGTTGGTGAAGACGGCCCTACTCACCAGCCGGTTGAACAGTTGGCCTCCCTCCGCGCCATGCCCGGCCTTACCGTGATCCGGCCGGCCGATGCCAACGAGACCGTTGACGCGTGGAAGTATGCGATAAACAATGTATCAGGTCCGGTTGCCCTTGCTCTAAGCCGCCAGAAGCTTCCCGTTCTGGACCCGGATAAAACTTCGGGCGGGCTTGCCTCAGGGGCCTATATCATAGAAGATTGCAACGGTGTCCCGGATATCATTCTCATTGCAACCGGAGCGGAGGTTCATGTGACACTGGAGGCAGGACGCATGCTTGCTGAGAAGGGAATATCGTCAAGGGTGGTAAGCATGCCCAGCTGGGAGCTGTTTGAAAGGATGCCCGCAGATTACAGGAACTCGGTACTTCCGGAAGGTGTGCCCAGATTCGCTGTTGAGGCCGGTTCTCCCATGGGCTGGGAGCGTTATACCAAAGACAGCAGGGCCATACTTGGAATAACGAAGTTTGGAACATCGGCCCCCGGTGCGGTGGTCCTGAGAGAATACGGATTCTATCCTGAAAACATAGTAAAGAAGGTCGAAGAGATACTGGCGTCCTGATTGGAACGCTTGGCGTTTGTTACAACATGTAAATAAAAAAGGGGTGCCCACAAAGCTATGGGCACCCTTTTTTTGTTGGCCTGGCTATATAACCGTCACGTTTGCAGCGGCCGGGCCTTTTTTACCGTCAACGATATCAAAGGTTACACGGTCGCCCTCGTTGAGCGATTTGAAACCGGTTGCGTTTATGGCAGAGTGATGCACAAACACGTCCGGCCCGTTTTCCTGCTCGATGAATCCAAAGCCCTTGCTGTCGTTAAACCATTTTACGATTCCTTCTGACATTACACTATCCTCCTTTCTTCATAATTCTCAACGTCGTGTACTGGAGGATAGCTGCATGGCAACCATGGTGCTTCCTTCAGACCGAACCGGCTTTGCAAACCGCAAAACCACATTGATTATTTTAAGCGTAATACCGTTTAAAAGGTTATGCAAGCAAAAATCTTTATAAAACCACTAAAAACATTTTTTTACGTTTCAGCTTGCGTGTCGGGCAGTGGGGGGCAAAGCAAATAAATATATTCATGTGGGGGAATTTTGCAAAAACACGAAATTGGGGATTTGAAGTATAATGCGGGAAAAGCGGCAGGCTGGCAGGCTGTTTTTGAAATTCTTTAAAAAGAAAAGGCGCCTTGAAGGTTTACAAAAACCAGCAGGCGCCTTTTGGGTTGTATGGGTTTAAATAACCGTTACATTTGCAGCGGCAAGTCCTTTTTGTCCGTCAACGACATCAAAGGTTACGCGGTCGCCCTCGTTGAGCGATTTAAAACCGGCTGCGTTTATAGCAGAGTGATGCACAAACACGTCCGGTCCGTTTTCCTGTTCGATGAATCCGAACCCTTTACTGTCATTAAACCATTTTACGATTCCATCTGACATAGCACTATCCTCCTTTCTTCATGATTTCAACGTCGTGTACTGGAGGATAACTGCATGTTGATCATGGTATTTCCTTCAGACCGAACTGTTTTGCAATCTGCAAAACTGCATTGATTGTGTGAAGCATACCCTTATCTCAGATGCGATGCAAGTAAAATATTTGTAAAAGACCAATATTTTGTAGCTGCGTGCAAAAAAACAGAAAATCCGGTTTCCACATTAAATGGTCGGGACACCGGCAAATTGAAACCATGTAAAAAGCGTTGGGATATCATCTTCTTCCCACCGTCCTATTTTGCCATCAGGTGAGTCACCGCCTGCTCCAAGCCATCTAAGGACAACTCGAACATGGGGAATATACGGCGTATCTGGCCGATCGTTTGCGTGTGATCCCACATCCGGCGCGGCACCGGGTTCAGCCAGACCGAGTGCGGGAATGTATCTGCTATAAACCGAAGGTTCTCGATGCTTGAACGGCGTGGCTGCTTGATGCCGTAGCCGCCCCGCTTGTCAAGGTATATTGCACCGTCTGCGGCCATCAGCTCGTATGGTGCCATGCTGGCGTCTCCCACGAGTATGAAGCGGGTTTCAGGGTCAAGGCGGACAAGCTCCGATACCCATATCGGTTCCCTGTAACGTGTCGGGTCCTTCCACAGGCAGTCATATACCGTGTTGTGGAAAAAACAGGTTTTTATCTCCTTGAACTGGGCCCTGGCGTAATCGAACAGGGTCTGGACAACCTCGATATAGGGATCCATTGACCAGCCGCCGTTGTCTATGGCGAGAATAACCTTAAGCCTGTCCTTTAGGCTTCTGTCAAAGATTATCTCGATCTCACCGCCGTTTTTGACGGTATGGTATATGCTCTTGTCTATGTTTACCTGGTCCTTTGGCCCGGAGGGCACCATGTTTCTCAGCCGTTTTAGGGCCTCGCCTACCTGGGCCTGTGTAAGCGGCCCGGAGTGAGAATAGTCTTTGTACCTGCGCTCCATTGCCACCTTGACCGCGGACTTGCCACGCGATACACCGCCGACTCTCATGCCGCCCGGATGGGTGCCGGAATGGCCCACAGGGGATGTGCCCCTGGTGCCGATCCATCTGTTTCCACCGTCATGCCTTTCGGTCTGGTCCAAAAGACGCTGTTTGAAATACTCCACCACCTCTTCGGGTGTCATGCTGGCGAGTTCTTCGGTGGTTATGCCGAGAGTGGCGGCAAGGTCGTCAGGAGTTTTGAGCCACTCCTCAAGCATTGCCCGCATTATCTCGTCTATCTCCCAGTCATCGGGATCCGGCATGTCTGCGCCTTCGAAGTAATGGGCAAAAAGCTGGTCAAAAAGATCGAAGTACCGCTCGCTCTTTACAAGTATGGTCCTGCTGGTTGTGTAAAAATCATCGATCGATCCGACAAGCCCCATCGCAAGCGCCTTGTGCAGCGTCAGGAATGCCGTTGGCGTTACAGGAACGCCTATATCCTTGAGCTTGTAAAAAAAATCCAAAAACATACCGGTTGTTCTTCCCAACCTTGCGGGAAAATTCCCATTTTGCGAAGCTGAAACGGTTTTTTCGCCGGCCAATAAGATGAACGGGCACTAACGGAATATGCTTCGCTCAACCGCGTCAAAGGCCAGCTGGTAGTCCCTTGTTTTTTTGAACAGTACCCCAAGAAACGGGACGTTCCCCTTTACCAGCTTTTTGGGGTTGAAATCAGGGTCTGTACGCAGCGCCCTTATCCAGTTTATCAGCTCCCTTGTCGCAGGTTTTTTCTCTATGTTGTCAAGCTGCCTGAGCCTGTAAAAGGTGTCGATAGCGTTTTTCAGCAAAAGATCGTCGATGTCCGGGAAATGAACCCGTATGATTTTGCGCATCATCTTGGGCTCGGGAAAAGCTATATGGTGGAAGTTGCACCGCCCCAAAAACGGGTCGGACAGGTCTTTCTTCGCGTTTGACGTGATTATTATAACCGGCCTGTGGCGCGCGACGATGACCTTGTCTATCTCCACTATATCGAACGACATCTGGTCCAGCACGTCCAGCATGTCATCCTGGAAATCGGTGTCCGCCTTGTCTATCTCATCTATGAGGAGAACAGTTCTCGTTTCTGCCGTAAACGCCTGGCCTATCTTTCCCATCCTGATGTATTCCTCGATGTTGCTTACATCTCTGTTGGAATCGCCGAACCTGGCGTCGTTAAGCCTGGTGAGCGTATCATACTGGTAAAGGGCGTCGACAAGTTTCATGCTCGACTTTACATTCAGCACGATAAGCGGCATCCCGAGATTTTCAGCTATGGCATGGGCCAGCATGGTTTTTCCCGTCCCGGGTTCCCCTTTCAGCAGAAGCGGCATTTCAAGCGCCATCGACACATTGACTATCTTGGCCAGTTCACTGTCCAGTACATACTTTGTTGCTCCCGTAAACACTCCTGGTTTATCCATTTAACACTCCGGATCTCTGACTGTTGTTGTTGTCTCTCAAAGCGCGGGATACTCCCGCCGTCAATTCCAGCACTTTCATGGCCGATTTTATATCAAGCGAGCCGGTTCCGCAGCTGGGAGTTATGAGGGAGAGCCGTTCTATTATTTTCCTGTCCACCCCCAGCTCCTCTACGCGCGCAGCCTGGTTGCGCCAGAGGCCTGTTATGGATTCCACGCTTTCCTTTGCTATATGCTCTTTGTCGCCGGTCGGTACTATACCCCATGCAATAATCTTCTCTTGTTCGACAAACCGTTTTATATGGCTGCCATAGAGAATGAACTTATCAAAAAATGAGTAACTGTCAAAACTCACGATATCGGCTGACGAGTCAAGAACAATGTCCCACTGTGCATTTGCGCATACATGAACACCGGCCAGCCCTCCCTCGGCATGTACCGCGTCAAACACCTCTGCAAAGCAGGCAGACACATCATCTTTTGATATGCTTATGTATGCGGATGAACCGAACGCCGCCAGGGCCGGTTCATCGAAAAAGATTATCACCGGCCTGCCGAGTTCCGACAGGCGCCTTGCCTGCCAGCGGGCCTTCATTGCGATAATCTTCACGGCAATATCCCGAAGCTGATCATCGTAAAACAGTGCCCTTCCTTTTTCATCCACGATGCCGGTCGCAAACGTGAATGGACCGGTTATCTGCCCCTTGACCGCGACCATTTTGTCTGAAACATGCTCTGCCTGTTTCATGAATTCGAAAAAACCCGCTGCCGACATGGTATCAAGGGCAAATATGGAATCACCGAGCAGGGAAGGGTCTTCCAGGATCGCCAGGTAGGCCTCGTAGAAACCCGTTACTTTTTCTTCAAACGAGTTGTCTGCACTGTTTATGAACAGTTTTCCATCCTTTTTGCAAACCCCGGGAAATCCGGGAAGAAACTGTTCCAGCATCCCTTCGGCCGGGTAAACCGGAAGTTGAACCCACAGTGGTATTTCAGGGGTATATTCCAGCACCAGGCGGGTCGCCTCCTTGTGGCTTTCAAGCGGGAGGCTGCCTATGAGTGCGGCACGCATTTTGGGGTAAAAAATTTTTCCCATCCGAGTCTCCATCCAATTTTTGACAAGCTCGTAAAAAGTCGGATTTTGAAATTTTTGAAGATGCGTAACACATTGAAATCATTCAACCCGAAAACGGGAGAATGACATTTTTCAAACTTTTAACGAGCTTGTGATTTGGGGTTGAATATATTTATATTTCATTTTTTAATCAACCACCGTTTTGTAAAATTTCACAAAAACATCCCGGGCCGGGACTGACGGCTTTCCAAAAAGGATTGTTTGACACCCGTCATCGGGACATGGTATTTAAACCACTGTATGTGCGGCACTCCTGTGGCCGCATCATTGTATCGACTTTCATATAGGAGGTTAACCATGTTTGGAATCGGCATGCCGGAACTTATAATAATACTTGTCATCGTTCTTATTATCTTTGGGGCGGGAAAACTTCCGGAAATAGGCTCGGGAATCGGAAAGGGAATCCGTAATTTCAAGAAGGCTACCTCAGAGGTGGACAGCGATGGCAATGAAAAACAAAAACTGGAGAACAAGGAGGATGAGGGAAAATAGAACCCCTGTTTTTCCCTCTCCTTCTTTTCACGCCCCGATAACAGCCGCAAAAACGAATCCTGATCCAAACCAATACCTGGCAAAAGCAGGCGCTGCCCTATCTTTTGCTGCGGGGCGCCCCACCTGGAACTGCAGCACATGCGCAGCGTATCGCCCGGAAAGCCTGTTATGCCTCAGTGCCGAAGCTTTCTGAAATTTTCACAACGATCCGGTCAGAAGGGAATATCATCCGGGATATCGCCATTGTCCGCAACCGGTTCCCCGGAGACTATGCCTGCAGAGCCCTGCGGCTCGGCAGACCTGGATTCCAAGATCTGCATGTTGGATGCCACTATTTCGGTGGTGTAGCGGGTAACCCCGTCCTTTTCCCACGAGCGTGTCCGGAGCTTCCCGTCGACGTATACCAAGCGGCCCTTTGCAAGGTATTCGCCGCATATTTCACCGAGCCTGCCAAATGCCACAACCCTGTGCCATTCGGTTTTCTCCCTTTTATCTCCGGTATCCTTGTCCTTCCACTGTTCGGTCGTTGCCACGCTGAAGCTTGCAACAGCCCGTCCATCCTGCGTGTAACGGACTTCAGGATCCCTTCCAAGCCTCCCAACGATGATAGCCTTGTTTACCATGTGCGTTTCATCCTTGTCTGATATTTGATGTTAAATTCAACACCCCCACCGGGAAAAGCGGGCATATTGTAACAGAAAAACAGTCAGCGTGTCAAAATGGATCTTTTCAAAGCCATGGTTCCACAAGCTTTTGAACTTTATCAAACATATTTTTGAAAATACCCCACACAGAATGTTTTTCCCTCCCGTCTATACACTCAACCATACAGCCCGCTCCCTCGGATGTGTATATTACCTGGTGAAGGTTGGTGGGAACCACACCTGACAGCCAGTCCCAACTGTCGGTTTGTCCGGACTGGGTGTTTACCATGGTTGCAAGCAGGCCGTCGGCGCTGTCAGCTATGAAAGCATAGTCGCCGAATACTGCGGTCTGCTTTGCGTCTCCGTAGCTGTCGGCGCCTGCAATATATTGCGGCCCCACACCCGGAGGATGGGAAAAGAAAGCAAGACCGTTTTCCCCGGCGGAAACCCAGATCAGCGTGTAGGAAGAGTCTGCATCGGAGATGGCGGCGTATATTCCCTTGACATCATTATCATAAGGAGGCTGTGCATAACCGCTGAACCGCTCCGGTGCGGTAGGGTCCGAGATATCAACCACGTGAAACCCTCCGCTTCCCGCGGCAACGTAAGCCCGGGTCCCGGCAATAGACAGGTCCATGGCGGTTCCGTCAAGGGCTGTGGAGCCTGCAAGTACAGGATCGCTTTTATCGGAAATATTAACCACCTTAAGGCCGTTTGCTCCGTCAGCCACGTAAGCATAGTTCCCTGACACCCTTACAGACCTTGCATCCGATATGTCTGTGCCGGCTATCGCTCCTGCCACCGTCGGGTCGGCAGGATCGGAGATATCGACAATGCTCAACCCGCCATCCTTAGCCGCTACATATGCGTAGTTCCCTGAAACGACCACCTTTACGGCTGTGCCGGTAACAGCACAGGTTCCTTTTATTGACGGACTGACCTTGTATTTGGTGTTGTCCTTGTCCTGCAGTCCGGGATCTATGACCACAAGCCCGTTGCTGCCGTCAGCCACATACACGTATCCGTTGTCGTAGTAAACATCGGTTGCCTCGCCGTCTGTTGCTATCTTTCCCTTGAGCAGAAAAGAGATATAGTCTTCCGAGAACACGGTGAAAAATATCCGCAGGCCCTCTTGAATTTATTGTGACATCCACCCTCTGGAACCCCTTTATGGTGTCTGCAACGTACGCAACAGAGTGGTCGTTGCCCGAGGTGTCAACACATACTGCGTATACGCTGGTCATGCCGGTGTTGTAGTATTCAACGTAGTTGTCAATATTGTCCGAAACCCCATCCTGCGTGGTGTCTATGCCGTGTCAAGCGCCACGCTGGTGGCCCCGGTTAACCCTCCAAGATACTGGCAGGTCGGTATGATGTCGTGTTCGGGGTCGGGGTAAAGAATGTCAGGGCTATCCGTGTCGTAACCGTCACCGAGCTTTGTTAGATCTATTTTGACTATACGCAATCCTGCAAAATCATCAGCCACGTAGGCGTAGTAATCGCCGCTTCCCGCAGGCATTTCTGCCACCTCAACATCATAGGCGTATGGGAAATAACATGTAGCATCAACTTTCGGATCGGCAGGATCTCTTATGTCAAACACCACAAGCCCGTTGTACTCGTCTGCCACAAACGCGTAATCTTGCCCGTTTATATCTGCAAGAGTTATGGCCCGCGCCTTTTTGATATCCGCAAATGTTGCCGGAAGCAGGGCTTCT
>MZGQ01000041.1 GCA_002085115.1 Desulfococcus sp. 4484_241
GGCCGGTGATGACGCCAGTGAAGCGGCCTTTTTTACGCCGGGGAACCTGCCGCCCATAGCTTTCAGCAGCCACGATATTTTTATAAAACGCGCCATGGAGCTCATAGAAAAGAACCGTTTCAAATAATGCCGGGGCAAAGTTCTTCCACAGCTCCAAGCACATCGTCTACGCCTATTTGCGCCATGCACTCAACAGTATCGCATGATCGCTTGAAACATGGGCTGCAATCCGGCATACCCCTTAAAACCCGGTTGTTGTTCCCAAAAGGGCCTGTGCGCCAGGGCGCAGTAGGGCCAAACAGGGCTACTACAGGTGCGTTTACCGCCGCAGCTATATGCATGGGGCCTGTGTCGGTTGTCACCACCACGGCAACACCCTCGTAAAGCGCGGCAAGCCGGGTAAGGCTTGTTTTACCAGCCAGATTGACGGCGCTGTTTTTCATAAGTGACGTGATTTTATCAATATCGCTGCGATCTTCGCTTCCGCCTGTAAAAAGGACAGGCATACCGTACCTGTCAGTAATTGCGTCTGCCAGGGCCGCGAACCGCTCAGGCAGCCAAAGCTTGGTTTCCCACTTGGCAGCAGGGTTCAATGCTGCCACACCCGTTCCCTTTCCTCTGCCGGCATCCTCAAGCACCCGGGAGGCCCACTGCCGGTCGGACTCCGATACGGGAATGTTGTAGGATATTTCCTCGTTTTCGGAAATGCCCAGCGGCTCCAGCATCTTCAGGTAACGAACCAGTGCATGGATTTCCATGTCCACAGCCGGTACCGGCTCGTTTAAAAATATGTAACTGCATTCCTGGTGCTGCATACCCCTGCCGAAACCTATCTTCCTGCGTCCCCTTGCAAGGGCGACCAGGATACCACTCTTTAACAGGCCCTGGAAATCGAGAATCACGTCATACTCGGTGTCACGAAGCTGCCTTAAAAAGTCCCGCACCTCAGCCAGAACAGCACCGGGAGATGAGGCTATACGTTTCATCCAGGTCCTGCGGCGTGACACTATGACCCTGTCAAGCGCCTCATGCCCCACAACAAGCGGTGCCGCAGCCTCCTCTATGAGCCAGGTTATCCGGGCATCCGGATAGTGGCGCCTGATGGCGTTCAACGCCGGCAGTGTATGCACAACATCGCCAATTGCGGAAAGCTTTACGATCAATATCTCCATCAGAGGCCTGCCTCCCGGCAAAGGGATTTGACCGCCGCTTCGACCATATCCACTGTGACACGTCTCATACAATCAAGATGGCCATAGGGGCACTCCGGCTTCAGACATGGGTTGCAAGGCAATTTCACCTGCACCACACGGCTTTTCTCTCCCAGCGGGCCGGTCGCCACCGGGTTGGTCGACCCGAATATTGCTACCAGAGGCACATCAAGAGCCGCGGCCACATGCATCAAACCGGAATCGTTTGTCACAAACAGGTCGCACTTCTCGACAAGTGCGATCGCCTCACCAACGCTCGTACTGCCGCAAAGATTAACGACCGGGGTATCGGCAGCCCTGGCAATCTTTTCAGCAGTCCCCAAGTCACCCGGGCCTCCAAGAATGACAGCACCCCAATTATCACGAACGCAAAGACGGTCCACCAATTCTGCGTATCGCTCCGGGTACCACTGTTTCGCAGGCCCGAACGTGGCTCCGGGGCTTATGCCAAGCCGCCTTTTCCCGGCCAGCCCTTTTCTTTCAAGGATACCCCGGGCGGACCGCCTGTCGCAATCCCCGACGTAAAGTTCCAATCCGGAATTTGAGACTTCAAAGCCCAAACCGCGGAGGATGCCAAGGTAATAATCGGCATGATGCCCCTGTTTGAACCGCGCCGGGTTTTTTACCGGGTGGGTCAGAAGCAGCCCTCTTGCATCGGTGTTAAAACCGATTCTGACCGGAATGCGCGCGGCAGCCGTAATGAATGCGGCCTCAAACGCGTTCTGGAACAGCAGGGCCGCGTCAAACCCCTCCTTTGAAAGTTCAGCGGCAAGCCGCAACTTCCCACTGATCCCCCTGTGACGCCCCTCGCCGTCATAAATAAAAACCTGGTCAACGCGTGGGCTATGCTCAAAGAGCGGTGCAACAAGCGGTTTTGCAAGAATGGTTATCTCGGCGTTGCAAAACAGTTCCCTTACCGCCTTCAGGGCAGGTGTTGTCATAACCGCGTCACCTATCCAGTTTGCGGAACGCACCAGAAGACGCCTGACAGCGCCCGGCTCTAACTGCAAGAATTTTCCCATTGCCAAATGCCGCAGCCTATAAAAAAAGAATAAAATGGAACAAGAGGTTTACAAGTACAGGTCATGGCCCGCCGTGTAAGGAATAAGCACAAACGGTAAAAAGGCCGCTACCGTGTCAAGCCGCCGATTTCAGTATATCCAGGACCTGTTCATAGGATACCGTCTCATTGCCGAGCGCTTCAGCATTGTCAACCACCTGCTTGGCTATCTCCTCGTAACCGGAGGGCAGTCCCATGGAAGTGAGGGAAAGCGTCATGTTCCCGGACCTGGCTATATTATCCGCCATGTCGCAAAGAACCTTCACCGCTGCCGTTACACGCCCGGATGATGAAGTTGATGAAAATTCATCAGCTCCTGCCGCAGCCAGCAGCAACCTTTCCATTGCGTCCTTTGCCGTTTCCGCGCGCAACCTCAACAAACCGGGAAGGATCACGGCACCGGCCAGATCCCTTGGAACGCCGCACACCTTGTGCACTGCATCGGCGACAGCCAATCCAACCCCGCTGGTGGTGTTGGAAACGGCAATCTCGGAAAACACACAGGCGCATGTTGCCCCTGCCTGGACTTTTTTACTGTTCACCGTAACGGCCTTGGGCAGATTTTCTGAAAGCATGCGAACCGAGGTGGCGGAAAAAGCTACAGACACAGGATTTCCCTCCGGACCGGTAGCTGCTTCCACCGCACGAAAAAGAGAGGCAAGCGCGCCCCTGGCCACTTCCCTTCCCGATGCAAAAGTCATTGCCCTTTTATCTATAAAAACACCCCTGGGCATCAGTAGCGGAGAGACGATCCTGTAACTGCCGGAACCGGAAGACAGGACAAGGTCCATGCCCAATGCCGAACGTGTCTGAACCATGGTCGGTATTGCATATAGAGGCGGAAGCGGGCCTTCCACCTTGTCTTTACCGGCAAGAGACACAAGGCTGTCACCGCCGAGCGTCACGGCGGCGGCCGCCCCCCTGGCCATGTCGATAACCCGGCTGCCGCCCAGCGCCAGTATCGAGTTACACCCGCTTTCCCTGTAAACTTCAGCTATCTCTTTTATCCCCTCCTCATCAACCAGAAGCGAAACATTGTCAAACACGGTCAAAGAATCGGGCATCCGCGCAAACGCGCCTGCAAGCGCCCGTATAATGCCGGGTTCGGTTTTTTTATCCGTTATAACAAGCGGCCTTGTCGCGGGTATCCGGCTTAATTCGCCTGGAATCTGTTCAAGCGAAAGAGTTCCATAAAAAACCTTGCTTTTGTGAACAAAACTGTAAAAAGAAGGTATCATCGCATCGTCTCCCTGTGGATTGTTGTCATGCCGCTATGCCAAGTTTTTTGAGCAGTGACGGCTTTGGCCTGCCGTCAGGAGTAAAGCCCCGTATCCTGTAATACTTTGCTATCATCTTATCGAGCGGCACCGTGCGGTTTTTCTTGTCGCATCTCCGGCTTTCGGTAAGAAGCCTTGCCGGAAGCGTGTCTTTGCCCGCCGTAACGCCCATGCGGGTGTTCATGTAACGTTCAAGAACATGGATACGTTCCCCTGCTCTCATGAATTCCGACTTTGAGATGGAAATGCCGGTGACCGCCTGCCACATCTTCCGGTAGATCACGGAAAAATCAACCGCTGCCATCAGGATTCCCGGCATAAACTGCATGCCGATCAGCGTGGATATCCAGCTGGAAAACCTTGGGATCGTAAGCTCCGTGGTATAGGCAAACGAGGTGAACAGGCAGGTGTGAAGAGAGTTTACGCAACACCACATGTTTTCGAAAAACGCCGTCCACCTTGCCTTTGACATGGTGGTGTGCGGTGCAAGAAAACACATGAAATTTTCCATCACCATCATAGTGGCGCTCAGGTGGCAACCGCCCCTGTTGGCCACTGCATAGGAAAGTCCCTGGCCGAAGCTTCCCCGCGGGTCATACGCGGAAAGCTCCATGCCCTTTACATGCATGGCGAACTCGGTTCCGCCGTATTTTTCCGAAAGCCCTTTTGAGCCCATGGCCATATCAGCTCCGAATCCCCGGCAATGAGCGATATCCAGAAGGGCTTCCTCCACACCGTCAGGACTGCCGAACTTCAGGTTTGTTTTTACAAGCCCCTTTTCAGTCGCTTCCATTACCCAGCCAAGAGTTCCGCCGGCTGATATCGTATCCATTCCCATGTCGCCGCAGAGCCTGTTCCAGCGCGCTATTGCCACGGGATCGTAGATATCCAGGTTTGAGCCAAGCAAGCCGACTGTTTCATACTCCGGGACCGGCATCTCCTCGCCATCGAATTTTCCCTTCTTCCCGCAAAGAATCGTGCACGGTTTACAGGTGTGGTGCCTGGTATCATATTTCTCGCTTATCACCTCACCCGTTATTTTATATGCATTATCAGATGTCCCGTCCTGGAAATTCCTGACCGGCAGTATTCCCGAGGTCCGGGTAATGTTGACTATGCTGAGCGTTCCGTACTTGCGCTGGGCCTGGGATGTCCATGGATTCCGGTTTATGTAATCTGTCGCGATCTTCTTTATCCGGTCAAAACTCTCGGGATCCTTGGGAACAATCTTGTAAGCCTTTCCTGCTGCCACAATAGCCTTCAGCTTCTTTGCGCCAAGAACCGCTCCCATGCCGCCTCTGCCCAGGAACCTGTGGCCGGAGGCAATATTGGCAAACCTTACCAGGTTTTCTCCTGCCGGGCCTATGACAAGCGCTTCCCCCTCTTTTGCGAGTTGTTCCTGGGCCTGCCGGGTGTCTTTCCCCCAAAGATCACCTGCGTCCCTGAATGTAACTCCGTCTCGATCCACCACAAGATAGACTGGATTTTCGGAAGCACCCTTGACAAGCAGCCCGTCCCAGCCGGCCGTCTTTAAAGCCATGCCAAAAGGCCCGCCGCATGATGAAGATGCCATCACACCGGTCTGTGGCGATTTTGTAACAGCGGCAAACCGGCCGGAGCATGGAGCGCCGGTTCCCATAAGAACCCCGGGCATAAAAGCGATCATGTTGTCAGGCCCAAGGGGATCGGCTTCAAGATCCATACGGTCATATATAAGCTTCAGTCCAAGGCCCTTCCCCCCTATGTACATCTTCCTGTCAATATCCGGTACCTCTATCACCTCGAACTCTTGCGTTGTCAAATCAACCGCAAGGACCCTGTTGCTTGTGCCTACGATAGTTTCCATAAAACCCTCACTTGCTGTATGCAGGATATTCAAACAGTTTTGGTTTATTTAAACATATTGCCCACAGATTATGCTCCATAGGCACGGACAAGAATTCCGATCGCATCTTTGTACTCTATCTCGATCGGATTGAAATGGGATGCCCCGTCATTAATCGCAACCCGAGCGACCCTGTCAAGCTGCTCTCTCCTGACCCCTGCATCCTCGAGACAAAGGGGCAACCCGCTTAGCCTGTTTAGTTCCTTTGCAAACTCCCTGACCGTTTCTATGGCTTTTTCGGCACGTCTCTTTTTCGGTGTCGAAGCGTAGACATCAGGCCCCGCAAGCGGGAGCAACATCCCGGCTACAGCGTCACGCACCTTTGGCAGGTTAAACTCCATGCCGTGCGGCAGTATTATGGCATTGGCGATACCATGCGGCACGTGACATACACCGCCCACGGCATGAGCCACGGCATGAACAACTCCCACCATTGCGTTGGAAAAGGCCACGCCGGCAATCATCGCAGCGTTGGCTATAGCAAGCCTTGCGTCTTCGTTTGCGCCATCGCTGACAGCCACGGGCAGGTTTTCCATGATAAGCCGGATGGCTGTAAACGCAAACTCATCGCTTACAGGATTGCGCTGAATGCTCATATAGGACTCGATCGCGTGGGTAAGGGCATCCATGCCGGTTGCCGCCGTTATCCCGGGCGGCATGGTCCTGGTCATGGCAGGATCCAGTATGGTGAAATCGGGAAGCATCAGAGGCGTTGTGAACTGCATCTTGATGTTTTCGTCCGGGTTGGAAATAACAGCAGCGGTTGTGACCTCCGACCCGGTTCCACCAGTGGTGGGAATAACAGCAAAAGGCTTCATCACAGCCCTCACCCGGTTGTTGCCCCGAAACTTCATAAGGTCATCGGTGTTTTCGGAAAGGACTATGTTTACACCCTTTGCCGTGTCTATAACCGATCCGCCTCCCACGGCTATGATAGAATCACACCCTGTTTCCCGGTATATGTCCGCAACCGCGTTTACAGCGTGTATGGAGGAATCGACCGGTGTATCGTCGTATGTAGCGCCTATGGTGACACCCGACCCCTCGATATGCTCTTTGACTATATCTATCAGGCCGGCATTAACCACGCCTTTATCGGTGATAAGAATCGGCCTGCTTACGCCCAAACGCAAAAGTTCCTCCGGCAACCGGCCCAACGCATGTTTCCCGGCCACCACCCTAACCGAATTGTAATATTCGAAATACCTGGGTATCATCATAAATTCCTGGTCTTTTATGATTATTTGACAAGCCCCCAAACACCGCATGTCCAGAAAATAATCCGGTTCTTTATCATCCGAAGCGACAGGGGCGGAACCTTCTTTATATACAGCCCTGTAACCACGGGTATCATCATCGTCTGCACCCTGTTCATACACCTTATGATGGAACCGGCCAGTACCAGGTCTCCCTTCATGTACTGCCGATTTTCCGCGACAATCCTGGGCATGCTCATCATCCCCATCGTCATGCGGAACATGAACTCTATGCTCTTCATGACTATAACCACATCCGCATTGTAGAGCTCTTTTTCGCCAAGATACTGAAGGGCGCCGTTGCGCTTTATAAGCGTCATACGGGGCCCGTCAGGCTCCACCTCCAAAACCACATGAAAGGTAGGCGGCCAGCTGTCAACCTCCTTTTTCACTTCAGGGTCGATACGGTAGGCCGTCTGGAAAGCATGTCCCAGCGTCAGCATTACAAGCCGGACTATGGCCGTTTTTACATGCTTCCTGCCGGGTTTTATCTGATAATACCGCTGCCGCCTGGACGTCATGACATTTTCCTCCTCAAGATATGGTTAACCGGCGCCGTGGCATAAGTCTGCAACACGGTAAATCTATAAGCATCCACCATATAGCCATTATTTCAATGCCGTGTCAACAACGGCGATTTGTGCCGATGATTTTTGCAAAAACATTTTGCTTTCATGCAGGGCATGCTGTCAGCGGCCTGAGGGGATTGTGGCAAATCCGGCATGATTGGAATAGGCCTTGCCATATAAAACCAGGGGTACGTTTTTTACAAAAAAACCCGTTCGGGCATACAGATATCACAGTTTTTCGATCGTATAATCCCTTGAGCCAAGCCCAAGCTGCTGTGCATATTCGAGCTGTATCTCCCATTCAACAGACGGGTAGATTCCCCTGAACTTGTCCTCTCCGGGGTTACGGTTTTTTTTCATGCGAGCGCCCTCAAGGGCACCCTCCCTGTTGACCATGTCAGCACACGCCTGGTCTATGGCAACAGGGTCCCTTGATGCAAAAATCCCTATGTCGCGGACTATCGGAGCATCGTTATACGGGAAGCAGTCACACCCCGGAGACACATCGGTGACAAAATTGACAAACAGTGATTTGTCCTCCTTGCCCTTCAGAACCCCAAGGGTATACTCCACCATGTTCTCCAAAAAAATCGCACCGGACTGATTCCACTGTATCTGCACGGACCCGGTCGGGCACACCACTATACATTCGCCGCAACCGACACACTTGTCACCATCGATCACAGCCTTTTTCTCCTTCAGCGATATCGCCTGCTGTGCGCAGTTTTTGACGCACTCGCCGCAACCAACGCATGTCTTTTTCTTGACCTTGGGAGATACGGTTGAGTGCTGGGCAAGCTTGCCCCTGCGGGAAGCCGCACCCATGCCCACGTTTTTTATCGCACCGCCGAACCCGGCCAGCTCGTGTCCCTTAAAATGTGCTACAGAAACAAGAGCGTCGGCCCTGGCTATCTCTGCCGCGACATAAACCTCCCTGAACCTCTTTTGGTTAATCTCGACAGCCACATCGCTTTTGCCGCGCAGCCCGTCGGCTATTATAATGGGAGCCCCTACAACAGAGTAGGCAAACCCGTTATGGATAGCGGTTTCAAGATGATGGGGCGCGTCACTGCGTGTCCCTGCGTAAACAGTATTTGCATCGGTCAGGAAAGGCACAGCCCCCAACCCTTTTAGCACCTCAACAACCTTTCGCAAAAACACAGGCCGGATATAGGCCGTGTTTCCCATCTCCCCGAAATGGAGTTTGACCGCGGCAAGATCCCTTTCTTTCACAACATCTTTCACCCCGGCCGCCTCCATCAGGCGCCCAAGCTTGGTCAAAAGATTACCCTGATAATTAGCTGAAAGGTCGGTAAAAAAAACGGTGCTTGCCATTTCCCTCTCCCCGTCTCATCCCGGGAGCTGAAAGATATGCGCTCTGCCAGCCCTGGAATACTTATTTATATTTTTACCTTTTGCCTCCAATATAAAAATTTACAAAATCCAAGGCCACGCCAAGCCATCTTTGCCGTATTTTTAATACTCAAGGCTTGCGTCAAAGGCGTTCTTTACGAGCTCTATTTCGTCATCGTTGCTGATCATAACCACGTCAAACCTGGCCTTTGCTCCTCCCTGCCCGGTCATTTTCAGATACCACTGGGCTGTTTTCGTTATTTTACGCTTCTTGTCTGCTGTTATGCTGTACGGAGCGCCGCCGAAACGGTTCGTGCGGCGGGCCTTTACCTCCACAAACACCATGGTTTTCCTGTCTTTTGCGATTATGTCTATCTCCCCCACAGGTGTGCGATAATTGCGGTCAACAATTTTGTAACCGCGTTTTGCAAGGAATCTTGCGGCCAGATCCTCACTCTGCCTGCCGTATTGCTGCCGACTGTTGAGCATAGTCCTCCAGGCAACTGTCTCTCCCAAAGCAAAACAACCAATTGTGCAGGGAGCATACCATATATTGTGTTCCAATGCAAAGTCTTCCACTATCCCAAAATCCGCGATCGGTTTTTTTTTTGATAAAGTTGCCTTGGAGGCCATGGCGGGAAGAAAATGAAATAACGACCTTTTGTTGTTATGAAATATGGAACCGCAGGCTGAACAATATGGATTTTTGCAGCCGGCCGCCAATCTTTTTTTAAGCGCAATGCCATGGCCGCTTGATGGCCCTGAAGTTTATTTTTCGCATTTGCCAAGTGAGAGGGTTGCGTTTTTATCCCCTTTTACCGATAGTGACCAGGCCTGCATATCGTCCCGGACCATCAGGAATTTAAATGCCGGTTTTACTATCTTTTTCTTTTTTACAAAGGTCAGCGTGACAAGCCTGCCGCTTGCGCCGCTGCCTATAACTCCTTTCCCGGGCTCCATGCCGCCGATCCTGATTCTGCCGGGCCTAAGCTCGTTTGAGCCGAAAAACCTGAACCCCTTTTCGAGCAGTTCCCCCCTGGAGACGCCGTCAAAAACCAGGGCGTCGGTGGGGTATATGATATCAAAGCCGAATGCCCGGACCGGGTTTGGCGCATTGTTTACATATATGCACCATGAGACCTTTTCAACTTTTGGCCTAGCCGTTGCCCTGTCTTCAGCATGTGCGCCAGGTGTTATAAAAAGGCCGCACATAAGAATAACGGTCAACAACCACGGGTTTTTGTGGCTCATTTGTTATCCTCCTTTGTTTTCCGGTGCTGGCCGGATTAACCGGGTTTGGCCATTTCTGTCCTGTTCCCGGAAGATTTTGGCGTACCTTTTATTTGTGCATTTAAAATAGCATGCAGGGCGTTTATCTTCATCAGGATCAGCACAAGAAGGGCAAGTATGGCAACCTGGAGCAGGAGCCCTGCCAGCCGTATGATCCTGTCTGGTGTTGGCGATCCGGCGGTTCCGGTGGTGTGCGTTTTGCCGTAAGTCACGGCCAGCGTACCTGCAGCCTGGCTTTTGGCTTTTGCCGCGGTTTTTAGCTGCCGCACAACCGCAGATTTCGACCCGGTTGCGGATTGCTTTCCCGGTGCGGCCGGTATCGCGTTGCCCGCCATGTTTTTCCCGGCCTCGCCGGACCGTGCTGAAAACTGCCCGGCTGCAGGTATTCCGGCCGCCCTTTGTATGGGATGGTAGACACCATTCTGTCCCGCCGGTTCATGGCCTGTTTCAGGTACGGCCATGGCCCCGGTTTTCCCGGTCTCATCAGGTGCACTCTGTGCCTGTTCTCCTGTTTTTGGGGTTTCGGGCAAAGCCGCCGAGCCAAAACCGAGAAACGGGTCTGTGATGCCGGTCTCATCACCGCCCGGGCTTTCACCAGTGTCTGATGTTTTGGCCTGGCTGGATGACGAGCCTTCAGGCAGCGCCTGGAAATGGCCGTCCCTTGTGGTCCATCCCTCTACGTCGTTTGCAAGAGATGTCAGGGACAGAGCGCAGCTGCCCTCTTTTATCACGTTGAAAGTTATATGGACAACCGAGCCGCTGTCTCCCTTTTTTATACCGGGGTGCTGCGGCTCAACAGCGCCAAGCCTGAGGACCCCCGGCGCCCGGTTGACAACGTTAAAAAACGAATATCTGTCCCTGACAAGTTCGCCGGGCGTGAAGTTTGAAAAACTCAGCATGCTAAAATCGTAAACTATGTCAAGCATGAAGGCTTTTAGCGTTCTTGGTGCGTTGTTTACGGCAAGCGTGAAGGTCACGGTTTCGCCCTTTCCCGCCTGCCTGTCGTCAAGAGTAAGGTCCGCTGCTGATACAGGCGCAACGCTGGGGAAAGACAGAAACAGAAACAAAAAAACCGCCAGGGCCTTAAAAAAAACGGGCTCCCGTACCCTCGGGCCGCAGGGTGTGATGTGCCCTGCCATTCGAGGCCGTACAGATGATCCAGCGCTGTATTGTATCATTGCCGTGATCCTTTCATGGTGCTTTTGAACAACAAGCGGACAGCCTGTTTTGAAATGTCGCAGATGTTCACACATATACAGCCATCGCCGTTCCAGTCAGCCCACTCCAAGCGGGCTTTCGATTTTTTTACGAAACAGGTCCTGACAGGGCTGTTCCCCTTGTTATGCCATATTTTTTCAGCAGGGCGTAAAGCCGCGAACGTGAAAGACCTGATATACGGCAGGCATCGGCCACAGCCCAGTTTGTAGCGTTCAGCAGGTCGGCAAGATATTTTTTTTCAGCCTTGGCAAGGACATCTTCCCTGAATTCTTTTAACGTTGGCATGTGTGCCGCCGTGCCCGTAGCCACTTTTTCCTCTTTTTCCCCAGAGTCACTGCTTACCGTATGTCTTGCCTGATAGACCCGTATCGTTTCAGGCAGGTGCCGGCTGTATAGCATGGGCTCGAACCTGGCCACGCTCAAAGCGCTTTCAACCGCTCCTATAAGCTCGCGAACGTTGCCTGGCCACGGATAGGCCGCCAGCGTTTCGAAAAAATCGGGGGACACGCTTTTTATCCCGATCTGCTCACGCTCACAAAAGTTGTGTATAAAATTTAAGGCCAGTTC
>MZGQ01000042.1 GCA_002085115.1 Desulfococcus sp. 4484_241
AAAACAAGCGTGGGATGTTTTTTGAAAAAATTCATCAGACTCCGACAGATAATGGTTTGAATCTGTAGAATATATCCATAGAGCCGTTTTGTGTCAATAAAAAAGGCGGCATAATAGGTTTCCGGCCCTGGTAACAATCTGTATAAACCAACCTGACAACTTGACATGCCAATAATACACGTCTTATAAAAGGATAATGAACTTTTTTAGTTTTTGTCGACGCATTGTTACTTCTTCAGGGCCTTTCCAAGGCGTTGCAAGTTTTTCTTTTATTACCGTAGTTGCTGCGACCTCCGTTTTTTTTGTACAGGCGGCTATCCCGGTTTCCTCCCATGCTGCCGAGGATAGTATAGCCAGCGGTGATATAAGGTGGTTCCCCCTGGTTATAATGCTTTTGGGCGGGCTTGCGCTTTTCATGTACGGTATTGAAAAGATGAGTGAGGGGCTGAAAAAGTCTGCCAGCCGTCATATTCGCAACATCCTCGGGGCACTGACCAGTAACAGGATTATAGCCTTTATCATAGGGGCTGTCGTTACCATGCTTGTTCAGTCCAGCAGCGCCACCACGGTAATGCTGGTTAGTTTTGTGCAGGCCGGACTTATGAGTTTTGCCCAGTCGCTTGGCGTTATTCTGGGGGCTGATGTTGGCACGACCGTAACCGCACAGCTGATAGCTTTCAAACTGACCGATTACGCGCTTTTAATGGTGGCTGGCGGTTTTGCCGTGAGAATGATGGGCAAGAGACATCAGCTCAGGGGGGTTGGCGATGTTCTGCTGGGATTTGGCATCCTGTTCTACGGCATGAAACTTATGGGTGATGCAGTGGCCCCTTTAAAAGCATGCAGTGATTTCATATATCTTTTAAACGGTCTTGAGAACCCGTTGCTTGGTATTTTTGCCGGCGCTGTGTTTACGGCCGTTATCCAGAGCAGCGGCGCTTTTACCGGTATCGTGATCGTTTTGGCCCAGGAGGGGCTTATATCACTGGAAGCCGGTATTGCCCTGGTGCTTGGCGCCAATATAGGTACCTGCGTAACCGCTATTCTGGCAAGCATCGGCATGGAGCGGGAGGCAAAACGCGTCGCCCTCGGACATGTTATGTTCAAGGTCGTTGGCGTGTTGATTTTCGTTTTCTGGATTCCTGCTTTTGCTTCTATTGTTCATGATATCACAGCATATTTTGGTGGGGGGCTGGCCAGGCAGATTGCTAATGCCCATACGCTGTTTAACGTCAGCATGGGCCTTGTTTTTCTGCCTTTAACCGGCCTGTTCGCCACCCTGGTCAACAGGTTGCTTCCTGACAAGCCAAAGGACAGGATTACAAGGGAACTTACAACCTGGTATCTTGATGAGAGCAGCATAAATACGCCGGAAATCGCAATAGGGCTTGCCAGGGTCGAGATTTCCAGGATGGCGAAACTGCTTGAGAGGATGCTGCGCGCCATAATAATTCCCTTTATATCGGATGAGCGGCATGTGGCAAGGGAGGTAAAGGAGAAAGATGAGGCAGCGCTGTTTTTAAAAGAAATTCCCAGGAAGGACGCTATTTTTCCTGAACTTACGCTTCTTGAGGGTATCGATATGCGTGAGGCCAAGATCGATTTTCTGGAAGAAAAGATCGTGGATTACCTTGGCAGGGTCTTACGCCAAGAGGTTTCTGAAGAAAACGTCAAAGAGATTTTTGGCATGATGTCCATAGTAAAGGATCTTGAGAGCATAGGCGATCTGATTCACAGGAACATGTTGCCCCTCATAGAGAAGAAACAGGAGCTTTGCGTTGATTTCTCGGAGGAAGGCAAGGAAGAGCTTATGATATATCACAATAAGGTGTGTACCCATATACGACTGCTCAAGGAGGCGTTTGCCGAAATCAACAGGGATAA
This sequence comes from Desulfococcus sp. 4484_241, assembly GCA_002085115.1. Classification (GTDB taxonomy): domain Bacteria; phylum Desulfobacterota; class Desulfobacteria; order Desulfobacterales; family Desulfosudaceae; genus MZGQ01. Next base: position 1,885 of record MZGQ01000042.1, read on the forward strand.
GGCCTTTGAAATCATGGCCAGCGAGAGAGTTTATCTGGACCTTGAGGCCCAGTTTCGTATCCGTCATCTTGAACGGGTCCGGTGCGAGTGTGAGGAGTCGGTGGCGACCCACGAGATACACATGGAACTCATGGACCTGTTGAAACAGATTATTTTTTACACATCCAACATAGCTCAGACGTTCCTTGGCACCTGCTGTTTGGCCTTGCAGCAGGAAAAAGTCCCCAAGCCCGGAGCCGATCCGGGAGACGTGGTATATGCAGAAGGCCCCTTGGGGCGTGACACATGCAACACCGGCGCAGAGAGTGGGTAGTCTCCGTACATGCGCAACAGACAAAACTCTTTGCAAATTGCCACAAGTACCGGGGAAGATATGGTTTTTTGCGAACTTGCATATATGCCGCTGGATATGAAACGCAAGGAGCCTGTAAAAGCCCTTTGCGTCTGTGTGTTGAAAACTGTTCTAACCATCTTGGGCATGGGTGCTTGGGGAAACGATCAGGGTCAGGCTCAACATGTTGTATTTTATTGGTAAATCGAAAATTACCCAACAAACATCCAGGTTAAAAGGGGGCAGGGATGGGCAAAAGAAAAGAGCTGATAAATCCATCGGGAACCGAACATATTTATAAATCAATGCAGTTTTCCCAGGCTGTCAGAGCAGGCAATACTATTTATGTATCAGGACAGGTAGGGGGTGAGGAAAATTTTGTGCCCGGCGCAGGCATTGAAGAACAGGCCAATCTCTTGACACAAAAGCGGAGTTTTTATAGCCTTAACAAAATTCATGCGTTTTGGCTTGTTTTTAGATGCGGTGGGCGGCGTCGGTCTGATCGCGAATTTTTTGCCGCAATCACCTAAAGATATTTTCAGGGGAAAAAGATATGACTGCCGGCCGGCTTGACTTTTTTCACATACTTATGAATGCGGGGCCCATGGTTCAGTTCGTGCTCCTGCTTCTCCTTTTTTTTTCAGTGACATCCTGGGCCATAATATTTGTCAAGTTCTTTTACCTGCGCCGGGCTTTGTCAGAGTCCTTGGAATTCACGGAGTATTTCTGGAAAAAAAGGGATTTTTCCGACGCTTTTGCAAAGACAAAGAGTTTGCATGTATCACCAGTGGCCCAGGTATTCCGCGCGGGCTACATCGAGTTTAAACGTTTCAGCACTCCAAGCGTAAAAAAGGAACAGGCCGGTGGCAAGCGGAAGAACTTTGATGTCCCGGTGATACAGAGCATAGAAAGGGCGCTTTCCCGCGGCATCACGGCCGAGACGGCAAAGCTTAATCAGCTGGTACCTTTTCTTGCCACTACCGGGAGCACTGCTCCGTTTATCGGTCTTTTTGGCACGGTCTGGGGTATTATGAACTCCTTCCACGGCATAGGAATGAAAGGAGCCGTCAGCCTTGCGGTAGTGGCACCGGGTATTTCAGAAGCCCTGGTGGCGACGGCTGCAGGTCTTGCAGCTGCTATTCCCGCGGTTGTGGCGTTTAACTACTTCACACAGAAGATCCGTGTCATCGAGTCTGAGATGAGAACCTTTGCCTCCGATTTCTTGAACATAGTAGAGCGCCAGGTTCATAGCGTGATTCAGGCGATGGGGCAGGAAGAATGATTCCGGACGGCGACCGCGACGACAGGCTGATGTCGGATATCAACGTGACTCCATTTGTGGATGTCATGCTGGTTTTGCTTATCATATTCATGGTTACTGTTCCCATGATGGTACATGGTGTTGACGTGTCTCTTCCAGAGACATCTTCCGCGCCGGTCGCTGTCGGGACAGAGGATCGGCTCGTTGTTTCGGTTGACAGGCAGGGGCAGATATTTATAAACGACAAGAAAGTGGAGTACCGGTTTTTGCGTGACAAGCTGGCGGCCATACTGAAGTATCGCAAGGATCGTAAGGTGTTCCTGAAAGGGGACAAGAATAATTCATACGGATTTATGATGGATGTGATCTCCGAGATCAAGGCCGCCGGCGTTGATAAACTTGGAATGCTGACAAAGCCTGTGAAAAATGGCGGAAAAGGGGGAAGGTGAAGCTTTTAAATGGTCCATCCCCCCGCCGCAGATTTTAAATATGGCAACCTTTCAACCTTCTATGCCTGAGCGCGGGGTTACCCTGCCGGTGTCTTTCCTTGTCGGTGTATCCGTTTCTTTGGGATTTCACCTTTTGCTTTTGACTGTTTTTTTTATTATTGGCAGCCATTCAGGCGCAAAGGCGCGGTATCTTTCAACAAACGTGATCGATGTTGATCTTGTTTCCCTGCCGGTCATGTCTGCAGGCCGTGCCCGGAAGGCTGTTGAAAAACATGTAAAGTCATCCACAATAAAGTCGCCTTCCCGCGCTGTTATCCACAAGCCGTCAAAGCGTGTATCTGTCGTGTCTGTTAAAAGGGGCGCAGGAAAGACTACGCCCAAAAAGGATTACGGCAGGCAGGAACAATCGCTTTTGAGCAGTGCAATAAAAAACATTGAAAAAAAAGTGGAGGCAGAAGAGCGGGACAGAAAGCCCGGCGCCTCGGCCCGGGAAGACAAAAAGACCTCCACTGCTTTGGCCAATGGCCATGGGCCTGGCGAAAAGGGCGGTGCTGCCGGCGATATTCCCCCACTTGTCCTATACAACCAGGAGCTTAAGTTTCGCATATGGCGAAACTGGGTTTGCCCGCAGGCCGCAGGTAATGACTTGAAAGCTGTTATAGCTATTCACATAGGAAGTGACGGCAGCTTGCTTGCCCTTCGATTTGAAAAAGGTTCGGGCAATTCAGCCTATGACGAGTCGGCTCGCAGGGCGGTGCTGAAATCGGCGCCGTTTCCACCGCTGCCGGAAGGCGTGGCCATACACAAGGTTATACTGGAATTCACTCCGTCAGACACTGCCGAATAGAGGAAAGCCAGGGTTAAATGAGAGCCGTTACGAAATATATGTTTGCCGCAGTTTTCCTGCTTATGCCTGTCTCTGCCTGTTTTGCGCAGTATGACTATATAAAGATAAGCAACCCGTTTTTACACAAGATCCCGATCGCCGTGCCCATGTTCAAGCCGTTGTCGGAATCTCAGGTGGCCAGGGAAACGGCGGACAGGTATGCCGTGGTGATGAGCGATGCCCTTGAGTTTACGCGTTACTTTACTCTAATAGACCGCGATGCGTTTATAGATCGGCCCAGGCAGACCGGAATCACGTTGCATGACATTAATTTCAAGAACTGGAGGGATATAGGCGCCGAATACCTTGTGACAGGTGGCGTCTCGGTTGTCAAAGGCGTGGTGGAGATGGAGTTCAGGCTGTTTGACGTTTTTAAGGGGCAGATGCTGGCAGGCAAAAGGTACAGGGGGCAAATGAAGGATCGGCGCAGGATCGTGCTCAGGTTCTGCGGGGAAATAATGGAAAAGATTACAGGCAACAGGGGATGTTTTCAGAGCAAGATAGCGTTTGTATCTTCAGGTGACGGAAACAAGGAGATCTATATCTGTGATTTTGATGGTCATAATCCCGTTCGTATAACAAAAAACAAAAGCATCAATCTTTCACCCGCATGGTCGTCGGACGGCAGGGCCCTGGCATGGACATCTTACAAGCTGGGACGGCCGGATCTATACATTATGAACCTGCTTGACAGGCGTGTTACGAGGTTTTCCATGAAAGGAGTCAATATCTCTCCAGCCTGGGTTCCCGGAAAGTTTATGCTGGCGGCCACGCTTTCTTTCGAAGGGGACCAGGAGATATACCTTATCACCGGTTCCGGTAAGGTTGTCAGACGGCTTACCTGGAGCTGGGGCATAGATGTTTCTCCAAGTTTTTCTCCGGATGGAAAAAGGATGGCCTTTGTGTCAAACCGCTCGGGAACTCCTCAAATATACCTGATGTATCTTGATACAGGCCGTACAGAAAGGTTGACTTTTGATGGTAGATACAATACAAATCCCAGTTGGAACCCTGTTGACGACAGGATCGCCTACTGCGCCATGGAAAACGGCGTTTTTAATATAAAGGTGATAGACGTGGCAACCCGGAAGACGGTCAGCCTGACAGCCGGCCAGGGCGACAATGAATCCCCTTGCTGGTCGCCGGATGGCAGTCTGATCGTTTTTAGTTCGACCCGCGACGGTGGCGTGCCGAGAATATATGTTATGAGCGCGGTGGGCACTGACGCAAAACGGTTGTTGGTATTGCCAGGTGAACAGACCAGCCCGAGATGGTCACCTGCTGTGGCCGTTGCGGGCAGATAGAGTTGAAATTCTGCCAATCCTTTGTGGAGGAGGAAAAATGGACAAAAAACGTTTTTTTGCAGGTCTTGTTACGTTGTGTGTCGTATGTGCTCTCTTGTTTACAGTGTCATGCACCAAGCCTAAGGTGAAAGAGGAAAGTGCAACCATGGAAACGGTCGAGGCGTTGCCGGCGCAGGAGACCGAGAAGGCAGCTCAGGCCGAGCAGAGTGCCGCCGAGCAGAGTGCCGCCGAGCAGGAGGCTGTTGCCGCCGAGCAGGCTGCTGCGAGAGAGGCGTTCGTAAACGAGGATATTCATTTCGATTTCGACAAGGCCACCCTTACTTCTGAAGCACGTGAGATACTTAAACGCAAGGCAAAATGGCTCGAAGAGAATCCTGATGCGTCGATCGTAATTGAGGGACATTGCGACGAGAGGGGAACCACGGAATACAACCTGGCTCTTGGCGACAGGCGTGCAAAAGCGGCCAGGGATTTTCTTGTTGATCTGGGTATTTCCGCTTCCCGTATAGATACGATAAGTTATGGTGAAGAAAGGCCCCTGGACCCGGGGCACAACGAGGCTGCGTGGGCCAAAAACAGGCGGGCCCATTTTGTCATTCGCTAAAAACTGTTAAAGATTCAGCAGGATTTTTGTAACGGCCTGTTGGATCGTTAAATTTGTTGTGTCGGCCGGCAGGCTGTGTTTATTCGGCCTGCCGGTTTTTTTATGTGGATGAAGTCGTGCATAGCAGCTATAAGCAGCGATGCGGAGGGCCTGTCATGCAAAGGTTGATGCTTTTTTGTTTTGCCATGTTTTTTATGGCTGGATGCTTGCTCCCGCAAACCATGACCATGACCGAGTCCAGGCTCAAGGCTGTGGAGAGTGAAAACCTTGCGCTCAAAAGTGATATAAAAAGATTAAGGGAAACCGGCGAAAGCGACAAGCGTGCACTGAGGTCTGATCTTGCCGCACTGAGGTCCGATTTTGCCGCACTGAGGGCTGACTTTAACAGCCTGAGGGAGGAACTGCAGGAGCTCAGGGGGAAGATCGAGGAAACTGGCCATGAGATAGAGCAGCTGCGCGGCCGGATAACAGAAGCGGACAAGGCGCGGCAGGAAAACATGTATGCTTTGAGCAGTGGCCTCCTTGAAAGGATAGCAGCCATAGAACATCGCCTGGGCATGGGGAGAGGCCGGGATGTCGAACCCGGCAGGGGCGATAAGGCCGGTCAGGCGGCCGGCAATGGCCTAACCGCAAAAGAGGATGAAAAAGCTGGGAAGGATAGGAGCAGGGTGTCTGACAAGAGGCTGTATGAGTTTGCCAGGCAGGCCTTCAATGTCGGAGATTACAACGCGGCAAGGAAATCTTTTAAAGAGCTCATGGAACGTTTCCCAGATTCGGAGCTGTGTGATAACGCGCGGTTCTGGATAGGGGAGAGTTATTTTCGTGAAAAGTGGTATGAGAAGGCCATCCTTGAGTACCAGAAGGTGGTTGATGATTATCCGAAGGGCAACAAGGCGCCTGCCGCTCTTTTGAAGCAGGGCATGGCTTTTCACTTGATAGGCAAAGACAAAGAGGCAAGGCTGGTGTTTGAAAAGCTGATGAAACTGTTCCCGGACTCGTCAGATGCCAGGGCCGCGCAACAGAAGCTGAAGGCTCTTAGCCAATAATGTTGTTTTGTTATATGGCCGGCAGGGTGGAATGGTTAAGATTGTCGGAATAGATCCCGGGCTCGCCGATACCGGGGTGGGGATAATCAGGGGGGAGGGCCTGAGGGTTGCGGGATATTCTTTCGGAAGCATAAGCACCTCTCCCCGCGATTCCCTGCCATGCCGTCTTCACAAGATATATTCGGGTATTGAAGATATATTGAAGGATGAAAAGCCGGACATGATGGTTATTGAGGACGTGTTTTCCCTTGGAAAGTTCCCGGTGTCCGGCATAGTTCTTGGCGAGGTGTGCGGGGTGGTCCTTCTTGCTGGTTTTCATGCCGGGGTGAGGGCGATAAAGGTGCCTGTGCGCGAGGTGAAGCAGGCTGTTACAGGCAACGGGAATGCGGGGAAAAGACAGGTGGGAGAGGCTGTGCAGCATTTTCTGGAGCATGACGGGCCTATCCGGCCGGATCACGCGTCGGACGCTCTTGCGCTGGCGATCATGGGGTTGCTGAGGTATGATAGCTTATCTTGAAGGGACGCTTTTCAGGAAATATGAGGACCGTATCCTGCTGCTCGCAAACCAGGTGGGCTATGAGGTTCTGTTACCACCCATAGTTATGGATTCGATAAAAGAGAAGAAGGAGGGGGACCCCGTATTTTTTTACATCTATCATCACCAGACCGAAAGGCAGCCCAAGCCGGTCCTGATCGGTTTCAACTCGGAGGAGGAAAAGGAGTTCTTTCAGCTTTTGATAACGGTCGAAGCTATCGGGCCGCTAAAGGCTGCGGCGTGTCTTACGATTCCCGTGGCAGAGGTGGCCGCGGCGATAGAGTCAAAAAACGGGGGGCTTCTTGGCCGTTTGAAGGGCGTTGGCGCAAGGACGGCACAGAAAATGATCGCAACGCTGGAAGGGAAGGTCGGCCGTTTCGCAGCAGGCGGAGGCTCTCCGCAGGGTGGCCGGGTTGTGTTGGGCGATGTGGCGGGGCAAACCCTTGAGGTGCTTGTTGAGCAGCTTGGATACAAAATGGCTGAGGCAAGGCAGATGGTGGCGGCTGCGCTGAGGGAGAATCCGCTGATATCGACCCCTGAAGAGCTTTTTGACGAGATATTCAGGCACGGCAGGTTATGAAAAAAAAAGAAAAAATCATTACTTTTTCTTCCGATTCACCCGGAGTTGTTTCCGGCAAAGAGACTCCAGAGGATACGGCGGAGGAGCTTTTTTCATTAAGGCCGTCAGGGTTTGATGACTACGTTGGGCAGAAAGAGACAGTGGCTACGCTGCAAATAGCGATAAGCGCTGCCAGGCAGAGGGGCGAGCCGCTTGAACATGTTCTTTTTCACGGTCCCCCGGGGCTGGGCAAAACAACCCTGGCCCATATTATAGCTGCGGAGATGGGTACCGATCTTACAATCACATCAGGGCCTGCGCTTGAGAGGGGAGGGGACCTGATAGGTATGCTTACCCACATGAAGAGGGGAGACATCCTGTTCGTGGATGAGATACACAGGCTGCCCAGGACCACCGAGGAGTTTTTGTATCCCGCCATGGAGGACTTTGCCGTTGATTTTGTTTTTGACAAAGGGATACACGCCAGGTGCCATCGTTACAGGCTGAACCGTTTTGTGCTTATCGGGGCTACAACCAGGGTAGGGCTTTTGTCCGCACCGCTCAGGGACAGGTTCGGCATTTTCAGGAAATTCGATTTTTACACGCCGGAGGAGCTGGCGCTTATAGTGCACAGATCTGCAATCCTTCTCGGACTGTCTGTCGATAAGCAATGCGCCATGGAGCTGGCAAGGCGGTCCAGGGGAACTCCCCGCATAGTGAACAGGCTGTTGCGCAGGGTGAGGGATTACGCACAGGTGCGTTATGGAGGAGTAATAACGGTTGAGGCGATAAACGAGGCGCTTGCGCTCGAAGGCGTTGACGACAAGGGGCTTACAGGTCTTGACCGTTCCTACCTTGAGACCATTATCGAATACTATGACGGTGGGCCGGTCGGAATAGAGGCTATTGGCGCGACCCTGCAGGAGGAGACCGATACACTGGTTGACGTTGTTGAACCTTTTCTGCTGGCCGAGGGGTTTATCCAGCGCACTTCTTCGGGCAGAAAGGCTACTGACAAGGCATACAGGCATCTTGGGATAAACAGGAAAAGGAAAAAGTGAAAAATGAGGCCGGAAGGTTTTTTGAACTGGAAAGTTGTGTCTGCGTTCTGTGTTGTTGCTCTTTTTGCGTTTATTGCAGTTTCGGAAGGTTCCATGGCAAACAAGGCTGTTTTACGTCCTGTTGTCCCTGACCTTGCCGTTTATTCAGAGGATGGTTTTATACCGGAGTACGCTGTTTTGGTCGAAAAGGCGACCCAGAGGCTTTTTCTTTTTTCCTTTCCCCAGGGCCATCCCTTGGAGAAGGGCAGATGGAGATGTACAACCGGTGAGAATCATGGGCCAAAAACCAGGGCAGGGGACAAGAAAACTCCCGAGGGTATCTACTTTTTCACAAACAGGTACACGGACGGAGAGCTTGCCCCGATTTACGGTGTAATGGCCTTCCCGACCGATTATCCAAACCTGCTTGACAGGCTGGCAGGAAGGGATGGCAACTCAATATGGCTTCATGGCACAAACAAGGTTTTAAAGGATTACGATTCCAACGGATGCGTTGCCCTGGAAAACGGCAGCATAGAAGAACTTTCACGCTATATAAAACTAAACCATACGCCCATAGTGATCGTGGAAAAGATTGTTGATGCTTCAGAAAACAGGAACGATTCGCTCGGGCGTAAGGTCAGGGAACTTCTTGGCAGGTGGAACAAAGCGCTTTGCAGCGGGTCATATCATGACTATCTGGACCTTTATGACGACAGCTATCTCCCGGAAATGGGCTGGTGGAACGGGTGGCGCCGTCTTCGGGACTGTTTCAGCAATGATGGGATGCCGGTTGTATCAGGATCGTCATCGCTTTACGCGGTCAGGTATTGTAATGATTATGTTCTCTTTTTTGACCAGTTTCTGGAAGCAGATGACAGACGCATAGATGTCGGGAAAAAGAAATTTTTCCTTTCCGACCTGTCAGGGGAGTTGAAAATAGTTGGAGACACCTACAAACAGGTAGCGGGCAGCAAGGGCGGTGTTGCAAAAAGTCCGCTGGTTCTGGCATGCCGGCGACTGCACGAAAGGGTAATAGTCGAAAAGGATGTCACCAACATGCTCAAACAGTGGCTTGCCGCATGGAGCAGAAGAGATATAAAGTCGTACGGCTCTTTTTATTCTCAGGGTTTTATGTCGGACGGGATGAACAAAAGAAGGTGGCTTGCCTACAAGCGTAGATTGAACAGACAGTATGAGTATGTGCGGGTTGCAATGGAATCCTTGAAATTCATCGAACAGTCCGGCAGACGTTGCAAGGTCTCTTTTGTGCAGAAGTACGATTCGGACAGGTACAGTGACGTTGGTATCAAAACCCTTATAATCAAGCGGGAAAACGGAAAATGGAAGATCTACAGGGAAGCGTGGAAAAAGCTGGATCAGAAGGAAACAACGGGCCCGGTTCCCGGAAAGATTTAAACTGGACCGTACTGTTTGTAAGCGATACCGGGAAGGTGGTTCGAGTGCCTGCCTTCAGACGGTATGTAATAACTGCTGCGGTTGTCGTGGCGGTTTCAATGATAGTTGCCCTATGTTTCTGTGCGCTGTTTATAACCGCCAGGATCGACACGAAAAAGGCAACAAAGGAGCTTGAGACATGCCGTGCCCGGATAAAGTCCCTGGTGGATGAAAACGACAGGTTGCTGGCGCAGCTTGCCGTTTTGGAAAACAATGATACTTTCGGCAACGACACTGAAGAACAGGATGTTGATGCCGGCGCTTCCACTAACGGACACCACCGTTTTGCCGGTTGTTGCCATAGAAAATTTCCGCGTAATCCAGACCTCCGATACCGAGGCCACCAGGATAGAGTTTGCAGTAAAAAAGACGGGGAACTTGCCTGGATATGTGTCGGGCCGCATTTTCGTGGTGCTTGAGGGTAAAGAGGGCGATAAAGTAAGGCGCATGGTGGTGCCGCCGGTTTACATGAACAATGGTGTCCCGGCTGAGGCACGACGGGGACAATACTTTTCCATTGCCAGATACAAGCCGGTAACCATGCAGACGCAGATAGACAATCCGGGCGATTTTGAAAACGCGACAGTATACATATTTTCCACCGATGGAACATTGATCTACAAATCTATGTTCCCTGTTAAAATCGTAATGGCAAAAGTCGCACCTGCCACACCGGCCAAGGCCATAAAACCCGCCGAGCCTGTCGAGTCAGCCGGGCCTTCCGCCTCGTCCGCGCCGGCTGATACTGTTGGCGGTAATATGCCGCCTGGTGCCTTGGGACAATAGTTTTGGGGGAACGGAGAAAGATGAATATGTATGGTATTGTAGGGAGAGTTTTATTGCGCCGTGACGGCAGATCCGGTTCTTTTTTGATGATACTGTGTTTTTTGCTTGCTTTGGCACTTCCATCCCATGCATCTCCCCGTTTGCCGGAGCATACGGTTTATTTTGAAAACACCGATTATGAACTTCATGTTTACAGGGTTTATGGAAAGCGGGAAGGTAAAACGCTTCTTTTGATTGGCGGTATACAGGGGGATGAGCCGGGAGGATTCATGTCTGCTGACCTGTATGTGGATCTTGTGCTGGCAAAGGGGAACCTTATTGTAGTTCCAAGGGCCAATTTTCAGTCGATCATGCTGAACCGGCGACAGGTCAACAAGGACCTTAACCGCACTTTTTCGGGGCATGTAAACAGGCAGTTTTATGAGGCAAGAATAGTGGAGATATTGAAAGACCTTATTGCACAGAGCGATTGCCTGTTGAATCTCCACGACGGGTCAGGTTTTTATTCGCCAAAATGGGAAAGCAGCATGAGGAACCCTGACCGTTTCGGCCAGTCGATTATAGCCGATTGTGAAACTTATGTTAATCCCGAAACCGGGGCTGTCCTGGAGCTTGGCAGGATGGCTCGTTCGGTTGCAGAAGAGGTCAACAAGCACATAAAAAATCCGGCCCACTATTTTCATTTCAACAACCACAGGACAAATGACCCGGATTCAAGGCACAAGGAGCAGAGAGGTTCAGCTACCTATTATGCGGTATACACCTGCGGCATCCCCGCATTCGGCATAGAAACCAGCAAGTCGTTGCCTCTTGCCGAAAAGGTGAGTCACCATAACTATGCGATAAATGCCTTCATGGATCTTCTGGGTATTATTCCTGAAACACCGGGCTGGTACCTGGATAAGCCGGAACTTAGCTACATTCTTGTTTCCGTAAATGGAGCATCGCCGGTTCTCGTAGCAAACCACCAGACCCTTTATGTTCGGCCGGGCGACGAGCTGCGCGTCACCCACATAGAGGCAAACTACAAACGGGGGCTGACGGTGGACCTGCTGGGCGTCGGCGGCCTTAACGATTTCAATAAAAATTTGAAAGTTACACGCGATTCAAGGCTGATCGTCCGCAAAGATTCGATCCAATGCGGGCTCGTGTATGTCGCAATAGGGGATCAGCAGATGAACGCGGCTCAGAACATATCGGTCGTAGATACCGATGCGGCAGGTTCCTTGTTTTTTAATGTCGAAATAAACGGGCAAAAGAGAATATTTCCAAACTATGGCCATGTCGACCTTGTAAAAGGGGATTTTTTCAGGATAATCGGCCTTGCCGGGGATAACGGTTACAATGACGTGACGGTCAATTTCAAGGGGTTCGTGGGCAATAAAAGGAACAATACGGGCGAAGACAGGGGGTACTTGATAGATACCGGCAAGGATCTTTTAAAACGTTACTCTCTGGGCAAAGAGGGAAGGGAGTACCAGGTAGTTGTAACACGCAAGGATGGCAGTTTGGTCGGCAAGCTTTTTGTCGAGGTAGCGCCGCCGGTTCTGAAATATCTGATGATTAGACCCGGCAAGAGGCAGGGAATGCTTTATTGCTGCAGGCCGGGCGACAGCCTGGAGATTTCGGAGAAGGATGTCCGGGAGTTATGCCTGGCCGACATGATTACGAACGTGGATGGCAATTCAGGGGTCAAGGTGTTTGCCGGTTTTGGCGATGATTTGGTGGAGTGGCCGGTCAGTGGCAACATCCCCTGTCCGGCGCATCTGACCGGGCTGAATGACAGGGATAGCGGTGAAAGTCGTCTCACGTACCGCCTTGTGGTAAGAAGGGGAGACACTGTTATGGGTGATGTTCTGTTGAATATATTTCAGGAGAAGTCAGATGGATAAAAGCCGGGATGGAATGTCGATAATAGACGATGGCCTTGCAGTTGAGGGGAAAATAACGGTCAGGGGCAACCTTGTTATAAAGGGGGAAGTGCAGGGGACAATTGAGGGGGATTCGGTTGTTATTGCAAAAGAGGGGCGCGTGGCAGCGACGGTGCGTGTTGCGTCCATTACAATCGCCGGTTCATTTGATGGCGATGTGACGGTTGACGGTGATTTTGCCCTTCTGGCATCCGGCTCATGCACCGGAAAGGTCAGATGCAGAACCCTCACGGTCGAAAAGGGAAGTTTGCTCAACGCCGAGATCAGCACGGCCAACACCGAAAAATCCCCGTAAAGGACTCCATAAGGCAGGGGATTAAATAACGGAGAGAGGTCTCATGAAACCGATTCTTATGGTACATGGCTACAGCACAGAGGGAAAAGACAATACGCCGGATAAGATTTACGGCGACCTGCCGGCGCAGCTTCGAAAATGGCTGGGAGCGCGCGAGGTGCGCGAGATCGACCTGAGCCGCTGGATATCGCTCAACGACGGCATAACCCTTGACGATGTGAGCTTTGCGATGGATCGTGCGTTAAGGTGCGATCATCCCGACCTGTTCAAGTCCGGTTTCAACGTTATCATACACAGCACAGGCGCCCTTGTTGCAAGAAACTGGATCAGACGTTTTTCCCCAAGGCCGGGACCTGTGTGTAACCTTGTACATCTGGCGGGTGCCAATTTTGGAAGCGGGCTTGCCCATATCGGGCAGGGGCAGCTCGCACGTTGGGGCCGTTCGCTGTTTTTGGGTACGGATTGCGGTTACCGTATACTGGACGAGCTGGAACTTGGCTCTTCCGATACTCTTGACCTGCACACATACTTTCTCAAGGATGGCACGCGCATGTTGGAGGATTACGGTGTAAGGGAGTATTGCATAATAGGATCCCAGGTGCCGCCTGCCATGCGCCTTATGCCGATACGTTACGTAAAGGAGGATTCTTCCGATTCAACGGTACGAACGGCTGCCGGAAACCTTAATTTTAACCACGTGGTCATATCGCCTCGTGACAGGGCCTTTAACCTGACGGCGGAAAAGAATGCCTCGCTGGTGGAAAAGAGACTGAAAGGCCACCGGATAGTCGACACCAATTATTATATATCCGGCATGTCGCTGTCTGGTGATGCCCGGCGTACCCCGGTTCCCTTTGCAGTGGTGTTTGAAACTTCCCATTCCGGTGAAAAAACCGGTATAGTGAGCGGAAAAGAGAACAGGGGCGAGGTTATGCCTCTTGTAAAGGCAGCCCTTGAAACACCCCCTGATCATGACTCATACCTTGCTGCGGGTAAGCTGTTCGCAAAAGCCCATGCATCTACGTTCAAGCGGGCCGCAGTGCTGAAGAAACAGTTTACCGACTGGGAGCCGCGCAAACAGTACGAGGCCCATGCCCAGCTTATTTTCCGTATAAGGGACCAGAACGGAGCGCCGGTGGAACATTTTGACATATACCTGCGGTCACGGCCTTCTGCGCAGGCAGAAACGCGGCTTGAGACCCTTATAGAAGATAAGCATCTGAACAGGAAAACCGCCGGTATAATCACCTTTTACCTTCGTACGCAGCGATTTAAAAACAGCAGGTGGACAGACCTTTTGAAGAACGCCGCCCCTCTCGACCTTGAGATAACAGGGCACGAACCTCTTACAGGTGATATTACCTACCTTCCTGCCAATATACGTTTAACACCAGAGAATTTAAGGTCTATGGTCAAGGGGTTTCAGACCACCGTTTTTGATGTTACACTTGTACGGTTGCCCTCAGGTAACGTGTTTGACGTGGAACAGGTCAGGTACTAAAACTCATTGTTGAATTTCGGGGCACAACAGTTGAGCGGGGAAGAAGATGGTTCTGCGGTGATAGTATATGCCCTGTACCCTTCGCCGGAGATTATGCGATTATTATATCATAGTGGAGGACACTAATGCCTTGGACGCTGAAAAAGGTTTACTACCGGATTTTTCAATTTTGCACAGGTATAGGAATGAAGCTTATGCCTTGGCTTGAGCCTGAAGTGATCGAAGGCGCGGACAGTCTAAAGAAGCTTCCCGCTGTTATCAAAGAGAGAGGCTTTGCCCGGGTCCTTGTTGTTACAGACCCAGGCCTTATGAGCCTTAATATGCTCGACACTCTTTTTGAACAGTTAAAGGCAACAGGCATAGAGTACTTTGTCTATGACAAGGTGCAACCCAACCCCACTATTGCCAACATCGAAGCGGCCTTAAAGGTGTATAAGGAGAATAACTGCCAGGCTATTATCGGTTTTGGCGGTGGCTCATCAATGGATTGCGCCAAAATAACAGCAGCCAGGGTGGCCCGGCCAAACCGGCCGATTCCCAGGATGAGGGGCCTGTTCAAGGTGATACTTCCCGCTTTTAAGATGGGTTCATTGCTGCCCCCAACGATTTTTGCCGTTCCCACCACGGCCGGCACCGGTTCCGAGACAACCATAGCGGCAGTGGTGTCAGACCCTGAAACACATGAAAAATATCCGATAACCGATCCTGTTATCCGTCCGAAATATGCGGTTTTGGATCCGATGCTGACGGTCGGTCTGCCGCCTCACATCACTGCCACCACGGGTATGGATGCCCTGACGCATGCTGTTGAGTCATACATCGGGAAGTTTTACAACAATAAGGATACGCGCGGAAAAGCCGTTATGGCAGCGAAGATCATTTTCGGCAATATTGAAAAAGCGTTTGAAAACGGCCGGGACATAGAGGCGCGCGGGCAGATGTTGAAAGCCGCCTATTATGGAGGATATTCCTTTACCCGCGGCGGCGTGGGTAACATCCACTGTATCGGCCATAATCTCGGCGGGATGTATAACGTTCCACACGGCCTTGCCATGCCGGTGATCATGCCTTATGTGCTTGAATGGTATGGGGAAAAGGCGCATAAACGGCTGGCGGAACTTGCGGATGCGGTCGGTGTCTCCAGGCCCGGTATGGATCAGGCCCGGAAAGCCAAAGCCTTTATAGAAGCCATCAGGCAGTTGAACAAACGGTTGGGGCTTCCAGAGAAATTTGACTGCATCGAAGATAAGGATATTCCAGTGATGGCTGAGCGAGCCTTGAGAGAGTGTAATCCGACCTATCCTGTTCCAAAGATTATGAATAAAGATGATTGCATGGCCATAATAAAAGCTCTCAAGGCCTGACACAGGCCTGGGAGAGTTGTAGCTTGTGTGGGGGGCCAAAGGCATTCCATGGTAATCCTTATGAAGGGTACACCCTGCCATATGGCTCCCTTTCGGGCGAAGGCCTCTGCCCTGCAACGATTAAACAAACCGTCGTAACCATACTTTTGTAACGTAATTTCCATCGTTTCATCATACGGTCGCTCATACCTGTTATCTGCGCCGCCTTGAACCAGGTGCTCTCTCCGCTCATTGCACGTAAAATAATCTTGCAAATTTTCATTGCCCGCCTCACTGCGGTATCGGGGTACGACGACATTGGCATACCTCCTTGTTTGGGCTGCCAAATCATACCCCATACCGGTTAAACCGGATATTTTATGTGTTTATAACAAAAATAAAAAAAAAGCTTGCAAAAGCGGTTTAATTTTTATAATTGGGAGCACGCACCAGTCATTGAAAAGGCGGATATTTGATGAATATTATTCCAAGGAGCTGCCAAGGATGGCCGTCTGGGGGTCAGCCGCCAACCGGGGCAGTGCTTAAAAGCTGAAAAATGGTACGAAGCATGGGTGCCACTAAGACGAGGTCTGAGGCCATAATCCTGTAAACACACATGCAGTTCGAAAACAAGGAGGAAGAATTATCATGATGCGATTTGATAAAAAAAACGATGTACTGGGAACGGTTAATCGAGGCAATCCAACAGAATCAGGCCTATGCACGCTTTGCCGTGCAGATTGCCAGGGGAAATGCGAAACCTGGTTGTCAAGTATGGTGGGACGCAAGCTCCTGTATCCCAGAGATTTCGGGCTGGTCACGGCTGGTGCCAACAACACCACAGCAGTGGGTGTCTCGTATAATTCACTGCGCATCCAGGGTTATGCCTACGGCTCGCAAGGGCTCAAGAGTGGTTTGAGTAATGATCCTGACGATTGTATCTTTCCTAATGTCGACTTGACCACTGAGTTTGGGCAGGAGATTAAGACCAAGGCCCGTATCCCCTTGATGACCGGTGCCCTCGGCTCTACGTTTATCGCGGCAAAATATTGGGATTCATTTGCTATCGGCGGGGCCCTGGCGGGCATGTTGACCGGGAGTCAGAAATCTCAAACGGAAAAATCTCTAAAGCGCCCGAACTGGATCGGCGAATCGATACCTATCTGCGGTATTTTGACGGCTATGGCGCCATTATTGTTCAGATGAACGTCGAAGACACCCGCAA
>MZGQ01000043.1 GCA_002085115.1 Desulfococcus sp. 4484_241
TCGATCCTGTTGCAAAGATTCCTGAATACAAGGTTTCCGCCATAGCCATCGAGAAGGAACACTCTTAATCTTCAGGGACAATTTGTGGCTTGTTCGGACCTGTGTGGTTCATGGGCCAGAACAATTGCGGTTCTTGTGGGCAGGTAGAGCATCAAGATACCGGATTCAGGTTTTCCATCCGGTGCCGGTAGTGTGAACTGTTCCTGTCCCGGCACAAGGCGGCCATGTCCTCCATAGGCCGGGCTATCGCTGTCCAATATCAGACTGTATTTGCCGGCTGGTGCGTAAATTCCATAGTCGGTGTACGAGGCGGTAGGATGAAAGTTGAAGACAAAGACCAGGCCCGCGCGTTTGAACGCGATAACCTTGTCCTGTGAATTTTCATGCAAAAGCCGTGGCCATGGATCTTCGAACAGACGGCATTTTTTTCCAAGCGCAATCATATCCCTGTCAAAGTCACACAGGAAGCGGTACTTCAGGTGCGGGGCGTCTACCAGCGACCACTGGCGTCTGGCATAGTGGTAGGACCAGTTGTTCCCCGGTCGTGGAAAATCGATCCATTCGGGGTGCCCGAACTCGTTCCCCATGAAAGTCTGGTATCCATGCCCGGCCGTGGTCATTGTTATCAGTCTTATCATTTTGTGAAGGGCCATGGCCCTGTCGATTTTTATATCAGGGTCGTCTGCCGTCATGTGCTCATACATTGCGGGTCCGGCAAGCCTGAACATGAGAGTCTGGTCTCCCACCAGCGCCTGGTCGTGCGATTCAGCGTAGCTTATCGATTTTTCGTCATGCCTGCGGTTGTTGAGTTCGTACCAGAGCTGGCCAAGCGGCCAATCTTCGTCCCGGTAGTCCTTGACAAGACGTATCCAGTAGTCCGGTACTCCCATGGCGAGCCGAAAATCAAACCCGGTTCCGCCCCTTTCCCTGGAAACCGCGAGTCCCGGCATCCCGCTTATATCCTCGGCTATGGTCACAGCGTCCGGCCGTATTTCATGGATAACCCTGTTTGCAAGCGAGAGGTAGACAAGGGCATCCTCGTCCACGTTTGCGTTGAAGTAGTCGTCGTATGATGTGAACGCCTTGCCAAGGCCGTGGTCAAGGTAAAGCATGCTGGTAATGCCGTCAAACCTGAATCCGTCAAAACGATACTCCTCCAGCCAGAAACGGCAGTTGGAGAGAAGGAATCTTAGAACCTGCTCTTTCCCATAGTTAAAGCAAAGGGAACCCCAGGCCGGGTGCACGCCACGGGGTCCATCGTGGAAATATTGGCATCGGGTGCCGTCGAATCTGCCAAGCCCCTCCACCTCGTTTGCTACGGCATGAGAATGGACTATATCCATTACGACCCTCAGCCCGGCTCCGTGGGCAGCGTCTATTAGGGCCTTTAGATCGTCAGGAGTGCCGAACCGCGACGATGCCGCAAAAAAGCTGGATACGTGGTATCCAAAGGAGCCATAGTAGGGATGCTCCTGTATCGCCATCAGCTGTAGCGTGTTGTATCCCAATGAAACAATATGCGGGAGAACCGTGTCGATAAATTCGCGGTAGGTGCCGATCCTCTCCTCCTCCTGCGCCATACCGACGTGGGCCTCGTATATGAGCAGGGGCCATTCATCCATGCACGGCGATTGGTATTGCCACCGGTAAGGGGTGGGAGGCTCCCAGACCTGGGCGTTGAATATAAGGGTTTGCGGATCCTGGACCACGCGTCTTGCATATACCGGTATGCGGTCGCCCTCCCCGCCCGGCCATTTGACAAAAAAACGGTAAAGGTCACCGTGAGCCATTGAGTGCTCCGGCAACCTGATCTCCCACGTACCGTCGTCGGATACACGTTCGAGCATAAAATCGCTTCGGCATTCCCAACCGGTCATGTCGCCTATCAGGAATATGGCACTGGCGTTGGGCGCCCACTCCCTGAGGACCCAGCCGTCAGGTGTCCTGTGCAGACCGAAATATTCATGCCCGCGGGCGCAGTCAGACAGCCCGGCAAAACCGGACGATATTTTTTTCTCGGCTTCGGCCGCCATGGAGAGCCTGTGCACCAATGCCTCCGAATAGGGTTCAAGGTGGGGATCATTTTCGATCATGGCCCGGGCAAGCCGATCCGGTTTATCTGCAGTCACAGGTGTCGACCTTTTCATGCTCATAAAAGTAGCTGTCACGGATTGATAAACGGACGTTGGAGCATTGTTTCGTAAAGTTTTATATACAGTTTTGCCGTAACCGAGTGGTTGAACATAGACATGCTTTCCGACATGATCCGTGCGATCTGTTTTTCCCTGGTTTTTTGTGGAAGCCTGTAAAAATCGATAGCGCGGTCAATGGCCCAGGAGAGTCCCTGAGCGTCAAATGTTTCAAACAAAATCCCGTTGCCCCTGTTGTTGTCAACGTCTATGGGTGTGACGGTGTCGTGTATGCCCCCGGTGTCTCTTGCCACCGGCAGCGAGCCGTATATCGGACCGATCATCTGGGGGAGGCCGCAAGGCTCAAAGGAGGATGGCATAAGCACGAAGTCGGATGCGCCGTAGGCAAGGCGGGAAAGTTTTTCGTCAAAATCGCAAACCGCGACACGGCCTGGAAGGTTGAACTGCCAGACGATATGCCGCATGTGCTGCTGGAATTCTCCGTTTGCCACGAAAACCACCTGGAGGGGCAGATTCCAGTAGCGGGAAACCACGTCGTATAGAATATGCGCCATTAGCTGGCTTCCTTTTTGAATGGTGTCCAGCCTGGAAGGCCAGAAAAAAACAGGGGCATTAGGGTTCTCTATAAGGCCCAGGAGCTGCTGGAGGTGTCTTTTATTGGCGCTTTTCCCGGCAGCCGCCGATTCCGGGCCGTATGTAAGGGCAAGATACCGGTCTGTTGCGGGGTTGAATGACGGGTCAGGGCTGTTCAGTATCCCGACGGCGCAGCCAGCGTTGTACTTGTTTTCCAGTTCCCGTCTAAGAGGCTCTTCAATAAACGGGTGCCGTCCTTCTATGATCTCCCTCAGAAACGTTGGACTTACGGTGTTTACAAAATGTGCCGCGAACACGCCGGAAACCAGAAAGTCAACCGGGTTTGTCTCCCGGCTTTCCTCGTAGTTTGCAGGAGAACGGATGAAGTAAAGATGCTTCCAGAAAGCCGCCGTATCGATACCTCTGTCCTCGATTTCAGCCATGGTTCTTTTTACGGTGAATATGTTGTGGATGGTAAAGAGGCACGGAATGCCAAGTTCGCGTGCCATCGGCGGAATCAGACCGGTCATCCAGTCGTTGCAGTGGATGAGATCGGGTTTTACCCTGGGCACTATGTTGTTTATTACCTCGCGTTGAAAGGCAAGCGCTATTTTAATGTTTTCCCAGGAGTGATAGGAATAGACTGCGTTTAAATAGAAAAAAGCCCTGTCTTCCGCCAGGTGAACCCGTTCCTGCGGCACCTTTTCCCGGATATTTTTAAACTCTTTTTTCAAAACCGAGTCGGCGCCGTGTGCAAACAGGTGCCTGTAGTCGGGCAGGGCTATATGTACATCCCCTCCCTGCTCAAAAAGAGAGCTTATCAGTGCCGCTGAAACATCAGCCAGGCCTCCTGCCTTGGCACTGAGGTTGGCCATATTGCCCATCCCTTCCGGGAGGTAGGTCACCTCCGGGGTCACAATAAGCACGCGGGGTTTTTTACTTG
The DNA here is from genome assembly GCA_002085115.1 of Desulfococcus sp. 4484_241. GTDB lineage: Bacteria > Desulfobacterota > Desulfobacteria > Desulfobacterales > Desulfosudaceae > MZGQ01. The sequence continues at coordinate 3,667 of MZGQ01000043.1, forward strand.
CACCTGACATTTTGAGTTTTCTCCGTTTGTTGGATTATCTCGTTGAGGCTTAGTATGTCCGTTATGCCCAGGTTATAAGGCCGGGAGTGTATTTTATAAAATTATCGGCCTTTGGCATTACTCTGACGGTAAAGCCGAACCTTCCCGCAGTCCGGCAAACAAGGGAGCATTCGTAACGGTAGGCACCGTTTCCGAGATTTTCCTTGACTCCCATGGGGATCGATTCTCCATCTTCGATTTCTTCTATGCCCTTTAATGGACCGTAGTACACTTCCACCTCCACCTCTTCTGGGAGCAGCTTCCCCAAATGCGCAACAACCGACAGGGCTACCGAGTCCCCAATCCTGAAGGCGCCTCCGGTAAGCCTCCTGGGAGATTCTATGGTGATAGCATTCCATAGTTCTCTCAGCCGGATGTGTTGTTCGCTTAACCGTATAGCCTCCCGCGCGCCGTTTTCGGTCAGATCGTAGTAGGCGCTCATTGCCGGTAAGTAGAAGGTTGAGTCATACCTGTCGACCATCTTGTGAGCGCAAAACCGTTCCAGCACCATACGCATAGACGCCTTCATCATGGCTACCCACCTGTCCGGGATTCCCCCGTTTCCCCTGTCATAAAAACAGGGGATAACGTCGTTTTCAAGCACGTTATACAGGGCGTGACTTTCCACCGCGTCCTGGTAGTCTGTGTCATCATACTCCTCGCCGTTGCCGATGGCCCATCCAACTTCCGGGGAATATCCCTCACACCACCATCCGTCCAGGATGCTTACATTCAGCCCCCCGTTGGCTGCGGCCTTCATGCCGGATGTACCGCAGGCTTCAAGAGGCCGTCTCGGCGTGTTCAGCCATATGTCTGCCCCCTGCACCAGGTGCCTTGCCATGTTGATGTCGTAGTCTTCGAGAAATATGATCTTGTGCCTGCACTCCGGTTCCTTGGCAAAGTTAACTATCTGCTGTATTATGCGTTTGCCATCATCATCCCTGGGATGGGCCTTGCCGGCGAATATCAGCTGTACAGGGTGCTCCTTGGACGAGAGGATGGCTTTCAGCCTGTCCGGGTCGCGCAGCAGCAGAGTAGCCCTCTTGTAAGAGGCGAACCTGCGCGCAAACACTATCGTCAGGGCGTCATCGTCCAGTACAGACTCAGCCTCTTTCATGACCGATTTGGGCGCGTTGCGCCTTCCATACTGCCTGGTCATCCACCTCCTGCATGAGCGGATTAAACGGGTTTTACTCATTTCATGGGCACGCCAGAGTTCCTCGTCGTAAATATCCTCAATACGCCGTGCCAATTCGCTATTATTCCATATATCCACAGCCCAATCCCTTCCGAGGTAGCGCTGGTAAAGCAGGGCGTTCTCTATGGAGATCCATGACGGGATATGGACACCGTTGGTTATGTGGCGGATAGGCACTTCCTTGACAGGAAGGCCGGGCCAGACATGGGACCACATCTTCCTTGCTACAGACCCGTGAAGTTCACTTACACCGTTTATGTTTTGTGTAAGGTGAAGTCCAAGCACGAACATGGAGAAAGGGCATGCCGGGTTGGAGCCGTCCGCCTGTCCCCACTTTATCAGGTCGTCAGCCGGAATGCCCAGTCTTTTTTCAAACGGAACGAGGCAGGGCCGCACCAGGTCGGGCGGGAACTCGTCGTATCCGGCTGCCACCGGCGTGTGTGTCGTGAATATGTTTGTTCGGGCGTTTATCTCGATAGCGGTTTTCAGGTCAACGTTGTGAAGTTCACGTATCTGGGCAACGCGTTCGACACTGGAAAACGAGCAGTGCCCTTCGTTCATGTGGCACACCACAGGGTTCAGGCCCATGGCTTGGAGTGCCTTCATTCCTCCAATGCCAAGAACTATTTCCTGGCAAAGACGTGCCTTACCGGTCGATCTGTAGAGACGTGAATTGATTTCACGGAACTGTGGTGGATTTTCCCTTATGTTGGTGTCGAGAAGAAAGAGAGTGGTCCTTCCTACCCTTATTTTCCAAACGATTGCCTGTATCTCGCCGTCCGGACCGGTTACGGAAATCTTCAGGTCCCCACCGTCGGAGTTTTTCACCCTTTCCACTGGAAGATAATACAGATTTGTTTCAGGGTACTTCTCCTGCTGCCACCCGTCATGGTCCAGGAACTGCCTGAAGTAACCGTTGGCGTAAAAGAGGCCTACACCTGCGACCGGCAGCCCCAGGTCAGAGGCAGCCTTGAGATGGTCCCCGGCAAGAATGCCCAGGCCGCCTGCAAAAAGCGGCAGACTTTCATGAATGCCGAACTCCATTGAAAAGTATGCAATTATGTCATTTGGAGAGGAAGACCGGTAGTGTACGTCTGTGGCAGGCTCAACAACTTCACGGGTAAACTTCTCCCTGATCTCCTCCATGTTGGTCTGGAAACTGGCATCATGGGCAAGCCTGTCGATCTTTTCCTGCTCTATCATTGTGAAAAAGGCGATCGGATTCCGGCCCGACTCGTCCCACAGTTTAGGGTCTATGCGCCGGAACAGGTCTATAACTTCAAGGTTCCAGCACCACCACATGTTTCTAATAAGCACCTCCATGAACCTGAGCGTTTGGGGAACTTTTGGAAACACCTGAAACGTTTGCAGAAAACCCATATTTTCTATCCTTGAGATTATTTTGTATTAAACAATGACAGGCTGGTAAAAAGTCCGAAAAACATCATTTTCCCGATTCCGGGATGAATGATTGCAATGTGTTACAGCAGTAAAAATTTTTAAATTCGACTTGTTACGAGTCCATCAAACAATAACAACGGAATTTTCACAGTTGCCATATTCACTCGGGACATACTTATCAGCTTCCCAGTCGTTTTCCCATGTTTTTCCATTCATAATGTAGCGAAACTGGTATTCGTTTCCTGCGGCAAGATCGACAGATACGGTAAAATCGCCACTTTTGAGTTTTTTCATGGGATGCTCCTTCACGCTCCAGTTGTTGAAGTCCCCCACGAGATTAATGGACGAGGCGCCCATAGACGCTTTTTTAGGAACCCTGAATGTCACCCTGCACACGCTGCCCTTTTTTATATACCTTTTTTTCATACTCATACGCTCCTCCTGTATTATGACGCCCTCCCTTCGTGCGTTTACTTACGCATTTCAGAATAAGCATCTGTGTTCCACTGTCAAGCTGATTCCAGAAATTTCCATACCCTTATCCACTCGCTTACCCCCCATGCCTGTGCGTCGCATCCACGGTGTGCGTGTGGAAAATCACCATCGGTTATTTCCGGGAAATGACCCACGCATCCTGTGCGCAGAAAGCAAAGGCTGCTTGAAAGAAATGACCTGGCCGTAGATTTCCCCTCATCTCCGTACACCATTGCCCAAGCTTCGCAGTAGGATGGGAAGAGCCATGTCCATGCGGTCCCATTGTGGTAAGCGGGTTTGCGGCTGGTGTCTTCATCGCCCGTGTATCGGCCCCGGTAGGGGCGCAGCGGGTCGCCGATTGTTGTGCCTCCCACCACTATTTCGAGCGGCCGGTTGACAGGAGCGTCGGCCAGGCTGCGGATTGCACCCGGTACAAGAAGGCAGGAACATGCATCCAGTATGGTCATGTCCAACTGTCTGTCCTTCACGGTTCCAAGCGTGATCGCAAGTATCTGGTTGGGCCGAAGCGAGTCATCAAGCTCTCCCTCTTTTGCTGATACGCCCTCTCCGGCATAGATACAGTCGGCAAGGGAGCTGTTTTCAAGCACAAAGAGTTCCATGACAGATCGTTTGACCTGTTCTGCCAGATTCTCCCACCTGATAGGGCCGCCAGGGTCTATCATTGCCAGAAGTTCGAGGGTGAAATGCCAAAGCGCCTGTATCTCTATACAGTATCCCTGCCTGGGCGTGCAGGCAGGGTAGTTGGTGTCCATCCACGTGAAGTGGGCCGGACTGTAAACCAGGCCTGATACAGCGTCCATGCGGATACCATTCGGGGTCCCATTCACATAGGACCTGCCTATTGACAACAGTATCTCTTCAATTGTCCTGTCCCCGCACTTTTCATAAAGGACGGTGCCATGGCCATGTCTTAACATGTCGGCTACCGCAACGGCGAACCAGAGCGGAGCGTCCGAAGTGTCGCGGTTTCCAGGATCGCCGGCATGTATCATGTTGGGAAGAGTTCCGCACGATTCAAACCTGCCGAACTGTTTTATAACCGAGAGGGCATTCTCTGTCATGTCGGCGGCTATAAGTCCCCTTGCGACTATCAGGGAGTCCCGTCCCCAGTCGAGGAACCATGGGTATCCTGCTATGATCGATTTTAGCGGGTCCCGACGGACCACGTAGGCGGAAAGCGTGTCACGCAATACCTTTTCCAGAGGCACGGTACGTGGGGGAGAGAGCAAAGAGGCGTCCAAATCACAGGCTGGATCTTCGTTGACCGAAGCAGTCAGGCAGGCGCTTTCCCCTCCCTTCAAAAACAACGACAGGTATCCCGGACTGAACAGATCGGACAGCGGATCCAGGCCGCGTTCTTCCTCGAGAGGGTGGTAAACCATATAATACCATTCCGGTTCGTGCACGAAAGTCCCGCCAGGAAGGCGAACGGACAGCCTCCGGTCATGTGCCGGTGTGAAGTCAAAGCCGTCCGGGTATGCTTTCACAGCTGCCGGCCACGCATTTTCAGGGCCTGTAAACGCCTTGGTGACGTCATGGAAGTTCCTGTCCTCGATATCCGGCCGTAATATGAGGCGTACCTTTTGTTTGTCAGGCAGCTTTTCCGACCTTCCATCTGACAAGATACGCGCAAAGGTAATGCCAAGGAGATTCTTCCCTTTATCGAGCGCCATTGAGACCATCAGGTCAATGCTTTGTCCCTGTCCTGTCGGCACCCTGAATATCCAGTAGCCCCGGTTCGCATCCCAGCCAAATCTATCCAGGCAGTCGAAGCATATCTCTTGTGAATACCCCTGGAAGACGATCCATGCACGGCACCTTGTGAACATTATGCGTCTGTCTTCGGGAAAGGATGGATTCAGGTTGGCGGCCAGAAGGGCGTCATACTTGCTTGACAGTTTTCCCCACCGCGCGTTTGCACGGCACACAGCACCGGCTCCGTTTGCAGACAAAAACAGGTGCTCGCCTTCAGACAGGTCTGTCCTGGTAAAAACCGTGTCAACAGAGGATGGGATTTTGCTGCCTGTAAACAGTATAGATGCCTTTTCATGGCGGCTGCCGTTTTTCCCGTACACTACAATGCGGAGCAGGCGGAGGACACCGCTTTCGGGAGTGTCAATTGGGGTAATGAGTGTAAAAAAAGTCCTGTCCGCAAGCGGCAGGCTTTTTTCGCACGCCACCGTGCGGCAGCCGTTCCGGGTTTCTTCATCCAGCCGGATGCGGAAAGGATATGGAGAGCACACCATCAGAGAGTGGCCCGGTGGAACCATTACTTCCCGTTTAAGATCGGTTGGCCATTGCCATTTAACCACCTTTCTTTCCGGGTTTTCCGGGTTCATGCTGCGGCACAGGTCAACAGGATTTTCAGCCAACTTCCTGGCTAACCGGTCAAAGTCAACATCCGCTATGTCAAATGTGTTACCGTAGCAGCACAGTATTTCCATGACTTTTGCCCTGAGACACTGCCTGGTCAGGCGGGGAGGGGGAAGCGAAAAATTGTTGGATTTTTCCATAAGACCAAGATCTTCGTTGTCTGCGGACAGACACAGCACCTGTCCCGGCAAAAGATCGCACCATTGTTCATTCCCTGCCGCCCCCGGCTCAACCGTTATCCCTGTCAGCAAGTCGATATACCCAGGGCCTGGCATGTCAGGCTGGATGCGCCATGTGCATCTCACCTGGTCCGTGTCGCTGAGATTGACTGCTATGATCAGTTTTTTGCCAGATGGAACATGGCTGCGCAGGAGTACTATGTAGTTGCCAGGCTGCTGCTGGATAAAGGTTATATCAACGTTTTCGAAAAAAACAGGATGGGTTCTAAGCAGCGTGTTCAGTCTTCGAATATGCTTGACCTGGTTTTCGTCGTTTCCCCAGTTGAGCGGTGGGGCTTCATGGACATCGATCTTGGCGTCGGCAAACCACTCTACTCCGTTGGCAAATCCGAACCCGCCACGCTGGGAGGCCAGGGCGCACAGGGCCGTTCGCATCATGGCGTATGTTTTCGATCGGGATGCAAGGCGGTTGTTGTCATGTGTTTCAGCAAAATGTACTGCAAGTCCGTCTTGTGCCGAAATTTCCAGAGCCTGCGGCAGGTAGTGTTCAACCTGTGCGCGGTCGTAGTTCTGGAACAGCTCGGAGTATGCCCAGTTAAAATTGGCCAGGTTAAGCAGCTCGCGGGTGACAGACAGTTTGCCTCCCAGTCCTTCAAGAAGAAAGATTGTGTCAGGGTACTGGTCCCTTACCTTGGCTATTATATACCTCCAGGCAGGCATTGGAATCATGTAGCCGGCGTCACACCTGAAACCGTCTACACCCCGTTTGCACCATGTGAGGAGCACATCTGCGATATATTGCCAAAGATCCTTTTTGGAGTAGTCGAGACTCGTAAGGTCGGCCCAGGTAACCCCCCACGCCCCCGGCATCTGGATTTCGCCTTCAGGGTCACGCTTGAGCCATTCAGGGTGTGTTTCATGAAGCCCGGCGGCCCATCCGGTGTGGTTTACGGCCATGTCTATTGTAATCAGGGCGTTGCGCGCATGGACAGCGTCAACCAGTTCTGTAAACTGTTCAAGGGGTGTGGCCTTGGGGTCAAAAACCGCCAGGGCCGGGTCCACCCCGGTAAAACTCAAAGACGCATAAGGGCTTCCGAACCGGCCCATGCGGCCGTAGGTCGTGGGGGTAGGGTTAATGGGAAGGAGCTGAATGATTCGGCAGCCCAGGGTATCTATGATAAAATCCAGTTCTTCTGCAAGGTCTCGGAAGGTGCCCGATTGCGGAATAACCGTGTATCCTTTTTCATCCAGCCGGTTTATACAGTTTTTGTCCGCCGCATCAGGCAAACCGCTGCCGTCCTTGTTTTTGCCGAACTGGCGGACAAAGGCGTTGTAGATTGTGTTGGCGTAGCAGGTGTCGGCGGGTTCAACGTTTATCACGGTGTTCGGGCCTTCCGGCCAGACCGGGTCCACTTCCCCCTCCGGCATGAAGAAGCATTTCGCCTCGAAGTGTCCGACTTCGATTAGCGGCAAGGTTATAAGAAAATCACCGGTTGCTTCGCGTTTCATCGGTATGTCGAACCAGTCAAGGCCGAGTCCGGGAACGTTTTTGACTACCTCGTCAATGATTGCCCTCCTGGCCGTCTCAGCGTGGCCGATGTTGGTCCTTATCCATGCGGTTCCGGCTATCCCGCCCGGGATCGAAAGCCTGAATGTTATGGTGTCTCCCCGGAACATCACGGTGCGGGAACCTGTATCCGGATGTTGAGTGATATGTTCAATAAACTTCATTTTGAAATCCTGTAGTTTTTCTATGCAACATTATTTTAGTCGATACTGAAAACCCCCGTTACAAACAAAGGTAAAGGGCATTTTTGTTCCCGGGCAAGCACACAGGGCCGGCCAAAAATAAGGCGCAAAAGGTCGGCTGCATAGCGGGCCAGCTTGCTGAAGTTCATTCCGGCGGCGTTCAGGATAGCATTTACCCGGTTGCCTTCAACTCCTTTAAGGATGTTACGGTTCATTATAAACCATAAAGGGGGGGCAAAAAAGGGATCGCCCATTACAATGTCAAAAGAGCCGGATTTGGCACCGGGCCTATCGGTAATGCCTGTAGTCTATGCCGTACCGTTTTGCCTTGTAGGCGAACTTTCTGACGGTCGTGCCGAGCATCTGCGCGGCATGGGTAATCTTGCCCCTCGTGTGTTTAAGCGCATCTATAATCATCTCCTGCTCCACGGCGGCAACGGCATCCTC